>NZ_JAJNOE010000008.1:0-161547 GCF_027854445.1 Aeromonas sp. PI_26
GATTCAAATTGTTAAAGAGCGTCACGCTTGTCGCGTTGAGGATGCGCATATTACGCTTCTCACTTCGAAAGTCAAGCGATTGTTTTCGCTTTTCTTTCGGCGCCTGCTTCACAAGGAAGCTGGCTCATCAGTTTGGCGTGTTCCGCCGTGCCGGTAGGG
This sequence comes from Aeromonas sp. PI_26, assembly GCF_027854445.1. Classification (NCBI taxonomy): domain Bacteria; kingdom Pseudomonadati; phylum Pseudomonadota; class Gammaproteobacteria; order Aeromonadales; family Aeromonadaceae; genus Aeromonas; species Aeromonas sp. PI_26. The sequence continues at coordinate 160 of NZ_JAJNOE010000008.1, forward strand.
GCGCATTATAGAGAGCCGCGCCGGGATGACAAGGGCTTTTTCAGCAAAAAAGTTCGTTCGCTCAGATATCAAGCAACCACCTCTTTTTTTGCTCGAAATGGCATCCATTCTGACTATTGCCGGATTTAAATTGAACATTTGAAAAGCCAATTTATAATTGCCATCTCAAATGTTTAATTGGAATGCCCTCATGCATCAAATCCTCGATAGCCATAAGGAAGAGCAAATCGTCCCGCTGTTCCGCTTGGGGTTCCGACCCTTCTTCTTATTCGGTGCTCTATTTGCTGCCGTCGGCATGTTGCTCTGGTTGGGGCAGCTCAACGGTTGGCTTACCTTGCCAGGGATTGCCAACCCGATCTGGTGGCATGGTCATGAGATGCTGTTTGGTTTCGGGGCTGCCATCGTCGCGGGTTTTCTGCTCACCGCGGTGCAGAACTGGACGGCCCATCCCGGTGTTCGAAGCTGGCCATTGGCACTGGTGGTGGGGTTGTGGATGTTGCCAAGGACGTTGTTACCCTGGCTGGGTGAAGAGAATACGCTCCTGATGGCGGCAGACCTGCTCTGGTTGCCGCTTTGCGCCTGGTTCCTTGCCAAGCCTATCTTGATAACCCGGCAATGGCGCAACCTCTTCTTCGTGCCCCTGTTGCTGATACTGACCTTGCTCAATGGTGCCAGCTGGTTATGGCAGGTCGATTGGACCACCGTTGAGCACCTATTGATCACCACTGTGCTGCTGTTTACCACCCTGATCGCCGTGATGGGTGGAAGGGTGATTCCGTTCTTCACCGCCCAGGCAACCGGTCAGGAGAAAGCTGCACCTCAGCTCTGGCTGGAACGGGCGGCGCTCGCGGCACTGTGGTTTATATTGCTGTGCTGGTTGCTGCTCCCCACTCAATGGGTCACCAGCATATATATAGTGCCTCTCTATATAGTGGCGGCGAGTTTGCATCTGTGGCGGCAACTGGGTTGGCATCTGCCATCGACCCTTGCGCATCCCCTGCTGTGGTCACTCCATCTCGCCTATCTGTTTATCCCTTTTGGCCTGCTCGCACTTGCGGCACATAGCGCGGGTCAGCCCATCACGTTGTCGATGGCCAGTCACCTGCTCAGCGCAGGCTGCATGGGTACCATGATTCTGGGTATGATTGCACGAGTCTCTCTCGGCCATAGCGGTCGAGCCTTGCAGGTAGGACGCAGGATCACTGGCGCATTCGCCCTGGTTATCGCTGCCGCCACAATGCGGGTGGCGATTCCCCTGTTCTGGCCTGCTTATACCCTGCATGGCTGGAACCTCAGCGCGCTTGCCTGGATCGCGGCCTATGGTCTGTTTGTCTGGGTCTATACCCCGATACTGATCCGCCCCAGAGCAGATGGTCGACCGGGTTGATGACTGCGGAACATGTTCAGGGTGTTGCCACCGGATAGTGGATGAGGTTGTAGAAAATCGCCGGGGCTATGCCCAGATTGCGATAACCGTGGGGACGGTCGGCAGCAAAACGCACCGCCTCTCCTTGCACCAATGAGCGCCACTCCCCTTCCACCAGCACCTCCATTATGCCGCTGATGACGATGACATGTTCGGTCACTCCCGGCTCATGGGGCTCGGATTCACGCTGGTAACCCGGCAACAGGGTCAGCTCAAGTAATTCGAAACCAAACCGGTTTTCATAAGGGAAGAGCGGCGCCACTTGCATGCCCTCTCCCGCTGGCTGCTGGCGAATGGCATCGGCGGTGCGATAGAGCACCTCTGCCTGCGCAGCGGGTGTGGGCTCAATAAAACTGGAAAATGAGACTCGAAACCCGGTGGCTATCTTCCACAGCGTAGCCACTGTCGGGCTGGACTCTCCCCGCTCAATCTGCCCCAGCATCGCCTTGCTGACACCCGTTTCGCGCGCGGCGGCATCCAGGCTCCAGCCGCGCTCGCTGCGCAGCCCCTTCAGTCGAGCAGCCAGATGCTGACTCATCTCTTGCATAACTGCCTCTTTATTACTCTTGCACGATGCGCCTTGTGCGCTATAGCGCACAGCGATATAGTCAAAGCTGTATTGTACGCAATAACGCACAGCGCGTCACAACGCCAAGAGGAAGAGCCATGCCCTTCGCCATCCCCCATCTGGTCGCAGGCTTTATCGCCGTGATGGTCGGCTACACCAGTTCCGTCATCCTGATCATCCAGGCCGCCACGGCAGCGGGTGCTGATACTGCTCAAGTCGCCTCCTGGCTCTGGACGCTGGGGATCGGCATGGGGGTGAGCTGCATCGGCCTCTCTCTCTATTACCGCATACCCATACTAACCGCCTGGTCCACACCGGGCGCGGCATTGCTGATCACCACGCTGGGCAACTTCACTCTGGCGGAAGCGATCGGCGCCTTTGTGATCTCGTCCCTGCTGATCACTCTGTGTGGCATCAGCGGCTGGTTCGACCGTTTGATGAAACATATCCCGGCTCCACTGGCCGCCGCCATGCTGGCTGGCGTGCTGCTCAAATTCGGGCTGGATCTGTTCAAGGTCGCCCCGCAAGACCCTTTGTTGCTTGGCACCCTGCTGCTGGCCTTCCTGCTGGGTCGTCATCTCTGGCCCCGCTATACCATGGTGCTGGTACTGGGAGTGGGGATGCTGATCTGCAGCGTGCGGGGGGGATTGCAACTGGGCACCCTTCACTGGCAACTCGCCAGCCCGGTCTGGACATGGCCAGCCTTCTCCCTTGATGCTCTGTTTGGTATCGCGCTGCCGCTGTTCATTGTCACCATGACATCGCAAAACATGGCGGGAATTGCCATCTTGCGGGCCCACGGTTATCAGCCTTCCACCTCCTCGCTGATCAGCTGGACTGGCCTGACTGGCCTGCTGCTCGCCCCTTTTGGCGGCTATGCCTTCAATCTGGCCGCCATCACTGCCGCCATCTGCATGGGCAAAGAGGTCGACTCGGATACCAAGCGCCGCTGGCCAGCTGCGGTATGGGCGGGTTGCTTTTATCTCCTGACCGGCTGCTTCGGCGCAACCGTCGCGGCCCTGTTTAGCGCCTTTCCGGCAGCCCTTGTCACTTGCGTCGCTGGTTTGGCCCTGCTAGGTACCATCGGCAGCAGCCTGCACTCGGCCTTGCAAGAGGATGAAGCGCGAGAAGCTGCGCTGCTCACCTTTATCATTACCGCGTCCGGGATCAGCCTGCTCGACATCGCGGCAGCCTGCTGGGGTCTGCTGATTGGTCTGGCTATCTATCAGTTCCAATCATATCGACAAAGGAATCAATTGAACCTCAAACCGTGAACCTCTGCACACTATCCAGATAAAATGATTCACAAGTGAAACTAATTTCCTTCTAGTGGTGCCAGGGCACCAATCTTCCCGGACGTGTTGCCCTGTCAGGTTCCATGCAACGGAGTATAAAAATGAAAAATCAGGCTGTCTTGTTACTACTGGCCATACTGGGTGCTACGAGCGTCCAGGCTGCCGATACGGATCGAGAGCTGGCTCGCCAGCTCGCACTTCAGCAGAAAAACCTGCTGCCCCTGCTGAGCAATCAGCAATACCAGAGCCCACTTCCCAACCTGCTGCAGAAGGCCAGCCCGCGCCTTAAACGGCAGGCGAGCGATGCCAACCAGGCAGCCATCAGCCGACAAGGACTGGATGGCGAGGTCAAACAACTGATGCAGTTGCGGCTGGCCAACACCGATCAGGCCGCAGCACTGCAGCAGGGCGTCGAACCGCTGGTCGCCTATGTTCCAAGTGGGGATGAGAAGAGCTGGAGCGCCATTGAAGCGTTCGACAGCGCTGGCAATCCCGTCTATCTGGATGTGGACAAGGCTCCGGCCCGGCCGGTTCTGGTAGTCGAAGCCGATCCCGTCAAAGCCAAAAACGCAGGCTTGAAGGTGATGCGCAAAGCACTGGCCGATGCGGATCTGCAAAGCGCCCCGCGAGTGGCGGCCAGCACGGCGCCGCTCAAGACCAGTATCCTGAAAAAGATCAGACTGAAGGATGATCAGGAGCCCTGGCTGCTCGGCGCAGCCGAAGTGTATGCGGTGGTCGCAGGGGTCAATCCCAGTCGGGATGAGCCAGTAGTCGATATTGTCGACATGCCCTACCTCGACTATGACAACACAGACTACACCCCCAACCAGATCCTGGTTTACTGGGATCGCTATCGCTGGGGTGCCGTCGATGTGGTGATGATGGAGCAGGATGACAACGTCAACTACAAGGAGCTGAGCGCCCTGCTGATTGAAGCCCTCAAACTCGGCTTTACCGCGGGTGGCGTGCCGGAAGCCCTGCCCTTCCTCGATCTCGGCGGTCGCATCGTCAAGGCGCTGCCCGATTCCTGGATGACCAATAACGACGACTATCTGGATACCTTCTACACACTGGAACAGGATCAGGTCTATCGCCAGTATCCGGGGGCTGCCGGTAATGCGGTTATCGATCTTGAGCCAAAAGAGATCGCCCCGACCAGACCTTGATAATCGGCCATAACGAAAAAGCCAATGAGCAACTCATTGGCTTTTTGCTTTTATCGCGGTGAGCACTGATCAGCCCTTGGGACGAACCCCCAGAGTATGGCAGATGGCATAAGTCAGCTCGGAGCGGTTCAGGGTATAGAAGTGGAAATCCTTCACCCCTTCCTGACTCAGCACGCGCACCTGATCGATGGCGATGCTCGCCCCCACCAGATTGCGGGTCATCTGATCGTTATCCAACCCCTCGAAACGCTGATGCATCCAGCGCGGGATCTTCACGTTGGTAAAACCGGCAAACTTGGCCAGTGTCTGGTAGTTGGAGACCGGTAGAATCCCCGGCACGATTTCAGCATCGATGCCGATGGCGGCGCAGCGATCCCGAAAGCGCAAATAAGTTTCCACATCGAAGAAGAACTGGGTGATGGCGCGGTTGGCACCGGCATCAATCTTGCGCTTGAGGTTGAGCAGGTCGGATTGCGCACTCTTGGCCTCCGGGTGCCCTTCCGGATAGGCGGCAACCGAGATATCGAAGTCCGCCTCAGACTTGAGCAGGGCAACCAGGTCGGTGGCATACATATCCGGCTTCTCCAACCCCTGCGGCAAATCACCGCGCAGAGCCACGATATGACGAATACCGCTGTTCCAGTAGTCGCGGGCGATAGTGCGCAATTCGTCGCGGCTGGCATCGATACAGGTCAGATGCGGCGCCGCAATCAGGCCGGTCCGCTCCTTGATGTCCTTGATCACCTTATGGGTGCGATCACGGGTACCGGAGTTGGCACCATAGGTGACGGAGACGAACTTGGGTTCCAGTACCTTCAGCCGTTCGATGGACTGCCAGAGGGTATTTTCCATCCCTTCACTGTTGGGCGGAAAAAACTCGAAACTGACCGATATATCGCCATTCAAATCTGCCAAGCTCTGGTTGAGCGCCTCAACCTGACGTGCACTGTGAAATCCCATCTGCTCTTCTCCCTGTCCCGCAATCCATCTTCTTACGTCAAAACGGATGTTTGGACGTCTAAACGTCTTTATATTTATGGGCAAAACGACACAAAGTCAACAGAGATTTACCTCACATCCGATCTGACGAACTTCATATTTACAAAATTAACGGTACGTAACCGAAAAGTGCCCATCCCAAAATTGCCCCAGTCGAGTTATGATGGGGGCAGATCGTCTTGGACGTTCTGAATCTGCGTGTGATTGTTTGGCCGGAGGTTTCTCCGGCCCCTTTTCATCTATTTCCCACTCCTGCCGATAACAGAATGAGTCTTTGCAGGAGCACCATCATGGATACCCACCCCGGCTTTGCCACCGACTTGCTGTTTGATCGCTACCAGGGCGAGGTCATCCAGCATGAGCAGTTCTGGGCGGTTCGCACGCCGGATGCTCCCGACTACTACTTCGGCAACTACCTGCTACTCCCCACCCCGCCCAGCGACCATGACAAAGGCTGGCTGGAAGCCGCATTCGATCAGTTGATCGGTCAAGATCCTCGAGTGCGCCACCGCACCTTCCAATGGCCGCTGGCGGCCGGGCAAAACAGCCGGATAGCCGGTTTTGTCGCAACGGGTTACCAATATATGGAGTGCGTGGTGCTGGCGCTGGATGAACAGAGTTGCCCGCCCCCTCACAGCGATATGAACAATGTTGAGGCACGCACCTTCACCACTGCTGATTGGCCTGAGTGGCTCGACTTCGAACTCCATGAGCGGGATGAGGGGCACTCTGAACAGAGCTATCTCCCCTATCTGCGATCCCGCCAGGCGCTCTATCAGGCCATGATTGCCGATGGTCTCGGGGACTGGTGGGGGATCTGGCAAGAGGGGCAACTGGTCGCCAGCTGTGGTCTCTTCTTTTGCGGCACACTTGGGCGCTTCCAATTGGTACGCACGCACCATGCGTGGCGCAACCAGGGGTTATGCCGCCAGCTGCTGAGTCAAGTGGCTCGCGCAGGATTGTCTCGTGCCAAACAGCTGATCATAGTGGCTGACGAGCATTACCATGCCCAGCGCATTTACCGCTCTCTGGGGTTTGCCCCGGTTGCCCGCATCGGCAGCCTCTGCCACTGGCCCCACGAAGCACAATAAAGCGATACCTGCTGGCCGCGAGCCATAAAAAACGGGAGGCTGATGCCTCCCGTTTTTATTGATGCCGATGACCTATTGCTGTGGCTGCTGTGGCGCCTCCAGCTCGTTGGAGAGCGCCTGCTCTACCTCATCCGACTGCGCCGGTAATGGTGCAGCGGCCGCTGATGCGGGTTCTACGGGAGTCACAGCAGGTGACACCACGGCCGATGCTTCACTGGTCGCGGGAGCTGCGGACAGCTCAGTCGTCGGCACAGAAACAGGAGCAGGGGCAACCGCATCACACTGACAATCCGCGCTCTTGGCCTTGTTGCCCTGATGAGGGGCATACCAGCCCTTCAAGCCACTTTCCAGTCGATCCGCGGCAGCCTTGGGCTCCATCTTGCCGAGCAACACAGCCTGACTCACCTCGGCCAGCTCATCCCCCAACTTGGGCGTACCACGGGAGAGGATCTGGGTCGCCACCCGAATGGTCGAGTCACACTGATCGCGCCACTCCATCATCTCTTTGGCCGCCGGATTGGTGACATCGAAAAAGTGGTTGGAGAGGGAGAAGAATCCCGGCAGCGAGTTGGTATAGAGCTCGGCAAATTGCGGCGTCGTCAGCCACTGCAGGAAGGCCATTGCACCCTCTTTGTTCTTGCTGGCCGGATTCATCCCCATACCGATATCGGTGTGGTCGGTAAAGAAACAGCCATCACCCTGTTTGGCCACCGGCGGACGCATGACGCCAAAATCGACCTTGCCGGTGAAGGGGGCAATCTCCCAGGAGCCCGCCACGTAGAAGGCGGCCTTGCCCGAAGTGAACAGCTCGTTACTGGTCGCATAATCGCGGCTCTCGCCACCTTCACCGAGGTAGGAACGCCAGCGGGCCAGCTCGTCGAACACCTTCACATATTGGGGGTTGTCCAACCGCTCCTGCCCGCCAATCAAAGCCAGACGACCATCTTCCCCTTTCCAGTAGTTGGGGCCAATGTTCTGGAACCCCAGTTCGGAGGCAACCCAGCTCTCGGAACCACTCATGGCCAGCGGCACATAGCGCCCGTCGGCCTTGATCTTGTCCAGCACGGCAAAGAACTGATCGCGGGTTTGCGGCAAGGTGAGTCCCAACTCACTGAAGATCTTTTTGTTATAGAAGAAGCCATGGATCACCGAAGCCATCGGCACGCAGAAGGTCTGGGCTCCGGAGTCAGTCTGCCAGGGTGACTGGGCAAAACTCGGGAAGTTCTCCATCCCTGCCATTTCGGTCAGTTCGGCCAGATGGCCCGCCTTGAACAGGGCGAGCGAGTCATCAAACGGACGACAGGTAATAAGATCCCCCGCCTTGCCCCCTTTCAGGCTCTCCCACAGGGTGGGCATGTAGTTGACGTTCTGCACCGGATGAAAACTCACCTTGATGCCGGGATGCGCCGCTTCAAACGCCGGGATGATTTTCTGCTCCCACAACGCCTTGTCATCGGTTCGCCAGCTTTCAATCACCAGCTCGCTGGCCATCAGCTCGCCACACAACAGGAGACTCAGGGCTCCAATCCACTTTTTAGACATAAGCCCTCCTAGACCTTGAAATGTGCGATCAATTGCTGCTGTTTGGCGACCAGGTCGGCCAGCACTTCGCTGCTGCTGGCGGATTCCCGCGCCTCCCGCTCGGTCTCGTATGCCACATCGGCAATACCGGCGATATGACGAGCGACTCCCTGACTGACGGAGATCTGCTCCTGAGCGGCATGAGCCACCTGATCCGCCATCGACTTGATGGCCCCCATCCGATCGGCAATGGATTGCAGCGCCACATCCATCTCGCGAGTCTGCTCGACACAGCTCTGGGTCTGCTCCTGGCTGCGCCCCATCACTTCAACCACATGCTTGCTGGAGCTCTGCAGGTTCTCAATCATCCCCTGGATCTCTTCGGTCGAGGTCTGGGTGCGATTGGCCAGCGCCCGTACCTCATCGGCCACCACCGCAAAACCGCGACCGGCATCGCCAGCACGAGCCGCTTCGATGGCGGCGTTCAACGCCAGCAGGTTGGTCTGCTCGGCAATGCTGCGGATCACATCGAGAATGCTACCGATGTTGTTACTGAATTCCCCAAGTTTGTAGGTGATCCCGACCGCCTCTTCCATGGCGCCAGCCAGCTGCTCGGTGATCCGGCGAGTGGTGGCCACTTTCTGGCGGCCATTGCGCGCCTCTTCATCGGCCAGATCCACTTCGCGCTTGGTGCCATCGGTAGAGCGGGCCACCTCGGTGGCGCTCACTTCCAGCTCGGTAATGGCGGCGGCCACCTGATCGGTCTGGCTCTTCTGCTCCTGTACCCGGGACATGGCCCGTTCGCTGATCTCGGCGGCGCGGCTCGCCTCCTCCACCAGATGGCGGGAACCCGCATTGATTTGAGAGAGCAGCTCGCCGGTCTTGCCCGCCAGCGTATCGATGGAGCGAGAGAGGCTGCCAAATTCGCAACTGCTGCGGTAGTTGATGCGGCGGGTCATGTCGCCGGCCGCCATGTAATCGAGCTCCTTGTTGATCATCTGCAACGGGCGCTGAATGCTGCGCGCCGTGGTATAGCCGATCACCAGTGCGGCAGCGGCAGACATCGCGGCAACCACCAGGATCCAGAAGCTGGCACTGCTGACCGCAGCATCGGCATTGATCCGGCTATCACTGGCGATGGCACCGGCGGACTTGCCCATCTCATCAAGCAAATTGAGGCTGTTGACCAAACTGGCATCCAGCTGCTGATTTTGCGTGGCCAGCGACAGCGCCAGTTGCTGAGCCTGTCGCATGGTCGCCAGCAAGCCCTGAGCGCCGAGCGCCAGCTCCTGCATCCGATCCAGATTGGAGACAAAGCGCGCTTTCACATCATCGGGCACCAGCACCCGCTCCAACCGCTTGCGGGCCATCTCGATATCCTTGCTGAGTACCTTTTCCAGCTCGTTCAGGTCGGTTTTGGCATCGGCACGGCGGATATTCTTCAGATCGCGGGCGATACCTGAGGTAATAAGTTCCGCCTTGTTGCGCATGGAGCGCTTGCTGGCGGTCTGTTGCAGCAGCAGATCCGCCGCCCACTGGTAGGTATCCTCAAGGCGGATAAATTCCATCTCCAGCTTGTGGCGCTGCTCCAGTGCACTGACCCACTGCCGATGCTGGGCCAACACCTGATCCGCCAAGCCATAAAATTGAGTGGTAGCACTCTCGACCTGCTGGAAGCGGGCACGAGCATCCGCTACATCGGTAAATTTACCCATCTCCTGACTCAGCTGGGCGAAGCGGTTCTGCTGCTCCTTGAACTGATTGGCCAGCTGCGGCAACTGGGCGGCATCTTCACTGGTGCGGTAGACCAGCACCCAGCGGTTGCTATCCTGCAGTGCCCCCTTGAGACCTGCGACAGCCACCACCAGCGGGGTTGCCCGGTCAGATACGGCAGAGAGGCCGTCATTTATACCCTTGATTTTAAAGGTACTGATCACACCAAGCAGGATCAGCAACAGCAGCATCAACACGAATCCGGCGATGATCCGCTGCACGATAGATAAGCCCATGGAGACATCCTCACTCATTGGGGGAAGGTAAAGTGAACATAGTCACTATCGGCAGGGGTGGCGAATAACTGAAATAAAGCGGTAGGTATTTAATTGATTTGTATCGGGTTGGATCACAGTACAGACAAAATCAGCCATACGAAAAAAGCCCGGCACAAGCCGGGCTGAAAGAGACGTACTTTGCTATCTTCCGCGGTCCGTTCAGAACCGCAGTCAGAATCATTAGAAGCGGTAGCCAACACCCACCATAAAGGCCATCGGGTCGACCTTGGTATTAATGGTGCCAATCGCTGTATGCACATCGGTATCGATATCCATGATCCAGGCTGAACCGTTGACAAACCAGCGGTCAGTGATAGCCATATCGATACCAACTTGTCCGGCAACACCCCAGGAGTCATCGACTTTGACATCGGTTCCTGACAGTGCACCACGACCCTCTTCATCAAAGAAGGTGGTGTAGTTCACGCCAATACCGACATACGGGCGAACCTTGCTTTGAGCATCGCCAAAATAGTACTGACCCATCAGAGTCGGCGGCAAATGCTTGATCTTGGCAACTTCAGCGCCACCCAGTTTGACTGAATGAGAGAAGGGGGTTGCAGCCAGCAATTCGACACCCCAGTTATCAGTAATCATGTAAGAGAGAGTCAATCCCAATTGCATGTTGTCATTAATTTCCAGCTCTACAGGCGTGCTGCTTTCCTGCGGCGATACAAATGCCAAACCACCACGAACCAGAATATCACCAGCCTGATGGGCCATGGCGAAAGGAGAGGTCACTGCAGCGGCAATCATCAGAGGAAGTAATTTTTTCATCACGTAATCCCTTTTTTTGTTTTCATTTGATGCTGTAAGCCCGCTGACTATATGCCCTTGTAAATGCAAAGTTATTGACTTGGAGCAAAGGTTGCACAGAAATAAATCGATTGGTGTGACATCTTTGCGCGCCATCCCAATCTCGTTGAGTCCCCAGACAACAAGCCGAAATGCCTGTTTCGACAGGTTGTAACTACCCGCATCCAGCGCCAAAAGAAGCAAGCAAACCACATCTTATTGCGCGGCAGAGTGGCTATTAATTGTTGTTAATATGGGCAAATCAGCGTATTTTTTGCGCCACACAAGTTACTGGGAAGTAATGGTTTATTTATGAAAAATGAGTCGAAATGGCAAAAGGTGGGGGCCTTTCTCGCGGCCGTGTGGGGAATCGGATCCTTTCTCTTTATCCTGCTCGGTTTTATTGTCGCCCTGGCCTATCTGGTATTGGTACGGCAGGGTTAATCCGGATTGACAGAGTGCAGCAGGGTGATATGCCCCCCTTCGGCAAGCTGTTCCGGAGTCTGGCCCATGCCCTCCGCAGAGAGGGGACCAGCGTAGCCACACCACCGATTTCGCCCGCCGACTTTGGCCTGATACAGCGCCATGTCCGCCAGTTTGAAGCTGTGACTCCAGAATGAATCCGGGTACTCCGGGTGCAACGGATAGCGGCAGAACCCCAGCGACACCGTCAACCAGAGTGGCGCATCCTCTCTGCCAAAGCGATGCTGAGCGACACGCTGGCGCAGATATTCGACCCGCAGCGCCAACTCTTGCTCGTCATCCACCTGCAACAGCAACAAGAACTCCTCCCCGCCCAGCCGGATGATCGGCTCGCGCTCTCCTGTCACCACCTTGCGCAGCAGATCCGCCAACTGTTTCAGCACCAGATCCCCGATGTCATGGCCAAGGCGGTCATTGATCCGCTTGAAATGATCCAGATCCAGCAGCAATAACAGACAAGGTTTGGCCCGGTTGGCCTGCAACCAACCATCGAGATAGCGACGATTGAAGCAACGGGTCAAGGGATCGGTGAATGCAGCCATCTCCATCTGGCTGGATTTTTCCAACAAATCATCGTGTTGCTGACTAACCTTGCTGGCCATCTCCTTGAACTTGCCGCTCAGGGTCGCCATCTCGGCGCTGCTGTCGATATAGGGGATCAAGGTGGCATCTGGCCGATCGCCAAAGCGTTGCAGCGCCGACACCAGCTGCTGCAACGGGGTAAGCACAATGCTGTTGAGCCGGTACATGGCGATCATGACGCAGATAAAACTGATAAACAGCATGCCGATAAAGGTCCAGAGCGCCCCCTCCATGACGCCACTCAAGATCTTTCTCTCCTCCTCAATCACCAGGGTCAGTACCGGCTGGTTATCGCTGTTGAGCAGTCGCACCTCTCCCCTGAGCCGGGTCAGCCCAAGGTCGATCAGGCGATACGTTATTTGCGGTTTCAGTGGTTTGAAGGTAGCTGTGACATCCAGATTGGCGTGGGAGATCGCCAGTGGCAGCGCGGTACGCTCCGATACTTGCTCGAGGTAGGCCTTGTCGAGCCAACGAACAACCAGCAAGAAACCGTTGAACGGTGCCGACTCGTCACTGTTTCTGATCGGCTGCCACGAGTACATTAGCGGCCCCCACTGGGAAGCGCGGATCCCGTGCAGATTGATGCTCCCTTGTGCCACCGAGCGTTCTCTCAACTGCTTTTTCAATTCATCAAGGAAGTAGGGAAACTGGTCCGGATTGATCCCCGGCGCATCGGGTAGCAGGGTGCGCGTCCAGATTTCGTAGCCGGTGAGATCCATGAAGCTCATCAGGTTGAGACTAAAATCCCGCATCGGCATATCACTGAACAGGTTGGATTCGATGTACGCCATGCTTTTGTTGTCCATAAAACGGTGACTGTCATCCCAGATGCCCCAATCCCGACTGAATGCATCCAGAGCGGCCACATCCGCCTGCACCGCCTTGGTCACGCGCAGCAGATGCTCCTTCATTCGCTGCTCTTCAATCCGGCTGGCAGCCGGGATTTGGGCCCACGCCAGCAGGACCAGCAATAGCAGGATCGCCCCCAGCCAGATGGGGAACATGGAGTAAGCCAACTGATGATCAATCGTACGCGGAGCCTGAGCCATAACCCGATATATCCATTACCATGATGCTGAGATGCCAAGCCTGCCCACACTTGACGAGCTTCCCCCTATGCTCCCGATTTTTATAACAAAAAGGGGCCAAAGGCCCCTCGATTATAACGGCTTATCGCGCCAATAGTGGCCGCAAAAAACGAGCTGTATGAGACTCTTTATTGGTGCAAATCTCTTCCGGCGTCCCCGTCACCAGAATGCGGCCACCACCGGCGCCCCCCTCCGGACCCAGATCGACGATCCAGTCGGCAGTTTTGATGACATCCAGATTGTGCTCGATGATGACGATGGTGTTGCCACGATCCCGCAGCTGGTGCAGCACCTTGAGTAGCTGCTGGATATCGTGGAAGTGCAGCCCTGTGGTCGGCTCGTCCAGAATGTAGAGAGTCTGACCGGTATCCCGCTTGGAGAGCTCCCGCGCCAGCTTGACCCGCTGTGCCTCACCGCCAGACAAGGTTGTGGCCGACTGGCCGAGGCGGATATAGGAGAGGCCCACGTCCATCAGGGTCTGCAGCTTGCGCGCCACTGCCGGTACCGGATCGAAGAACTCGCGGGCATCTTCCACCGTCATCTCGAGGATTTCGTGGATGTTCTTGCCCTTGTACTTCACCTCCAGCGTCTCGCGGTTGTAGCGCTTGCCCTTGCAGACGTCGCACGGTACGTAGACGTCCGGCAGGAAGTGCATCTCCACCTTGATGACTCCATCCCCTTGGCACGCCTCGCAGCGGCCCCCTTTCACGTTGAAGGAGAAGCGGCCCGGCTGGTAGCCTCGGGAACGCGCCTCCTGAGTGCCGGAGAGCAGCTCGCGGATCGGGGTGAACAGGCCGGTGTAGGTGGCCGGGTTGGAGCGCGGGGTGCGGCCGATGGGGCTCTGGTCGATATCCACCACCTTGTCCAGATGCTCCAGCCCCTCGACACTGCGATAGGGTGCCGGGGTGGATTCGGTGGCCTTGTTCAACTCGCGGTGAGCAATGCGGAACAGGGTATCGTTAATCAGGGTCGACTTGCCGGAGCCGGAGACGCCAGTGACGCAGGTCATCACTCCGATCGGCAGATCCAGGTTGACGTTGCGCAGGTTGTTGCCGCTCGCCCCCTTGAGCTTCAACCACTTGCCGGTGAGCGGGGTACGCTCGGCAGGAATGGCGATCTGCTTGCGACCGGAGAGGTAGTCACCGGTGAGTGACTCGGGATTGGCAATGATCTCCTCCGGCGTACCCTGCGCGACGATGGCCCCGCCGTGTACCCCGGCTCCCGGGCCGATGTCGAGCACATGGTCGGCGAGGCGGATAGCGTCCTCGTCGTGCTCCACCACGATCACCGTGTTGCCGAGATCACGCAGATGAGTGAGTGTCTTGAGCAGACGCTCGTTGTCGCGCTGATGCAAACCGATGGACGGCTCGTCCAGCACATACATGACACCTACCAGACCTGCACCGATCTGGCTGGCCAGTCGAATGCGCTGCGCTTCGCCGCCCGAGAGGGTCTCGGCACTGCGCGACAGGCTCAGGTAGTTAAGGCCAACGTTTACCAGGAAGCCGAGCCGCTCGACGATCTCTTTCAGGATCTTCTCGGCGATCTGGGCGCGCTGGCCGGTCAGATTCAGCCCCTCAAAGAAGGCGAGCGCATCGCCAATGGACTGCTCGGCGATGGCCGGCAGGTTGCGGTTGTCGACGAAGACGTGGCGCGCCTCCTCCCGCAGCCGGCTGCCATCGCAGCTTGAGCAAGACTTGTTGGCGATGTATTTGGAGAGCTCTTCACGCACCGAATTGGACTCGGTTTCCCGGTAGCGCCGCTCCATGTTGTGTAGGATCCCCTCGAACGGGTGCTTGCGCACCACCACGTCGCCGCGGTCGTTCATGTAGCGGAACTCGATCTCGGTGCGACCGGAGCCACGCAGGATCACCTCCTGGGTCTTGAGCGGCAGATCCTCCCACGGCGTCTCCAGATCGAATTTGTAGTGCTCGGAGAGAGATTTGAGCATCTGGAAGTAGTAGAAGCTGCGCTTGTCCCAGCCACGGATGGCGCCGTTGGCCAGGCTGATGGCCGGATCGCCGATCACCTTGGCCGGGTCGAAATATTGCTGCACGCCCAAACCATCACAGGTGGGACAGGCACCGGCCGGGTTGTTGAAAGAGAAGATGCGCGGCTCCAGCTCCGACATGGAGTAGCCGCACTCCGGGCAGGCGAAGTTGGCGGAGAAGGTCATGGGAGCAACCCCCTCCTCCCCGTCCATCGGCACCACCAACACGATACCACCGGATAGGGTCAGCGCCGTCTCGAACGACTCGGCCAGACGCAAGGCAAGGTCATCGCGCACCTTGAAGCGGTCCACCACCACCTCGATGGTGTGCTTCTTGTGCAGCTCCAGCGCGGGAGGGTCGGATAGATCGCACACCTCGCCGTCGATACGGGCACGGATATAACCCTGCGCCGCCAGATTCTCCAGCAGCTTGGTGTGTTCCCCCTTGCGGTCACGCACCACCGGGGCCAGCAGCATCAGCTTGCTCCCCTCCGGCTGGGCCAGTACCTGATCCACCATCTGGCTGATGGTCTGGGCGGCAAGCGGAATGGCATGGGTCGGGCAGCGCGGCTCACCGACCCGGGCGAACAGCAGACGCAGGTAGTCGTAGATTTCGGTGATGGTGCCGACGGTCGAGCGCGGGTTATGGGAAGTGGACTTCTGCTCGATGGAAATGGCGGGCGAAAGCCCCTCGATATGGTCGACGTCCGGCTTCTCCATCAGGGAGAGGAACTGGCGAGCATAGGCGGAGAGGGACTCCACATAGCGGCGCTGCCCCTCGGCATAGAGGGTATCGAACGCCAGAGAGGATTTGCCCGAGCCGGAGAGGCCGGTGACCACGATCAGCTTGTCGCGGGGCAGGGTCAGATTGATGTTCTTGAGGTTGTGGGTGCGAGCACCCCGGACCACGATCTTTTCCATCTTGTTGCACGCTCGATACAGAAACCTGAGCGAGTCAGTATGGCATAGAGACTACTGGATGAATAGACAGTCATGAGATGAAATGCGCATCATCCGGCGCACGCCATCTGCTCTTTTTTCTCCACCAGCAGCCGCTCGTTTTGCCATATCAGAGCGGTGACCTCGACCCGATAGGGACAACGCAAACCCAGCCCTATTTTGCCAACCGCCATGACCACTCCAGCCTGCAGCGACAGATTACGGCTCTGGCGCTGAGTCGTGCTCCCGGCCGCCCCTTCGCCATGCACCAGCAAGCTGACACTCACCGTCAAGTCGCGCTTGCTGAGCAGCGTTGGCGCAAGTGACAGCCCCTGCTCGTTCTGCGCAATATTGAGGGACAAGCGGATCGACGGATCGGGCTCCATCTCGTTTCCCCTAGCGCTTGCTGGGGAAGCGACGCGATGAACCAGCATCAACCCACAGAGCAGCACCAATAAAAGAGGGGCCCGCAGGCCCCTGAATCCGGAGATAACCATCAGTTGCTACCAGAACCCTGATAGACATAGGCCATGTTATCGCTGCCATAGACAGTCACATTGGCAGTGTTGAGGCTGTCGGTTTGTGCAACGTCGACTTCGTTATTGCCACCGCCCATGCCGCCATTGACGTAAACGTTGGCCACGTGTTTTTCACCTAACTGGCTTACGGTGAGCGTGTTTTCGCTCCCCAGATAGGATTCGACCTTGGCGCTGTTCAGTTTCCCATCCTGAGTCACTGTCACCACAGAGTCAGAGTGAGACGCATCGGCATAAGCCCAGTTGTCAGTGCCTTTCTGAGCCACGACCAGCTCGTTGTCCGAGCCCCAGGTCCAGGCTCCTTTGCCCTCAACGCCACGCGCGGCGGCAACCTGGTTGCCAGTGCCGTTCTGGTCAATATCGACCTTGTTGCGACTACCCTCCTCTTGCACTGCATTGGCATAGTTGTCGCTACCCAACTGATCGATAGTGACAGATCCACCCACGCTGCTGGCCAGCTGATCAACCACTGCCTGGTTATTGTTGCCATTCTGAGTGACCTGCGCAGTGTTGCCAACGCCTTGCTGGTTGGTGTCGGTCTGGTTGCCATTACCCAGCTGAGTCACGACCGCCGTTTCACCAGTACCGCTCTGTCTGGCGTTAGCGATGTTGTCGTTACCATTCTGGGTGATGGTCAACAGATCCTCAGAACCTCTCTGCTCAGAGTCGATCTGGTTACGACTCCCGGTCTGAGTCAAAAGGGCGGTTTCACCGGAACCAGCCTGCTTGGCCAGCAGGTTGTTCCCTTGTCCGGCGGTCGCACCAGACTGCAGGGCTGTCACGCTGCCAGCGGTCCCGCTTTGCTCCACCGTTGCCACGTTGGCCAGCCCCAGCTGAGTGACCTCTGCAGTGTTGTCATTGCCACTTTGCTTGACGACCGCAGAGGTGCCCTCGTTTGCGCCGTAACCGAAGTTGCTTGTACGTTGTGCGACTAAGGCCGTGTTATTGCCACCCTCTTGAGCCACGCTGGCAACGGCACCATCGGATTCGCGTTGATCGACATCCGCATTATGCCCACCTTCTCCTGACTGGGTAATGGTCGCGCTGGCATAATCAGACCAGTAGTTATTGATCTGCGCGCTGTTACCATCCGCTTGCTGCTCAATCACTGAATTGGCACGATCGCCATCATCCTGCTTGATGCGGGCATCGTTACCATCACCAAACTGGCTCACCCTAGCCGTGGCCTCACCGTTGTAGTACTGCTGGGTAATCGAGGCCTTGTTCAACAGCCCGCTGGTATCAATGGTCGCGGTCGATTTATTGGTCACTCCCTGCTGCAATACCTCCCCTTCGTTCTGGCCACCGGCTTGCTTGATATCAGCAGTGGAAGCACCGGTATTGCGCTGCTCGGTCGAGGCGAGGTTGCCGTTACCCTGCTGATAGATCGCCGCCTTGTTAGCCGTGCTCTCCTCGACCTGCTGGATGTACGCCAGATTGCCGGTGGAGAATTGAGCCTGAGTCACCTCAGCCTGATTGCCAGTAGATGCCGCCCAAGCGGTGCTGGTCGCCAGAAGAACTGCCGAGGCAATGATGGTACGTTTAAACATGATTTCCCTCTCGTGCTAATGGTTGAGCCTAGGCTCAGTTGGTTTGAACGACATTTACTTGCTGATTGGCTCCCGTCTGAATAACGGTTGCCGCCAATCCGTTACCGTTTTGCTCGATGCTGGCCTGATTGCCATCACCCAGCTGGATCGCCCGGGCCTGATTGTCTACCCCTTGCTGACTGATCCAGGCTTCATTGCCGCTGCCTTGTTGCAGCAGCCAAATCCGGTTATTGATGCCCGCCTGATAGAGCTCGGCGCTATTGCCCTCGCCCAGTTGCGCACCATTGACCCAGTTCTCATCTCCCACCTGGGAGAGCGACAACTCATTGGCCCAACCCTGTTGCAGCAGGCGCGCCTGATTCAGCTCCCCTTGCTGGGTGAGATGCAGTTGCTGCTCGCTACCGAGTTGCCACAACAGCGCCTGATTCCCATCGTTCTGCAGACCGGAATCCAGCTCGCTTGCCATCGCCAGCTCGTCGAAGACGGCAGGCTCTGCGGCGAGTTGCGGGGCGCCCGATATCAGCAGGAAAAAGAGAGCACTCAACAGGTGTTTCATCGCGCCATCGCCTTGTTGGAAAACGCCCACAGTATCCCTGTCAGACCAGAGGCGGCCTATCAGGCACTCCGCTGATTCGAGGATGAAAAGCGCCGCCCTGTCGCTGAGCAGAAAGTCTTAATTCGTATTCGATGGAGGCCAAAAAAAATGCCCTCCACCAGGGAGGGCATTGCACGAGCGGGAAAACTCAAAGCAGCGGGGCATTGTCTTGCAGGTACTCCTGCAGGATCGGATTGTCGATATCCCGCTGGTCGGCCAGTTGCCACAGATTGTCCCGCACGCCATTGGCAATCAGCCGGATCACCCCGGACTCGATAGCCGACATGACACACATCTGTACCGGCTCATTGGTGCTGAAACCGGCCTCGGCCTCCAGCAGGCGCTTGTACTCGACGAAGCGGAATACCCCTGCCTGCACCTGTTGCGACAGCACTGTCTTGGAGGTGGTGACACTGTTCAGGATCCGGCCTGAACGGATATCGACGGCTCGCAGATTGACCGTCACCTGATCGACCCGGTACTCCCCGCTGGCACCGATGCCAAAATACTTGGCCCCCGCCCCGCCGGTGCGCACATTGCTGTCATAGGCGACGATCCCCCCCTCGATCAGGATGTTGGCGGCGACCAGCGAGGGCAGTTGATTGGCATTGTTGCCGGGAACGTTGGGCTTGTTCTGGGCCGCCCGCACAATCTTGCGTTCGGTCAGCAGGTTCTGCAGCCCCTCCCGCTCCAGCGGCACAAACCATTGGGAATCCCACAAAGCCGTGCTCAGCATGGCGACCCCGCCCTGGGTGACCGCCGTGGAGAAGTTGGATGCCGGGGCTGGCAGATACTGACCGGTCTGATCGCGAAAATCGTAGACGGCCGCGACAATTTTCCCTTTTGGCTTGGGCAGACTGATCAGCTCCTTGTAAGAGACGGATCGCGGCATCAGGGTTGCCTTCTCATCGGCAACGGGCGAGCCGATATGGGTCGCACAGCCAGCCAGCGCAAGCAGGGGCACTATCAATAACAGTTGTCGTTTCATCGCGCCCTCAGTCGGCAATCAGGCCATTCACTTCGATCATGGTGGTCTGGTTGGTCACCCGGTCGGTGATCGAAACCACCAGAGTGCCATCTTCATCCACCACATTGATGGCAAAATCATCGGTCACCAGACTGCCACTCTGGCTGCCATCCTTGCCGATATCGGCCAGCAGCTGGCTGATCAAGCGGGATTGCAGGTTGGAGGTCAGGCGATCCAGCGCCGAGGTACCGCTGCTACCGCTGCCACTGGCGGGATCCTTGTAATCATTCTGCGCATTGGCGGTGCCAAGCAGATGACTGCTGTTGAGAGGGTTACCCCCAAAGCTGGGGTTGACGGGGCGATAGACAAGCTCCGACGCATGGAGCGCTGGCGCTATCAGTGCTGCAACTAGCAATAACCGGGCACGCATGAGAAATATCCTTATAGTTCATCATGTTCCAAATCGAAGGTATCCATGAACAGGGTCGCGATCTTCTGCTGTTCGAGGGTCTGCCTGACCTGTGACCAAGCCAGTTTGGCGCTCTGCTCCTGCTGATTGCGGCCGGGAGAGAGCGCGGTTTTAAAAATCACCTTCCGGTTATGGGTGATCCAGATCAGGCTGCCCCAGCGAGCAGTCGGGCGCTCATGAATCGTCAGATTTTCTCTGGCATTCGGGTCTTCATCACTGCGCAACCGGGTAAATTCGTTGTAAAAGCCCTGACCGAAGCGGGTAAAAGTGCGGTCCAGCACCAAACCATCCACATCCAGCCGATCACTCTCCTGCTCCGGCTGTACCGACTCCAGCGGAGCATCGGCCTCGGCCGCCACAACGGTCGTGAAGCCCCAGAGCAGCACAAGGCAACACGCCAGAGAGAACGCTTTCATCAGTGGGAGTCCGGAGCATCGAGATACTCTTTGGCCCAGCTCACCGCCTGGATCCGGTTCTTCACGTTCAGCTTTTTAAAAACGTTATAGAGGTGGGATTTGACGGTGTGCTCGCTGACAAACAGGCTGTCGGCGATCTCGACATTGGAGGCGCCCGTCATCAGATAACGGATGATCTCCTGCTCTCTGGCTGTCAGCAGGGTGTCGTTACGCAGCAGGTAGCTATTGCCCTGGCGATAGTATTCGACCAGCTCGCACAGCAGGTGGCGCGGCATCCAGTACTCGCCCAACAGGATTTTCTGCAACCCGGCAACCAGTCGGTCGAGCGGATCCTGACGGAAAAACAGACCGCAGATCTGCGGCCACATCAGCAGCAGGTCGCGATCCGTCGCAGTGGGAGCATTGAGCAGCACGGTGGTCGCCATGCCAAAGCGTTCGGAGATCGCCCGGTTCCAGCCCAGTGACTGGCCGGAGCGGATATAGTCGAGATCGATGAGAAACAGCGTGCCGTCACACTGGTTATCTAGCTGATTAATCTCGTGGATTAGCTGGACGGGACGGCTCAAATGAGAGATGAGGTATGCAGCAAATGTGCTGGCCTGCACATTATTTTCAGTGACCAGTGCGATCGGGCATGCGGCTTTCATTGTGTGCTCTTCCTTGAACCTGTAAACCACCTAATCTGGCCGACTGAGTCTACCAAGGAGGTATGGGAGCACAATATTAAAAAAGTATGAGAATGGATCTCATAAATATCGTAACCATATGTTTTTAGTCGATTTAAAAACCGATTCCAATTCGCCAATCGGCCAGCATAACAGGAATATATGGCAGAAATGTGATGCCGGACGCGCCGGAAACAGCTGCAACCCGACCATCACTACAGCAGGAGCCAACAGTTACCTTTGGCGCATCAAGCCGGTTAAGGATGCTGCCAATCCGCTTCGCAACTGTTACTATGACCGTCACATGCGTCTGCGGGACATTGCGCCCCGCACACAGCAACTAATCAGGTATCTAGTCGTGTTGGACCAGGTTTCGACCTGGCCGGTAAATAAGGTGGAAGAGAGATTATGGCCAGTCGAGGCATCAATAAAGTCATTCTGATCGGTAACCTCGGGCAAGACCCGGAAGTACGCTACATGCCGAGTGGCGGTGCTGTGACCAACATTACTCTGGCTACCTCTGAAACCTGGCGCGACAAGCAGACCGGTGAGCAGAAAGAGCGTACCGAATGGCACCGCGTCGTCTTCATGGGCAAGTTGGCCGAAGTGGCTGGCGAGTACCTGAAGAAGGGCTCCCAAGTCTATGTGGAAGGCAAACTGCAGACCCGCAAATGGCAAGATCAGAGCGGCCAGGAGCGCTACACCACTGAAGTGCTGGTCGACAGCTTCACTGGCGTGATGCAGATGCTGGGTGGCCGTCCGCAAGGCGGTCAGGGTATGGGCCAGAACATGGGTGGCCAATCCCAGGGTAACTGGGGTCAGCCACAGCAGAGCATGCCTGCCCAGCAGCCGATGAATCAGCAGCGCCCGGCACCGGCTCCGCAGCAGAACATGCAGCCGCAAGGCGGTTATGGCCGTCCTGCCCAGCAGCCGCAATCTGCACCGCCGGTATATAACGAGCCGCCGATGGATTTCGACGACGATATCCCCTTCTAAGAACAGAATATTGAAAAGGCCCTGATAACTCAGGGTCTTTTTTTATGCACTCAGGCTGAACCACTCAGCCCGAAAGGGATATAACGCTTTATGGTTGCTTCCCCTACAGTGATGGATATTCTCCACAGGAGCGCTTTGTGCAAAGTGCAATGAAACTGCTCACCCCTTTATTGTTCCTGCTGACCAGCATGCTGCCCGGTCAGTTGCTGGCAACGCCACTCAAGGTCGGGGTCAGCTTTGCCATCCCCCCTTATGTCATCGAAAGTAATCAAAGTGGCATCGAGCTGGATCTGCTGAAAGAGGCGTTCGCTGGCAGCGGCTATGAGCCCAGCTTTGAATTTCTGCCACTGGAGCGTACCTTCCGCCTGTTCGATTCAGGAAAGCTGGATGCCATCATCAACGTCAGACCCGGTATGGTTGATCCCCATTTTCTGTCCCAGCCCGTTATCACCTTCCATAACCGGATCTTCACCCTGCGCAGCACCCACATCAGTACCTTGGACGATCTGCATTCAAAACGGGTCACCGCCTTTCAACGGGCAAGAACCATTCTGGGGGGCTCGTTCGCCACCATGGCCAACCAGAATCCCCACTATGAGGAGGTAGCCAAGCAGCAGGTGCAGGTACATCAGCTGATGCGCGGCAGGGTGGATGCAGTCGTACTGGAGGAGCGGGTGTTCTACTACTACCTCGACCAGCTGATTGCCACCGCCCAGGCAGGCGAGCACTACGAGCGCAATCAGGTCAGGCAAGCAGACCTCTTCCCGCCCACCGTCTATCACTTTGCCTTCCGAACGGCCGATGCCCGCAATCTGTTTGATAAGCGCCTTGAGGCGATGCGTCAGGATGGTCGTTATCACCAGATTTTCGCGGCTTACGGCGCCACGCCGTGAGCCACAAACATAAAAGCCAGCCGGTAAGGGCTGGCTTTGTACTGGCTCCGAAGGAACAGCAGTAGGGGGAGCGTTACTTCATTGCGCTGCCGTTTTTCAGTTCTGCTTTCTGACGTTTGGCTTCGCGTTTCTCTTTCAGTGACATCTGCGGTTTTTTCTTGGCATCTTTGCCGTTGTGATGTTCTTTGTTACTCATCATCAAACTCCAAAAATGTTACCCAGACAGTTGGTTCCTCATGGGAGCCAGCATGCCATCCGAATCATCAACTTCAGTACGCTTGGTGGGATGGTGCAAGACCATCACCAGACCCAGCATACCCTCCAGCGGCATCCGGATCCAGCCTCATTCTCGTCCAAAAGATGTCGCGCGCAGACCCTTGAGCGGGGAGGCCAAACGACCTCGACAGGAAAGACCAAAAAAGAGTAATTCGCATTATTAAATGTTGTCACGCTTATATTAAGCCATCGTTACCTAGATATTTTCACGGATAAATATAAATCCCTCTCATTATTTATTGCCGTTCAAGAGGCCACCATTTTAATAAGCATTCGCGATATCACCGGAAACATCAGGTTACAACACCGAATAGGTTATTTCCGGTCAGCCGGATATAATGCGCGCCGCACCGAAATATCCGTTTTTATTCAGGAAGCTGTACATGAACAGAAAAACCAGAGCCGCCATGGTGTCGGTCTGCTCCAATATCAGTCTGATCATCATGAAAATGGTGGCCGGTTTCGCCAGCGGCTCGGTCAGTATCATCTCGGAGGCGATCCACTCCGCCATGGATCTGGTGGCGGCCCTGATCGCCCTGTTCGCGGTGAAAAAGTCCGATCTCCCGCCCGATGAACGCCACCCCTATGGTCACGACAAGATTGAAAATGTCTCCGGCGTCATCGAAGCACTGCTTATCTTGCTGGCCGCGGGCTGGATCATCTTCGAAGCCGTCGACAAGCTGATCACCCCCAGCCCGATTGAAAGCATTGGCTGGGGCGTGCTGGTGATGGTGATCTCGGCGCTGGTCAACAGCGGCGTCTCGGCCTACCTCTACAAGGTGGCCCGAGAGGAGGAGTCGGTCGCGCTGGCTGCCGATGCGCTTCATCTCAAGGCGGACGTGCTCACTTCAGCCGGTGTCGCCGTCGGTCTTGGCGGGATCTGGCTGGCCGGTCTGTTCGGCCATTCACTCGCCATCCTCGACCCGCTGGTGGCCATTGCGGTCGCCATCTTTATTGTCAGAGAGGCCATCAGCATGCTCAACGAGGCCTTCCAGCCGCTGATCGACCAGAGCATGAGCCCGGAAGAGCTGGCGATGACCAGCCGCATCATCACCGAATGCTGCCCTGCCGCCAGCGGTTTTCACGATCTGCGCAGCCGTCGTGCCGGACGCCGCCGCCATATCGACTTCCACCTCACACTGCCCCCGGAGATGAGCATCGGAGAAGCCCACGATATCTGTGATCGCATCGAGCACGCCATCATGGCGCAGTTGCCCCACGCCATCGTGCTGATCCACGTCGAGCCGGAGGAGCAAGAGCTGCCCTCACCGCTCGCCATAAACTGAAATGTGGCAAAAGGCGGGAAAGTGGCAGCGAAATAACGGAAAGTTGGCACAAACCCGCATTTTTACTGCCGGAAAGCCGATTGCATAAGAAGTGATCGGCACAACTGTGTTAGGGTGTCTAACCACCCTGCCGCAGGAGCGCGCCGTGAAAAAGCTGGAAATGAAAGATCTGACCGAGGCCGAAAAAGCCGAGATAGCCTTGTTATTGCAAAAGGCACAAGCCAATGCAGACCACCAGCTGACCAACGGAGAGCGGAACAAGATCCGCGAAGAGGGTCGCCTGAAAATTGTGGCCGACCGCGCCGAAGCAGCCAAGGCTGCCTCCAAGCTGGCTCGCGAGAAAGCCAAAGAGCGTGCCAAGAACCAGGTACTGCCGGAAACCTTCAGCTGGATTGATTCGGTCAGCAACAAGTTTCGCAGCAAGCGCTGATCCCTTCTTGCAAAACGCCCGCTGGCACTTGTGCCTGCGGGCGTTTGCATGTCTGGGCGATGCTCGATGAGCCAGATTTGGCGCTGCCATTGATTTGCAGCCCAGAAGCTAATCGCAGCAGCAAAGAAGTGATTTACATTGTGAGTTAGAGAGAACGCCAACTGACAATCCCCATCTATCGCCACCTTTTTCATTTTTTCTCATATTTTTTGTCAGAACTGGCTACATAGTCAGGACAAAAAAGCCGAATCTGGCTTGCCACAGGGTGATATGAGTCTGCACTGATTTTTCTATGCCGTTGAAATGCATCATGTTTACTATAAAAAATGATATTTTTGGCTGTTACAAAACATTAATATCGAGATAAAGTTTGCTTTAAAAATGAGAGCGTGTTTTAATCTTTCTCGATGGTTCGGCAGTTCAGACCTGATTATGTTAGGCAGTCATTTTAGTAAAGCAGTGATTAGCATAAGCGTTATCCTCGGATAATTCTTATCAAATAATTCTCCTTCTTTAGTGCTCCCCATACGTATTGCTGACGAAAAATCAAAAATTGCCATTTAAGTGGCATTCAACACTATTTAAGGAAATTATTATGTCTAACAAAATGACTGGTACCGTTAAGTTCTTCAACGCTGAGAAAGGTTTTGGTTTCATCTCCCCGGCTGACGGCAGCAAAGACGTGTTCGTACACTTCTCCGCTATCCAGTCCACCAGCTTCAAAACCCTGGACGAAGGTCAGCGCGTTGAGTTCACCATCGAGCAAGGCCAGAAAGGCCCGGCTGCTGCCAACGTAGTTGGTCTGTAATTCAAGCCGGAGCATGCTGCTGATGGCTCATGCCAACTGCTGACAGCTCTGCAAGAATTTAAAAAAACCCGCTTAGGCGGGTTTTTTGTTTTTCCCCGCTTTTTCCTCACAGATCTCCCCTCCCCCGACCGCTTGATCCCTCCCTTACACGCTCTCACCGCTTGAGTCTCAGAATGAGCTCCGAATGGGCTTAAAATGTAAAATAGTGACGAAAAAGTCAGGTTATCCGCTGTATTTGCCGCGAATTCTTGCTATTTTGCGCGCCACCAACGCAAACGATTTCCTTCACACTTTCAGGATTAGTTATGGCAAAGCAAGATATGGCCGCCCAAACAGGGACTGGCGGCTTTCTGGACTCTTATTTTTCCATTTCTGCGCGCGGCAGCAGCGTGCGTCAGGAGCTGGTCGCAGGGCTGACCACCTTCCTGGCGATGGTCTATAGCATCATAGTGGTGCCGAACATGCTGGGCGCAGCCGGCTTTGAGCAGGGCCCGGTGTTTGTGGCCACCTGTTTGATCGCCGCCTTCGGCTCCCTGCTGATGGGCCTGTGGGCCAAGCTGCCGATGGCTATCGGTTGCGCGATTTCCCTCACCGCCTTTACCGCCTTCAGTCTGGTACTGGGTCAGGGGCTGAGCATTCCGGTCGCCCTGGGCGCCATCTTCCTGATGGGTGTGCTGTTTACCTTGATCAGCGTCACCGGCGTGCGCCAGTGGATCCTGGATAACCTCCCCTCCGGCATCGCCCACGGCACCGGCATCGGTATCGGTCTGTTTCTGCTGCTGATCGCCACCAATGGCGTTGGCATGGTGATCAAGAACGAAGGGGCCGGTCTGCCGGTTCAGCTGGGTGAAGTCACCGCTTTCCCGGTCATCATGACGGTGCTGGGTCTGGCCGCCATCTTCGGTCTGGAGCGTCGCAAGGTGCCGGGCGGCATCCTGATGGTGATCATCGCCATCTCCATCCTCGGCCTTATCTTCGACCCGAAAGTGACCTGGCAGGGCTTCTTCGCCATGCCGAGCCTGACTGGCGAGAAAGGCTCTCTGGTCGGCAGCATGGATCTGCTGGGCGCCCTCAATCCGATGGTCATTCCGACCGTACTGGCGCTGGTGATGACCGCCGTGTTTGACGCCACCGGCACCATCCGTGCCGTGGCAGGTCAAGCCGGCCTTATCAACGAGCGTGGCCACATCATCAGCGGTGGCAAGGCCCTGACTGCCGACTCCGTCAGCAGCATGGTGGCAGGCGCCGTTGGCGGTGCTCCGGCTGCCGTCTACATCGAATCCGCCGCAGGTACCGCTGCCGGTGGCAAGACCGGTCTGACCGCCGCGCTGGTCGGCGTGCTGTTCCTGCTGATGATCTTCCTCTCCCCGCTGAGCTATCTGGTACCGGCTTACGCTACCGCACCGGCCCTGATGTACGTCGGTCTGCTGATGCTGGGCAACGTCACCAAGCTGGACTTCAGCGACTCGGTCGATGCGCTCTCCGGCATGCTGTGTGCCGTCTTTATCGTGCTCACCTGCAACATCGTGACCGGCATCATGCTGGGCTTCGTGGCGCTGGTCGTTGGCCGCATCTTCGCTGCCGAGTGGAAGAAGCTCAACGTCGGCACCGTCATCATCGCCGTGGCGCTGGTGGTCTTCTACGCCGGTGGCTGGGCCATCTAACCCGTCCGCATATTCCGGTTATAGCGAAGGGCCCTGCGGGGCCCTTTTTCATGGCTGTGAGTCAGCTAACAGTTTCCCGCCCGTTTGCCCCGCACCGTTTCAGATTGAAACACCCATCCCCTTCCTGCTGTTTCAAATCCGAACCAAATCAGCCGTCATTTTTATCCCTTTTTCTGTCGTTAGACTGGCTCCATCAACCATTTGCCCACCCGTGCGGTGGCAAGCCAAGGAGTGAGCCATGAAGAAACTGATCAATGCCGTCGATGCTGTGGTCCGTGAACAACTGATGGGGATGGCAGCCGCCCACCCCGAGCTCAAGGTACGTATCGAACCCCACTACATCACCCGCGCCGACTCCCCCGTGATGGGCAAGGTGGCTCTGGTCTCCGGCGGTGGCAGCGGCCACGAGCCGATGCACGGCGGTCTGGTGGGCAAAGGGATGCTGGATGGCGCCTGCCCCGGCGAGATCTTTACCTCTCCGACGCCGGATCAGATGTACGAGTGCGGTCAGGCCGTTGATGGCGGCGCGGGCGTGCTGTTTCTGGTGAAGAACTACACCGGCGACGTGCTCAACTTCGAGACCGCAGTCGAGCTGCTGCACGGTGACGGGGTCAAGGTGGGCTTCGCCCTGATCGATGACGACGTGGCGGTCAAAGACAGCCTCTACACCGCCGGTCGCCGTGGCGTTGCCACGACCGTGCTGTGCGAGAAGCTGGTCGGAGCCGCCGCCGAGGCAGGCTACGATCTGGCGCGCTGCGAGGCGCTGGCACGTCGCATCAACAACCAGAGCCGCACCATAGGCGTAGCCATGCATGCCTGTACCGTGCCTGCCGCAGGCAAGCCCTCCTTCACCCTGGCCGACAACGAGCTGGAGTTCGGCGTCGGTATCCACGGCGAGCCGGGCATCGAACGTCGCCCCTTCACCGACCTCAATACCCTGGTGGACGACATGTTCAGCGAGCTTACTGACAACACCCCCTACGGCCGTACCCTGCGCCATTGGGATCGCACCAGCGGCAGTTGGCAGGAGGAGCACACCTTTATCGAACCGCTCAACAAGGGCGATCGAGTCATCGCGCTGGTCAACAGCCTGGGCGGTACCCCCATCTCCGAGCTCTATGGCGTCTATGGTCGCCTCGCAACCCTGTGCGAAGAGGCGGGCATCCATCTGGTGCGCAACCTGATTGGCCCCTACTGCACCTCCCTCGACATGACCGGTATCTCCATCACCCTGCTCAAGGTGGATGACGAGCTGATGACCCTGTGGGATGCCCCCGTTCACACCCCCGCCCTGCGTCGTGGCTGCTAAGGAGAACCCATGTTAAGCAAGCATCACATCGTCAACTGGCTGCTCGACTGCGAGCATATCTTCACCGAGCAGCGTGACCACCTCACCGCGCTGGATACCGATATCGGCGACGGCGATCACGGCCTCAATATGCAGCGCGGCTTCGCCAAAGTGGCCGAGAAACTGCCCGCAGTGGCGGACAAGGATATCGGTCAGGTGTTGAAAACCACCGGCATGACATTGCTCTCCTCGGTTGGCGGTGCCAGCGGCCCGCTCTACGGCACCTTCTTTATCCGGGCCGCGGCCAGCAGCGATGCTTGCCAGAGTCTCAACCTCAGCCAGCTGTGCAAAATGCTGAGTGACGGGGTCGAGGGGATCGTCTCCCGCGGCCGTGCCGAGCCGGGCGACAAGACCATGTGCGATGCCTGGTGGCCGGCACTGGCCGCCCTGCAACAGGCGCAGCAGCAGGGGCTGCCCCTCAACGAGGCGCTGGACAAGGCGGTGGCAGCTGCCGCGGCCGGTACCGAGGCCACCATCCAGATGCAGGCCCGCAAGGGGCGCGCCAGCTATCTTGGCGAGCGCAGCATCGGCCATCAGGATGCCGGGGCCACCTCGACCCTGCTGCTGCTGACCGCCCTGCGTGACAGAGCGAGGTTGTGACATGATCGGAATCGTAGTTGTCTCTCACAGCGCCCTGCTGGCGGCCGGCTTGAAAGCGCTGGCCGACCAGCTCGGTAGCCCGGCCAGATTGCTGCTGGCGGCCGGGGTCGATGACCCCGACCACCCCATCGGCACCGATGCCATCGCCGTGATGAGTGCG
Organism: Aeromonas sp. PI_26; assembly: GCF_027854445.1. Lineage (NCBI taxonomy): Bacteria > Pseudomonadati > Pseudomonadota > Gammaproteobacteria > Aeromonadales > Aeromonadaceae > Aeromonas > Aeromonas sp. PI_26. The sequence goes on from NZ_JAJNOE010000008.1 coordinate 29,813, forward strand.
ATTGAAGAAGCGGACGACGGCAGCGGCGTGCTGGTGCTGATGGACTTGGGCAGCGCCCTCCTGAGTGCCGAAACCGCCCTCGAACTGCTGCCCCCGGAGCTGAGTGCGCGGGTGCGGCTCTGCCCGGCCCCGCTGGTCGAAGGTACTCTGGCCGCCGTGGTGGCGGCCGGTTCCGGCCTGACGCTGGACGAGGTGGCCGCCGAGGCGCTCGGTGCCCTTGGCCCGAAACAAGCGATGCTGCCAGCCAGCGTGGCGCAGGCAACCACCGAGACAGCCACCGTTGCCGACGACGGCTGGCTGCGCTGCGAGGTGGTGGTGGATAACCCCCACGGCCTGCATGTGCGCCCCGCCGCTCGGCTGGTGGCCGCCCTCAAGCCATTTGCCGCTGAACTCAAGTTGCAAAAGGGGGATAAAGAGGCCAACCCCCGCAGCCTAACCCGGCTCGCCATGCTCAACGTGCGTCAGGGCGACCAGCTCACCCTGCTGGCGCGCGGCGAGGATGCCACCGCCGCACTGACCTGCTTCCAGCAGCTGGCCGATGAGCGCTTCGGCGACTGACGCCACTGTTTCAAGGGGCTGCACTCGCTCGCAGAGCCTGTGCAGCTTCATTCAAGACGAAGGAGTCCCCGGCACAGCCGCCCCTTCGCCCCGATTCTTAATTCATAAAGAGAGAGGGATAAAATATGGACCGCATTATCATCAGCCCCAGCAAATACGTGCAAGGCAACGGGGCCCTCGCCAATATCGGCAACTACGTCAAGGCGCTCGGCAGCAAGCCGCTGATCCTGGCCGACGCCTTCGTCACCAAGCTGGTTGGCGATACCGTGGCCACCAGCTTCCACGGCGCCGGTATCAAGCCGGAGTTCGACTGCTTCAACGGCGAGTGCTCCCGCCCCGAGATCGACCGCCTGCTGGCCCGCTGCAAGCAGACCCCGTTTGACGTCATCATCGGCATCGGCGGCGGCAAAACGCTGGATACCGCCAAGTCGGTCGCCTTCTACCAGAAGGTGCCGGTGGTCATAGTGCCCACCATCGCCTCCACCGATGCCCCCACCAGCGCGCTGGCGGTCATCTACACCCCGGAAGGGCAGTTCAGCGAATACCTGATGATCCCGACCAACCCCAACATGGTCATCATGGATACCGGCGTGGTCTCCCGCGCCCCGGTGCGGCTGCTGGTCTCCGGCATGGGGGATGCGCTCTCCACCTACTTCGAGGCGCGCGCCAACAAGGTTTCCGGTTGCCAGACCATGGCCGGTGGCGCCTCCACGCTGGCGGCGCAGGCCATCGCCGAGCTCTGCTACAAGACCCTGCTGGCCGATGGCTACAAAGCCAAGCTGGCGGTAGAGCAGGGGCTCTGCACCAAGGCGGTGGAGAACATCATCGAGGCCAACACCTATCTGAGCGGTATCGGCTTCGAGAGCAGCGGTCTGGCCGCCGCCCACGCCATCCACAACGGCCTGACCCAGCTGGCCGAGTGTCACCACCTCTATCACGGTGAGAAAGTGGCGTTCGGTACCCTGGTGCAGCTGGTGCTGGAGAACGCGCCGATGGCGGAGATTGAAACCGTGCTGACCTTCTGCCGCTCGGTGGGCCTGCCGACCAACCTGCATATGATGGGGGTCAAGGAGCTGGATATGGCGCGCCTGATGGAGGTGGCCAAAGCCTCCACCGCCGAGGGCGAAACCATCCACAACATGCCGTTCAAGGTCACCGCCGAGGATGTGCTGGCGGCCATCGTCACCGCCCACCAACTGGGGCTGTAACCGCGCTACGACTGACCCTGCCATATAACAAGGCCCCGCATCTGCGGGGCCTTTTCATTTTCTGCGGGCCGGTTCGCAACAGCCTGAATAACTATCAGCCGTGATAGTCGGCGGGATCGATCTCGAGCAGTTTCAGTCGCCGCCAGAGGGTGGTACGGCTGATACCCAGATGCTGGGCCATCTGGCTCACCTGCCCCTTGCAGGCGTGGGCGCAGCGCAGGATGGCTTGTCGTTCCAGCTCCGCCAGCGTGAGCAGCGGTTGCCCCACCACCTCATCCGCCACCCGCTGATAGCCGTGCCGAATGGCAGCGGGCAGCGCCTCCGGCGGGATCGGCGCCTGACCGGAATGAAGCAGCGCATGCTCGACGGCGCTGCGCAGCTCCCCCAGATTGCCGGGCCAAGGATAGGCCAGCAGGCAGTCGAGGGCCGCCGGACTGAACTGGCGTACCGGCTCGCGCCCCTGCGCCCCTAGCTGCTGGCTGATCAGGCCCGGCAGATCCGCCGCGCGCTCCCGCAGCCCCGGCAGCCACAGCTCGCACGCCTGCAAGGCATAGAGCAGCTGACGGCCAAACAGCCCCTCCTGCACCAGCTGCTCCAGCGGGGCGCTGCTGGTGGCGATGATCCGCACCTTGAGCGGCAGAATGCGGGCCGAATCGAAGCGCTGGATGCGACCGGTCTTGAGCAGTTGCAGCAGCGCCGCCTGCATGGGGGCAGAGAGGCACTCCACCTGCTCCAGTACCAACGTGCCGCCGTGGGCCAGCTCGAACTTGCCCGCCCGCTCCTGCCCCGCCTCGTCGGAACCCATCAGCTCCAGCGCCATCCGCTCGCTCGGCAGCGCCTTGCAGTTGAGGGTAATAAGCGGCCCGGCGGCCCGCTCGCTGCCAAAGTGGATCGCCTCCGCCAACTGGGCCTTGCCCACCTCCTCCTCGCCACGCAGCAGGATCGGCCCCTGGCTCTGGGCCGCCTGCCGGGCGTAGCGCAGCAGCTTGCGCATGGCGCTCGATTCGCCCACCAGCGCCGACAGCTCGGGCACCGTCTGGCGCAACTGGTGAATGGCCCGCAGCCGATCGACCGGGTGCAGCAGGGCGATAAAGCTGACCCCCTCCGGCCCCGGCAGCGGCTTGAGGCTCACCAGCGCATTGATAAACTCCCCCTCCTGCGCGCCGAGCCGCTCCAGCGTTACCTCCACATGGCTCAGTGGCGTCTGCCCCCTGATGGCTAACTGCAACCGCTGGGGCAACAGCAGGTGCTGCTCCAGCGGCTGGCCGAGACAGAGCGCCGGATCGAGCCGCAGCCGATTGGCCGCCAGCGCATTGAGGTAACGCAGCCGACCCTGCGGATCCCAGGCCAGCACGCCGTCATCCATGCCGTCGAGCAGGGCGTAAAGTTCGCTCAGGTGATGCTGGGACTCCTGCATCAGGGTCTCCATCTGCAGCAGATGGGCCAGCTCGCGCCCGGCGCTGACGGTGAGCGCCAGATCGCCGGCGCTCGCCTCCTCCACCTTGCAGATCAAAGCAATGATGGCGACCTGACGGCCATTGCTGTTGTAGACCGGGCTGGCGCAGTTGTGCCACGGGTGGAGGGTCTTGTTGAAGTGCTGAGGGCCGCTGACGCAGAGCGGCACTCCCTCCAGCGCCGCCAGATTGATGGCATTGGTGCCGATGCGCCCCTCGCTGAAAAAGGCGCCGGGGCCAAACCCCAACGCCGCCAGCTCGCGCAAGGTGTCGGGATGGCCGGTCTGGGCCAGCAGGCAGCCGCTCTCGTCGGTGAGCAGCAGAGCGCAGGGGCGACCCTCCATAAATTCGTAGAGATCTTCGAGGGCCATCTCGCCGGTGGTGAGCAGGTCGCGCTTGCGCTGACGCAGGCTCTGCAAGGTCTGCCCCTTGGCACTGTGGGGCGGATGCCAGAGGGTGGCACTGGTCTGGTGGGCGCAGCGCAGCCAGGATGCCTGCAGATAGTCAGGCCAAGCGAGCAGCGGCTGAAGGTCAGATGGCATGGTCACAGCAATATCCGGCAAGATGTGAGCCGACCATTTAACCACGCCAGCGCCCCCGATTCAGTGACCTGCCTCAGAGGGCGGCAACCCCGCCCCCCTCCCGGTCGGGTTCACCGTCGGCAAATTACTGGCCTAGCCAGTGGCAAAAAATGCGGCACTCCTTCGCTCTCTTTGATATATCGCCCCGCTCACACTACTGACTTGTTTATGAAGAGGAGACCGGATGGCGCTTCCCATTGCCGCCCCAGAAGTGTATTTTTGCCCTATGGCCAAAAGTAGAGCCAAAAGAGGATGCGCGGCGAATACGCTCAGTATCAGAGGCAGGCCGGTAATGTTGTTATTTAAAATGCATTTTTCGTGGCGGAGTTCAGGGCGATCCGGAGTTATATGGAAGGCTCTATTAACGGATTAGAGCCGCCGTCTATCTAATCATTGCTATACCTCTAGGGAAAGTGCCACATGAAAATATTCGCACTGTGCATAGAATGCCAAAAGGAACTAGGGCACCCGTCATTTGAGCCGATAATTGCAGATTACTATGAAGGAGCTGTGGCTTATATAGAGTGCTCCAGAGGGCATAAATCCGCAGTCCTGCTACAAAGCCAGAAATTCGAAATTCTACTTGAGTCAGCGGCGAACGCACTCCTTGAAGGCTATACGATCGAGGCAGCATCAAGTCTCTCGGCGGCCTATGAAAGATTCTTTGAGTTCTCTATCAATGTCTTTTGCAAAAAGAACTCAGTCACTAAACAGGTCCTTGAAGAAACATTCAAGCAAGTTTCCAAACAGTCAGAACGCCAAATTGGAGGTTTCCTTTTCCTCCACCTCATAACCTTTGGCAGCAGTTATACGCTTAGCAAAAAAATCCCGGAACTGAGAAATAAAGTAATCCATCAAGGATATATACCTACACCAGAAGAAGTAATCGCCTTTGGAGAGCTAATTTATCAAGAGATTTACTCAATAACTCAGTTGTTAAAAATCACTATGCATAGTGAAATGCAGCAGGTCATTATGGACGATTTACAATCAAAGAACGAAAAAATACCACCCGAAACACTCCGCGCAACTTCTACTGGCGCAATGTTTTTTTCCTTGTCCATGGCAGAGCAGAAGAAAGATTTCCATGAGGCTCTTGCTTCGTACAAGGAAGCCAAGGAAGTAATTTCTGGCTCAGTTCCATACATGAAACTACTCAATAAGGCAGTTTCGTTATATACAAAATTGCGTGCCGGGGCATAACAACTGGTTCAAATCGCTCGCTCATTGGGACGGGCTAAAGCTAGCCCCTCAACCAAACGTATGTGTAATTATTGAGAACGAAGAAAATGAAGCTTTCACAGTCTTTAGAAGACTCTCTTAAAAAAGACAATCTAAGTGATTTGGCAGTAAATCTTGGTGAAGTAGGCATAGATGCAATTTTAGATAATGGTGTTTTGAGAGACATCCCGATTCTTTCTAGCATTCTTGCTGGCATCAATGCAATTGGTAGCGTACGAGATGCTCTGTTTACCAGAAAGCTTGTTGCTTTCCTTTCTGAGTTGTCTGACATTCCGGTAGAACAACGTCGACACATGATCGATTCAATTGATAATTCGAATGACTTCAAAGTAAAGGTTGGAGAGAAGCTTATCTATATAATAGAGAAAGCAGAAGACCACTACACGAGTAAAATTATTGCAATTTTCTTCGCGGAGTTTCTTGTCGGAGAAATAACATATAATCAATTCCTAAAAATCAGTAGAATTATCGATAATATGTTTATCGGCGATTTCCTTGAGTTTGTGAATAAATCTTCACAGCTAATTCACTTTGACTCTGAAAATACATTAATTAACACAGGCTTAGTCGATGTATATTTTGAGCCGGTGGTTGTTGAAGATAATGATGATTACAAAAGTTATAAAAAGTACGTAACAAGTGGTGGTGCAAGCCTGTACATCACTCCTATCGGTGAGTTAGTAAGATCGGTACTCAAGGGAAAAAATTTCGCATAGCCCGTAGGTTCGATTAGCCGTCAGGCGTAATCGGACGTTCGCGTAAATCCATTTCCCCGCTATAACAGCCACCCGTATTTCCCCTCGGACAGATGCCGCTGATTCACGGAAACTCCGGGACGGCGGCATCTCGATCGTCCGATTACGCTTCGCTAATCGAACCTACATGGGACGGTAATATGTGGGATATGCAGGTTGGCGCGGATCTGCCAATCTGACGCCATCGCCATAATCAGAATCACCACAAATAACAGAGCCGCCCTTATGGGCGGCTCTTTGCATCAGCGATTAATGGCTAAATCGTCTTGTTACCGAATCGTCACTCGGCCTTAGGGGCTTCAACCGCCGCGGTCGCCGGTTGGTCATCTTCCTTGATCCAGGCATCCAGCAGGGTGTAGCCCACCGCCAGCACCACGGGGCCGATAAAGAGACCGATGATCCCCATGGTCAGCAAGCCACCGATTACCCCCACCAGAATGAGGATGAGCGGCAGGTCGGCACCCCGCTTGATCAGGAAGGGGCGCAGGAAGTTGTCCATGGTGCCCGCAATCAGTGACCACACCAGCAGGAAGGTGCCCCAGGTGGTGTCGCCGCTCCAGTAGAGGTAGCCGATACAGGCCAGCAGCACCGGGAAGGGGCCGATCTGGGCGACAATCAACAGAAACATCACCACCACCAACACCATGGCGTAGGGGATACCGGCAATCAGCAGGCCGACACCGGCTACCGAGGATTGCACCAGCGCGGTCACCACCACCCCCATCGCCACGGCACGGATCGCCTGTGAAGCGAGCACGGTGGCATTGTCGCCACGCTGGCCCGCCAGCCGGTGGGCGAAGCGGCGAATGCCGGTCGCCACCACTTCACCCGAGTGATAGAGCACCCCGCAGATACCGACCGTCAGCAGGAAGTGGACAAACAGCAGCCCCAGATTACCGGCCTGAGAGGCCAGCCAGCGGGCGGTCTGACCAAAGTAGGGGGCCAGCTTGGCAAACAGCACCTGACCACCGCTCGCCAGAATTTGCTGCCAGAAGTCATAGAGCTTGTCGCCCACCAGCGGGATCTGTTGCAGCCAGAGCAGCTCGGGCGGCGGTGACTGGCTGATATGGGTACCCAGCTCGATCAGCATGGGGGCCTTCTCCGCCACATTGGCCAGCGTCATAAAGAGCGGGATGACGAACATCAGCAGCAGCACCAGCGTCATAAAGAGGGCCGCCAGGGTGCGCTTGCCCCACAACAGGCGCTGCACCATCAGCATCAGCGGCCAGGTGGCGATGGTGATCATGGTGGCCCACACCAGCGCAGGCAGGAAGGGCTGCAACACCAAGAAACAGGAGATAATCAGGATGCTGAGAAACAGCACCCCCAGGGTTATCTTGGCCAAATCCACTTTTTTCATGTTCATAGGGTTTCCCTGTCAGGGCATCCGCCCCTGGGTCGAGAGTCTTGTTTCAAGAGAGATAGTATCCACCAGAGGCCAGCGCTCAACCAGAGCCCCAGCCCGAAAAAGAGCACAAACTGACCAAGCAGTATGGCCAGCGAACTGCTGGTCAGCAGCGGCAGCGCCCAGAGCCCCGCCCCTATCACCGCCCCCCCCGCCAGCGTGACCGCGCCGGTCACAATGGGGGGATATCCGCCGCGGCTCAGGGTAAGCAAACCGCCAACCCAGAGCCCGAGAGCCGCCATGCCGATCCCGGTCAGATGGGCCGATTGGGTCAGCCCCCCGAGCGCCAGTGCAGATGCAGTCAGCAGCAGCCAAGCCGCCGACTGCCTGTCGGCATGCCAGCAGGGACGCGCGGCCAGCAGCAAGGCGCCTATCAGCAGCCCCACCGCCACGTCGGAGATAAAGTGCACCCCGAGCCAGACCCGCGCCAGACCTGTGGTCAGCGCCAGCAGCAAGGCCAGCGAATAGGCCAGCCCGCGCCGGGCAGGCCAGAACCAGCCAAGCAGCGCCCCCCAGAACAGCAGGGCCGAAGCGGTATGGCCGCTCGGCATGCCAAAGCCTTGCGCGCTCTGGGTTGCCAGCAGCGGTTGCAGATGGAAGGGGCGCGGCCAGCCGATCCCCTCCTTGCTCGCCTGCACCAGCAAGCCGAGCCAGAGCATGGCGAACAGCAACTGGCGCAGCCGCGACCACCCCAGCAACGGGAGCAGCAAAGGTATCAGGGCAAGCTGAAAGCCGCCTGAACCAAACAGATTGCTGACCGACAGCCACCAGACATCGGGCCCCAGCCACTGCTGCAGGTGCAGCATCAGCGGGGTCTCGACCTGATGCAGCGCATTGCCCTGTGCCACGAAATCGGCCTGCCAGTGCACCTCGCTCTCGGGCACCTGATCAAGCCTGGCTTGCAGCCAGTCGAGCTGATCCGGGAAGCGGCGCTGCTCGCGGGGCAGCTGGTCGATAGCGATCAGCCGGGCGTTAAGGATTTCTCCCCCCAAATTGGGAGCTTTCAGCAGCGAGACAAAATCGGAATCTTGCTGGGCGACGATGGGTTCCAGCGTGCGGCAGGCGAAGATAAGCGCCCGCTGCCAGCGACCCAGCTCCTGCACCACCTCCCCCTGCAAGCCGGTCTCTTCATAGAGTTCGCGCAGCGCCGCCTGCTCGGGGCGCTCGTCGCCATCGATATAGCCGCCGCTCAGGCTGTAGCGGGAGGAGATGCGATCCTGCACCAGCAGCAGTTGATCCTGATGGCGGATGGCGCAGGCCGCCGCCGAGGGAGCCGCCGGTTCGGCACTCAGGGCTGGCAGAGTGGCAAACAGCGCCAGCAACAGTAAAAAGAGGGTTCTCGACATCAATTTGCTTTCCCTATGCACAATGGCGACAAGCCTCCCAGAAATCAGATAGTTGGGCAACGGTAGCGGCCGGATTGCCGCCGTTTCCGCCGCGCTGGCGGTGCACGGAAGATTGCGATGAGCGAGGGCACTCCCTACTATTGGCGGCTATCTTCAATTTCATGCAGCAAACGCTGGAGCCCTCCATGAGACAGTTCGGCTTTTTCCTCGGCATCGCCATCGGTGTCATTTTGATCCTGTTCGGCAGCATCGTCATCTTCCAGGCGCTCCCTGCCGCACTGGATGTACTGGAGATGCCAAGCCGCATCCCGTTCGTGCGCGAGGTCTACACCTGGCTGATGACCAGCGCCAACGGCCTGACCGCCCAGCTGGAGCAGAACTTCCTGGAAGCCTTCCAGACCGTGCTCAAGCTGATCCTGCTCATCACCTTCATGTGGGTCTGCGTCAAGCTGGTCAACATGGGGGTGCTGATTATCCGCGCCGGGGTTGATCTGATCCGCACCGCCATCGCCCACAGCGAAGGGCCACACGACCAGAAGAAGGCGGATCAGCACGATCACTTCTGACTCTGACATGGTTGATGGATGTAAACACTGCCGCCCCCAACCGGGGCGGCAGTGTTATATGCGCGGTATGGAGGCCCCTCCCAGTCCCCATGAATACCCGATAAAGCAGCGGCTTTCCCTTGTGAATCAGCAAACTGCCCATATGTTGCATCACCTTGACATGGTTTGCGCCCCGCGCGGCGGCGGCCCGGTTTCTATCCCGACCCCGTGCTCTGGTATAATCGACCACCTCTTTTCCCCGTTATGGAGCCTGTTCATGCCCAATCATGCAGAAAGTGCCCTCGAGGTTCGTCTCGACAAGTGGCTGTGGGCGGCCCGTTTCTACAAGACCCGCTCCATTGCGCGGGATCAGATAGACGGGGGCAAGGTGCACTACAATGGTCAGCGCAGCAAACCGGGCAAACAGGTCGAAGTGGGTGCATTGATCCGCTTCTGGCAGGGGCAGGACGAACGCGAAGTGCGGGTGCTGGCCTTGAGCGAGCAGCGCAAATCGGCTCCGCTGGCCCAGCAGCTCTATGAAGAGACCGCCGAGAGCTTGAAAAAACGGGCCGAGAACAGCGAGGCGCGCCGCTTAAACAGCCAGTTTGCCCCCAGCCCCGAGCGCCGCCCCGACAAGCAGGAGCGACGCCAGTTGCTCAAGGTCAAACAGTACTGACCGACCCCGATTTGATACCGGGCTGGCATCAACCCCAGCCCGCCCGATTTACCTCACCGAAAAGCCAGGAATACATGATGAGCAACCAAGATCTGCTGTATCGCTATCTGTTTGAAGAGTACGAAGTGCGTGGCGAGCTGGTCCAGCTGGATCACACCTACCGCCACGTAGTGGAAGCCCAGAACTACCCGGTGCAGGTGCAAAAACTGCTGGGCGAGCTGCTGGTCGCCACCAGCCTGCTGACCGCCACCCTCAAGTTTGAAGGCTCCATCACGGTGCAACTGCAGGGCGATGGCCCGGTGCGTCTGGCCGTGATCAATGGTGACAACAACCAGCAGCTGCGCGGCGTGGCCCGCTATGAAGGCGAGCTGCCGAGCGATGGCAAGCTGCAGAGCCTGATTGGTAATGGCCAGCTGATCATCACCATCACCCCGGAACAGGGCGAGCGCTATCAGGGCATCATAGCGCTGGACGCCGACACCCTGGCGGGCTGCCTGGAGCACTACTTTGCCCGCTCCGAACAGCTGGCCACCAAGCTGTGGATCCGTACCGGCTACCATGAAGGCGAACCGCGCGCTGCCGGCATCATGCTGCAGGAGCTGCCCGCCCAGAGCGAGGATCACAGCAACGATTTCGATCACCTGACCCAGCTCACCAGCACCATCAAGGATGAAGAGCTGTTCGGCCTGCAGGCAGAAGAGATCCTCTACCGTCTCTACCATCAGGACAAGGTGCGGGTGTTCGATCCGCAGGCGGTCGAGTTCCGCTGCACCTGCTCCCGCGAGCGCTGCGAAGGGGCCCTGTTGCAGATAGAAAAGGAAGAGGTCATGGAGATGGTGCAGGAGCTCGGCAAGATCGACATGCACTGTGATTATTGCGGCGCCCAGTACCAATTTAATGGGATCGATGTCGAAACCCTGTTCAGCAGGGCTCCCGGCAATGATGCAAACCAGTTACACTAATTAAAGGCGGGCAAAACCCGCCTTTAACTTTAATAACAAAAAAATACCCTATTTTATAAAGTTTGATGGCGATCGCTAAACTCTACCACCTAAGTGATAGGATGACCGTCAGATAGAACCCTACCAACCTCTGAACCCAGGAGAATACAATGACAATCGTGGCAGAACCCACCCTGGCCCAACAATTAGGACTGGACCAGTACGGCATCAAAAACAGCCAAGAAATCGTTCGCAACCCCTCTTACGAGCAGCTTTTCGCGGAAGAGACACGCCCTGACCTGGAAGGGTTCGAGCGCGGTGTGGTGACCGAGCTGGGCGCCGTCAACGTAAACACCGGTATCTTCACCGGTCGCTCCCCGAAAGATAAATATATCGTCAAAGATGCCACTACCCAGGATACTGTGTGGTGGTCTGACCAGGGTAAAAACGATAACAAAGCGATTACCCCGGAAGTGTGGTCACATCTGAAAGGGCTGGTCACCAAACAGCTCTCCGGCAAGCGCCTGTTTGTGGTCGACGGTTTCTGCGGTGCCAACCCGGATACCCGCCTGGCCGTGCGCATCATCACCGAGGTGGCCTGGCAGGCACACTTCGTGAAAAACATGTTCATCCGCCCGAGTGATGAAGAGCTGAAAACCTTCAAGCCTGACTTCGTGGTGATGAACGGTGCCAAGTGCACCAACCCGAACTGGAAAGAGCAGGGTCTCAACTCCGAGAACTTTGTTGCCTTCAACATGACCGAGAAGATGCAGCTCATCGGTGGCACCTGGTACGGTGGCGAGATGAAGAAGGGCATGTTCTCCATGATGAACTACTTCCTGCCCCTGCGCGGCATTGCCTCCATGCACTGCTCCGCCAACGTGGGTCAGGACGGCGACGTCGCCATCTTCTTCGGCCTCTCCGGCACCGGCAAGACCACCCTCTCCACCGATCCCAAGCGTCAGCTGATCGGCGATGACGAGCACGGCTGGGATGACCACGGTGTGTTCAACTTCGAAGGGGGCTGCTACGCCAAGACCATCAAGCTCTCCGAAGAAGCTGAGCCGGACATCTACCACGCCATCCGTCGCGATGCGCTGCTGGAGAACGTGACCGTTGCCGCCGATGGCACCATCGACTTCGATGATGGCTCCAAGACCGAGAACACCCGCGTCTCCTACCCCATCTATCACATCGACAACATCGTCAAGCCGGTCTCCAAGGCTGGTCACGCCACCAAGGTGATCTTCCTGACTGCCGACGCCTTCGGCGTGCTGCCTCCGGTCTCCAAACTGACCAAGGAGCAGACCAAGTACCACTTCCTGTCTGGCTTCACCGCCAAACTGGCCGGTACCGAGCGCGGCATCACAGAGCCGACTCCGACCTTCTCCTCCTGCTTCGGCGCAGCCTTCCTCTCCCTGCACCCGACCAAGTACGGTCAGGAGCTGGTGAAACGGATGGAAGCGGCAGGTGCAGAAGCCTATCTGGTCAACACCGGCTGGAACGGCACCGGCAAGCGCATCTCCATCAAGGATACCCGCGCCATCATCGACGCCATCCTGGATGGCTCCATCGAGAAGGCCGAGACCAAGGTGCTGCCGATCTTCAATCTGGAGATCCCGACCGCGCTGCACGATGTGAACCCGGCCATTCTCGACCCGCGCGACACTTACGCCGACAAGGCCGAGTGGGATGCCAAGGCCGTCGATCTGGCAGGGCGCTTCATCAAGAACTTCGAGCGCTTCACCGATAACGACGAAGGCAAACGTCTGGTTGCGGCAGGCCCGCAGCTGTAACAGGCTCGCTTCGTATCAGTGACATCATGCCGGTCAGCCACGCTGACCGGCATTTTTGTTTTTATGGAGCTCCGAATGCCGCCATCGTCCCCGTTAAGGGGGCCAAAACCTTGCCTTTGCCTATTGTGACAGGTTAGATTCAGCCAAACTTTATACAATATACAATTCTGTAACGCCCAATCGTGACCCGACCATGACCCCACCCTACAAGACCCGAACCCAGATGGTGATGGAAAACCTCCGTGGCCGGATCCTCCGTGGGGAGTTCCCCGCTGGCGCCCCCTTGCGTCAGGATGCCATTGCCAAAGAGCTGGCCGTAAGCCGCATCCCGGTGCGCGAAGCCCTGATGCAACTGGAAGCGCAGGGGCTGGTCAAATTCGAGGCCCATCGCGGTGCCGTGGTCACCATGCTGGACGCCTCGGCCATCGAAGAGCTCTTTTATTTGCGAGCGCTGCTGGAAGCCGATACCCTGTTTCACGCCGTCGACAAGATGACGGAAGCCACCTTCGCACAAGCGGAGGCGATCCTCGCCCAGTTTGATCACGCCCTGGAGTCAGGCACCCAGATCGAACATTGGGCCGAGTTGAACCACAGCTTTCACGCCACCCTCTATCAGGCAGCCGGTCGCCCCCAGGCACTTGAACTGATCGCCCAGATCAATCTGAGCTGTGACCGCTATGTCCGCTTCGAGCTGCTCTTTGCCAGCGACGGCGTGGACAAGGCGGAGCGTGAACACGCCCAATTGCTGGAACTGTGCCGCGCCCGGCGCAAGCACGAGGCGGTGGTGCTGCTCAGGCAGCATATCGAAGCAGCGGGTCAGTCGATCAAGCGGATCCTGGCCAGCGGCCATAAAAACTGAACACTCATATAGCAACCATCTGGCACTAACGACATGAATAATTTCGAGATAATTGAAACCCGCGTCGCCCAAGTCAGGGCCGAGCTGGCCATGCAGGAGTTGGACGCCTTTATCGTCCCCCACGATGATGAGCACCTCGGCGAGTACATCCCCGCCTATGCCGAGCGGCTTGACTGGATCACCGGTTTCAACGGCTCTGCCGGAGTCGCCATCATCATGGCCCAGCGGGCAGCCCTCTTTGTCGATGGTCGCTATACGGTGCAGGCGCGGATGCAAACCCCCGCCGAACTGTTCGAATTCCTCCACCTCATTGAAAATCCCCATGTCCAGTGGCTGGCAGAGCAGCTGCCGTCAGGCTCCCGGGTCGGCTTCGATGCCCGCCTGCACAGCCTGACCTGGTACAAGAATGCCAAGGCCGTGCTGGCCGATCGCGGTATCGAGCTGATCCGCGTCGAGCAGAACCCCATCGACCTGAACTGGAGCGATCGCCCGGAGCCGACCAAGAGCCCGGTCATCCTCTACAGCGAGGAGCTGGCAGGCCAGTCCAGCCAGTCCAAACGTGAACAGCTGGCGGCCGACCTGCGCAAGCGCGGGCTGGATGCCGTGCTGCTGACCCAGGCCGAGCCCATCAACTGGCTGCTCAACCTGCGCGGCCGCGATATCGACCGGCTGCCGGTGGTGCTGGGCTTTGCCGTGCTCTACGCCAACACCAGCATGGATTTCTTCGTCGATACCGACAAAATTGACTGCTTCGCCTTCACCCAACACGTGGGGCAGGATGTCTCCGTCTACCCCATCGACAAGCTGGGCGACGTGTTGCAGCGCATCGGTGAAGATCAGCAGAAGGTGCTGGCCGATCCGGACAGCGCCAACGCCTGGACCCAGCTCGTCATGGAAGAGGCGGGTGCCATTCTGGTGGCTGGCCAAGACCCCACCATGCTGCCGAAAGCGTGCAAGAACGAAATCGAGCTGACCGGTATGCGTGCCGCTCACCTGCGTGATGGTGTGGCCATGACCCGCTTCCTCGCCTGGCTGGATCGGCTGGTCGCCTCCGGCGAGGTCGAGGGAGTGGATGAAGGCACCCTGGCCGATCAGGTGGAAGCGTTCCGCCGCGAGCAGGAGCACTACGTCGAGCCGAGCTTCGATACCATCTCCGCGCTCGGCCCCAACGCCGCCATGTGCCACTACCACCACACCAATGGCACCCCGCGTGCGTTTGGTCAGGACAGCCTCTATCTGCTGGACTCTGGCGCCCAGTATATGGATGGCACCACCGACATCACCCGCACCATCAAGGTGGGTGAGGTGAGCGACGAGCAGAAGGCGATGTTTACCCGCGTATTGCAGGGCCATATCGCGCTGGATCAGGCCCGCTTCCCGCGCGGCACTGCCGGGATCCAGCTCGACGTGCTGGCCCGCATGCCGCTGTGGCAAGCCGGTTACAACTACGACCACGGCACCGGCCACGGCGTCGGCCACTTCCTGAGTGTCCACGAAGGGCCCCAGCGCATCGCCCCGAAAGGGAGCATGGTCGCCCTGCAACCGGGCATGGTGCTCTCCAATGAGCCGGGCTACTACCGCGAAGATGGCTTCGGTATCCGCTGCGAGAACCTGGTAGTCGTGACCGAGCTGGAACAGGTTGGCGAGCTGCCGATGCTCGGCTTCGAGCGCCTGACATACGTGCCGTTCGATACCCGCCTGATCGATCGCAGCCTGCTGAGCCCGGCCGAGTTCCGCTGGATCAATGAATACCACGCCGAAGTGTTCCGCCGTCTGAGCCCGCTGCTCGAAGGCGATGATCTCGCTTGGCTGGAGCAGGCAACCAGCCTCATCTGATGACACAGGGCCTGCGGGCCCTGTTTTTTATCCCCCATTTGACCTGTATCAACACTCCAAGCGAGCAGGTCAGGAGAATGGCGGCCATGAAAAGTTATCATGCCAGCCCAGCCCGGGGCCCACACGCCGCAGCCAGCAAAAAGGCGAGTGACCACCCCAGACTCATGCGCGAGCAGCAGACGGTCAGCGCCATGATCCGCCTCTACTGCCAGCACCATCATCAGGATCCCCACTGCCGTCACTGTCGCCAGTTGCGGGATTTCGCCCATCAGCGCCTGCGTCGCTGCCGTTATGGCCACGGCCACAAACCCACCTGCGCCAACTGCAATATCCACTGCTACGCCCCGGCGATGCGCAAACAGATCCAGCAGGTGATGAAGTGGAGCGGCCCGCGCATGTTGCTGCGCCACCCCTGGCTCACCCTTCGCCACCTGCTCGACGGCTTTCGCAAGGCTCCCAAACTGCCCCACAGCAGACCGCTGCCGCCATAACCGCCAATCCCTTGCATCCGGCAGGGGATGACCACTACCCTATGACTCCTTTTCTGCCGTTGGCCCCAAGGTCAGCGGCATTGCCGATCCGTTTTCTGCCGATGGAGTCCTGATGCACCACAACCCGCCCCTGCTACGCACCGCCACCCACAATGACATGCACGCCATCTGGCAGATCGATGCCAAGGTGTTTGGCGAAGATGTCTATCCCGCCTTCTTCTTCCGTCAGGCGATGGATTTGTGGCCCGAGTTGTTGCTGGTGGCCGAATACGAGGGGCAACTGGTGGGTTATGTGCTGGGTGGCTTTGGTCAGGAGCGGTCGCAAGGCTGGGTGCTCTCGCTGGCGGTGCTGCCCGAGGCGCGCGGTTTCGGCCTCGCGGAGCGGATGATGCGCCAGATGGAGGCCAACCAGCAGGCGCTGCAGATAAGCGAACTGCGGCTCACGGTCGATCCGGCCAATCCGGCCCAGCGCCTCTACTACCGTCTTGGCTATCAACTGGTTGAAGAGGTCGCCGACTACTTCGGCCCCGGCGAGGATCGGCTTGTGCTGGTTAAAACCCTCTCCGGTACAGCTGCGATTCAAGGATAAAACCGGTTACAGAACGCATAATTGGTTACATTTTGCCGATTTCATGTCCCGCTTGCTTGGAGTAAAGTTCAATTCATCAAACTGATTGTTTGAATTCTATTCAGCCTTGGAGGCCCATCATGTTGAAACGTATGACCCTTATTGCCCTGCTGGCCGCCACTACCGTCACCGGTTGCGCCAACAGCGATGTCTACTCTGGCGATGTCTACACCAAAGACCGTGCCAAACAGGTACAAACCGTAAGCTATGGCACCATCATCTCCACCCGCCCGGTGAAGATCCAGGCCGATGAAAACTCCCTGCTCGGCACTATTGGCGGCGCCGTGGTCGGCGGCCTGCTGGGCAGCACCATAGGCGGCGGCACCGGCCGTGATATCGCCACAGCAGGTGGTGCCATTGCCGGCGCGGCAGCCGGCAAGGCCGCTGGCGACAAACTCAACCAGGTCGACGGGGTCGAGCTGGAGATCAAGAAAGAGAACGGCGAAGCCATCGTGGTGGTGCAGAAAGCCAGCCCCACCTTCGTGCCGGGCGCGCGGGTACGCATGACCCAGGGCAATGGCAGCATCAACGTGGCCGTCGTGAATTAAGGGTGTGAACTCAGGCTTTGCAGCTTTAGAGTCATAAAAAAACCGCCGGTTCCGGCGGTTTTTTGTTGTCTGACGTTCTGGATTACATGCTGTAAGCCTTCTCGCCGTGGGAGGTGACATCCAGCCCTTCCCGCTCGGCATCGCCATTGACCCTCAGCCCGATCAGCATATCGACCGCCTTGAAGGCAATCGCCGCCACGGCACCGGACCAGAGCAGGGTGACACCGACCCCGATAGCCTGGATCTTCACCTGAGTCAGGATGGAGTACCCCTCGGCAACCTGATTGGTAACATAGTCCCACACCCCGGTGCCGCCCAGATCCGGGCTGGCAAAGACGCCGGTCAGCAGGGCGCCGAGAATGCCGCACACCCCGTGCAGACCGAAGACATCCAGGCTGTCATCGGCCCCCAGCAGACGCTTGAGACCGTGGACGCCCCACAGACCGGCCACACCACTGACAAGACCCATCACCAGCGCGCCACCGACACCGACAAACCCGGCCGCCGGGGTGATCATCACCAGACCGGACACCGCTCCGGACGCCGCACCCAGCAGGGAGGGACGCCCCTTCATCACCCACTCGGCCAACGTCCATGACAGAGCTGCCGCAGCCGGTGCCACCCAGGTGTTGATAAAGGCGAGCGCAGCCACCCCGTTGGCTTCCAGCGCGGAGCCCGCGTTGAAACCGAACCAGCCGAACCAGAGCAGGGAGGCACCGATCATGGTCATGGTCAGGCTGTGCGGGGTCATGGGATCACGACCGTAGCCCAGACGCTTGCCCACCAGATAGGCACCCACCAGACCCGCCACAGCGGCGTTGATGTGCACCACGGTGCCGCCTGCAAAGTCCAGCGCACCATGCTGGAACAGATACCCGGCAGTTGCGGTCGCGGTTGCTGCGGCTTCGGCGCTGGTATAGGCATCCGGACCCGCCCAATACCACACCATATGAGCCAGCGGGATATAGGCGAAGGTGAACCAGATCACCGAGAAGAGCAGCACGGCGGCAAACTTGATGCGCTCGGCAAACGCCCCCACGATAAGGCCGCAGGTGATGGCGGCAAAGGCCCCCTGGAACACCACATAGATCAGCTCGCTGATCCCGACACCCTTGCTGAAGGTGGCGGCGATGGAGTCAGGGGTTACCCCCTTGAGCAGCACCTTGCTGAAGGAGCCATAGAAATTGCCCCCCTCGGTAAAGGCCAGCGAATAACCGTAGATCACCCAGAGCACGCAGATGAGGCAGAACAGGGTAAAGACCTGCATCAGCACGCTCAGCATGTTTTTGGCCCGCACCAGACCACCGTAGAAGAGGGCGAGACCGGGGATCGACATCAGGATCACCAGCGCCGCCGAGAGCAGCATCCAGGTGTTGTCACCCTTGTTGATTGTCATGGCGGCAACCGGCGCCACCGCAGCCTGTACCTGAGCGACCTCTTCGGCCCAACTTGGGGTAACCAGCAAGGCAGGCAACATCGTCAGACCCGCCATCATCCATTTTTTGACCATAGAGCACTCTCCTTCCCTGTCGTACCGGTACAAGACCGGCTCCGTTTCCCTGATTGAATCTGTGGCGAACCGCTAGGTGTTGCTGCAACCCGCCAGAATCACACCCGCGCTCGGCACGGGGATGTCTCTTGCCACTTCCTCATCACTGCGTCTGCCGCCGATGACCGCAAGAGACCGTCTGACATGTAAAAAGCATAAAGCGGGCCACAAATTTAAATCCTTTTAAATCATTGCGTTAGAAAGATCATGCATTATCAATGCACCAATTTAGCGCATGAGCTGCGCTAACCTGCCCTGGGTCGCCCTGTCACAGGGCAGGCGATACGTCGCGCACCAGAAGTGCGCAAACCCTGAGCCAGCCCACAAGCTGACGTCATCGATATCGCGCGCTGCGGGCCCGCTCGTTTACACTGACAGACCAGCCGTTTCCTGTTATCCGACCACGGCATGCCATTACACAGCCCCTTGTTTGCAAGCTGATGGCAGGCCCAATCCGAGGAACACCATGCAGTTTGATCGTCTCGATATCAGCCTCTCCCACTACCATCAGCTCGATCGGGAGCATCGTTCCCACATCTTGTTGCTGGGGGGATTGATGCTGGCCATCATGACCCTTCATCTGTTGCTGCTGCCCCACTTCCCCTACGAGCGCTTTTACGCCGTCAGCTTTGGCTTCGAGGTGATCAACTGGCTCACCATGCTGTTCCTGTTCTGGGTGGTGCAGTGCGCCCACCTGCCCACCCACACCTACCGCATGCTCTCCTGCGGTCTGATGCTGTGGATCATGGGGGCCACCGCCGACATCATGGATGAGCTGGTGGCGCAGCCGCTCTGGCTCGCCATCTATACCGAGGATCTGCTGCGCTCCAGCGGCATCCTGCTCAGCAGCATCGGCATCCTGAGCACCATGCACCACCTCTTTCATATCAATACCCGGCTCAGAGAGCAGGCGCTGTTTGACGATCTGACCAAGCTGCCAAACCGGCGCTACTTTCATCAGCAGCTGTTTCTGGAGCAAGGGGTTTGCCATGCCCTCATCCTGCTGGACCTGGATCACTTCAAGCGGATCAATGACAACTACGGCCACGATATCGGGGATCGGGTGCTGCAGCAGTTTGGCGAGCTGTTGCAACAGCACTGCCCACCGGGTGCGCTGGCGGCCCGTGTCGGTGGTGAAGAGTTTGCCCTGCTGCTGCCCGTCGCTCACGAAGCCGATTTGCAGCAACTGACCAACACCCTGCTCACTGCGACCCGCACCATAGCCCCCGACCCGACCCATACCATGACGGTCAGTCTGGGGATGGGGATCCGCGAGCCCGGGGAGCCGGCCGTCTCGCTGTTCAAACGGGTGGATCAGGCGCTTTATGGCGCCAAGGAGGCGGGTAGAAACTGCGCGGTATGGGCGACGCCGACTAATAAAGAGGCGTGAAGAGCTGCCGGTTGATTGCCGGTCACTGCGGAACATTGCTGCTGAAACAGGGGCCCAGGGGCCCCTGTTTTATGGGGGGAAATCCCCCCACCTAAAAGCGGAAGGTAAGACCGATATTGGCCTGCCACTGGGTCACCAGCTCCCCGCGCACCTTGAACACGCACTGCTCCGGGTTGCAGAGAAACTGGTTGTTGTCGTTGACCAGCGAGCCATAACCGCGCACCTCGGCCCGCAGGGCCAGATGCTCGGCGAGGCGCGGTTGCACCCCGAGCGCCAGCGACATGGAAGGGGTCACCTCGCTGTCGTAAGCGGCAAAGCGGGTCACCCCGATCCCGGCGCCGATATAGGGCGCCATCAGGTTGTCAGAGAGGGTCAAAGCACCGGCAAAGTGCAGGATGTCCACCGTCAGGCGATCCGGCTGGTCGGGAGAGAGGGTGGTGGACTGATGGCTGTAGAGCAGCTCGATCATGCCCGGATCATCCACCTCCTTGCTGATAAAGAGACCCCAGCAGCCGGAACTCTGCCCCTGCAGTGAATCAAGCGATGCAGAAAGCGGCACCGGCTGCACCACCTCGTCACCCTTCTCGAAGTCGATGGCTGAGCTGTAGCCGAAAAACGGCGTCACCTGCCAACCAGATGTGGTCGCAGCCTCGCTACTCCAGGCCTGCCCCAGTGGCAGCAACAGCCCCATCATCGCTATCCCGGCTCTCTTCATCATCGTCCCCTGCTCCCTGTGTGATTGTGCAGAAAGCATACCAGAGGCATCCTGCGCCCATCCTAAATGGCGGCTGTACCGGATCACTTTCATCGCGGGATTTCCCTCTCGCCGGAACCTCTGCCGAGCCGCCCCACTGGCGCCGCTATGCGCCCCTGCCACCATTCATCGACGGTTAACCTCTGCCACGTATGCTGGCGCCAAATCGGGTCATCGGGGCCCGTTATCACTACTCAAAAGGACATCAGGGAATGGTTGCCGCGCAACTTCACGACCCCCAAACCACCCTCGCGGATACCCTGCGGGCCACCGCGCATGCCATCGACGAGAGCCACATCAGCCTGCGCCAGATGCTGGAGCTGGTGGGCGAACAGGGCATGCTGCTGTTTTGCGTGCTGCTCACCGTCCCCTTTCTGCTGCCGGTCTCCATTCCCGGGGTAAGCACCCCGTTTGGCCTGTTGATCCTCTTTATCGGGATCGGCATCACCCTCAATCGGGTGCCCTGGCTGCCTGCCATGCTGATGGAGCGCCGCTTCGCCGCCGACCAGCTCAAGCCGACCCTGCACAAAGGGGCGGATCTGCTGGCCCGGGTCGATCGCGTTATCCGCCCGCGCCTGCTGGTGCTGACCGGCAGCAGCACGGTCAACCGCTGCAACGGTCTGCTGATCATGCTGGCCGCCCTGCTGCTGATGCTACCCCTGGGCGCCATCCCCTTCACCAATGCCATGCCCGCCTGGGCCATCCTGCTGCTCTGCACCGGCATGTTGCAGCGGGACGGTCTGTTCGTTGCCAGCGGCTATCTGCTGGTAAGTGCGACCCTGGTCTGGTTCAGCGTGCTGGCCATCGGCTTGCTGATGGCGGGCCAGAGTGCCACCGGCCTGCTCGGCTAACCCCGATGCACAGAAAAAGGGCGACCAGATGGTCGCCCTTTTGGATTTGTGCGGGATACTGCCCGGTCAAAGCAGATCGTAGATAAGGGCCGAGATGGCAAGCAGCCCCATCACCAACACAAAAAGGGTACTCGGCCCGCGATAACGCTTGAGTGCGGGTAAGCGATAGATGGAGCAGGCCGGCAGCAGAAACAGGATCACCGCGATCAGCGGGCCACTGACGCGCTCGATGATGTCGAGCACATTGGGGTTCAGATAGGTGATGAGGGCGGTCACCAGAAACAGGATCACCGACGACACCCGGGCGATGGTCGACTCATTGAGAGAGAGCCCCAGCCCCTGACAGGCACCGCTCACCATGCTCACCGTCCCCTCGCTCACCCCCATGGAGGTGCCGAGGAAGGATTTGGACATGGCCAGAATGGCGATAAGCGGCCCCACATAGGCGATCAGCGGATTGGAAAACTTGTTCGCCAGCGCCGACAGCACGGAGATATTGTCGGTGCGGGCCAGCGCCATCTCGGCCTGACTCAGGCTCATCACGCAGCTCACCACGAAGAAGAGCACGCTGCCGCAAATCAGCATGCTGCTGTACTTGATGATCCGCTTGGCACGCAGGTCGGCACTCTCCTGACAGCGCTTTTTCTGCGCCGCGCTGAAGGAGGAGATAATGGGCGCATGACTGAAGGAGAAGACCATCACCGGCACGATTAGCCAGAGGGATTTCCAGAACGCCGGGTCACGCCACTCCACTGCCTCACTCTCTGTGAAATAGGAGAGGCTCCACTGGGGCAGCAGATAGATGGAGAGGCCAATCAGAAAGGCGACCATGGGCAGCGCCAGCACGCTGATGGCCGACACCACGATCTGTTTGCCGGCCAGCAGCACCAGATGCAGGCCCAGCATCACCCCCAGCACCAGCAAGCCGCGGGGAAGCTCGGCATCCCCCAGCTGATGTACCACGAAGCTCTGGATCGCATTGGTGATGGAGATGCTGTAGACCAGAATGATGGGGTAGAAGGCCATCAGATAGACCAGCATCAGCAGCTTGCCCGCCCTGGCACCGAAGTGCTCCTCCACCACATGGGTGATATCCCCTTCCTTATGGGAGCTGGAGAGCACAAAGCGGCTCAATGCCCGGTGGGAATAATAAGAGAGCGGGAAAGCCAGCAATAATATAAACAGCAAAATAACCGGGGAATTACTGCCAACAGTAATAGGGAGAAATAACGTACCGGCACCAACAGCAGTGGCATATAAGCCCATGGTCCATACCGAATCGCTTTTCTCCCATTTCAATTTTGAAACAGGGTGACTCTTTTCAGCAATAGAAACACTCATTGCAATATATACCTTATTAGTCTGTCATCATTATTTTTATTGGCCCGAATAACAGGCTGGCGATATGTCATGGCAGATCGCCCTGCACATGAAAAAACAACGCCGCCAGTGGCCAACAGGGCCACCGGAAGGAAACGGAGCTGCCACGCTACCATCGTTGAAATCGCCAACCTGGTCAAGGTTAATAATTCATGACCGTTTGAATCGGATTGTTTCAAAAGACAATGAAATGTGTCACATTCGTCATCCAGAACCAGATCCAAACCCTTTTGATAACATACCGATAAAACCTCATGCTGTTGCCCAACAACACAAATAAGACCAGCGATCAGGCCGATAATATTAACACCTTAAGCTGTGGAATATGAGTGAAATAATTCGGCCAACTTTTCGACTAATTGACAGTGATGTCAGCCAATTTATTTATGGCAAAAGGAAAGGTGATGTCTGCCAATAACAGGACCAATCAGCTCAGCGTGCCGGGCAGTGTGCCACCCGGTTGCGCCCTGCCCGCTTGGCCTGATAGAGCCACTCGTCGGCCCGGGCCAGCGCCTGATTGATCTCCTCCTCCGGCTGCACCAGGGTTGTGCCCAGACTGACCGTGATGGCGACCGGATCGGCAGGCAATGCTTCGACAGCGGCACGGATCTGCTCCGCCATCTGTAGCAAACCGGCCTCATCGATCCGTGGCAACAGGATCAAAAACTCCTCGCCGCCGCTGCGCACAAAGAGATCGTCCGCACGCAACAGGGCATCGATGCAGCCACTGAATCGCTGCAAGGCCCGATCTCCCTGCTGATGGCCGTAGTGATCGTTGATCTGCTTGAAGTGATCGATGTCGAGCATGATAAGGCCACAGGGCGCCTCCCCTGTCCGCAGCGGCTGGCAGTGCTCGAAGAAGAAGCGGCGGTTGTAGAGACCGGTCAGCTGATCGGTCTCGCTCTGGCGCTGCAGTCGCTGCTGCAACTCGTACTGGCGGGTAATATTGCGAGTCACCCAGGCCACCGCCCGCTTGCCGTCATAGAGGGAGGGCAGCGGCGCAATCTTGCCCTCGAAGCGTTGTACCCCCTGCGGCCCGACGGCGGCATTGATCCCCCCCACCTCGGCTGCTGAGAGCTCATACTCCACCACCCGCACCTGACCGCTCGCCAGTGACTCGGCAACCTGTGCCTTGACCCACATGGCCATCTCGGGTGGCAGCACATCGGCCAGTTGCTTGCCCGCCAGCGGATTGCCATCGTGATAGGATTGCTGCTCCATGCCGCCGATATATTCCACGTAATAACCATCTTCACTGAGGATGAAGATGGGATCTGGCAGTTGGGCCATCACTTCATAAAGCTGGGTTACCGAAAGCGCCACGGAGACTCCTGTACGTTAGGGTCAAACAGGGGGGAGATATTCTGCCTTAAAAGGACTCACTCGCCCTCATCGGCAACGGAGAAAAATCTGCCGTCATAGCCAACAATCCTTTACATCTAGCAGCATGCAGACGTCTCGGCCAGCAAGGATTGCCTGCGCCCACCGCCGCTCTGACTTGCGACCGTTCGCAGTGGCGGATGGCCCCTCCCTCGCTCAATGATATCTCATTGTTTCAACTCACAAGTTCATTTACGCTGGCCGTCACGAGTCCAGTTTTCACCTCATCAGCCATCAGGAACGCCAGCCCCCCCGCAACCGCAGGGGCTGTACCAGGGAAAAGGAATAGCCAGATGAAAAACGCCATCGTTACCGCCCGCTTCGACGCTATCAGTACCGAAGGGGAACAGCTCACCCTCAAGATCGCCATCAAGGCCCCCGAGCCGGATCCCAAGTCCGCCAGCGGTGACTGGCGCTGCAAGGTGAAGCTGGCGGGGCTGAGCGACAAAACCTTTATCTACGGCATCGACAGCCTGCAGGCCCTGAGCCTCGCCATCAAGTTTGTCGAAACTGAACTGCGCGCCTTCTCCGATGCGGGCTGGCAATTCTATCTGCCAGGCTGCCCCGATCACCCTATCGACATGAGCGCCTGCTACTTCCCGGCGCTCTAGCCCGGCCAACCCTAGGAGCCCGGATGCACGGACCCGACCCCGCCAACCCCCACCCCATGAATGGCTTCCCCCAGGTGTGTTTTATCAAGAACACCATCAAGGGGCCCAATATCGAGGTGGGTGACTACACCTATTACGACGACCCGGAGGATTCGGCGGGCTTCGAGCGCAACGTCCTCTACCACTTCCCCTTCATCGGCGACAAGCTCATCATCGGCAAGTTCTGCGCCATCGCCCGCGGGGTGAAGTTCATCATGAACGGCGCCAACCACCAGACCTCCGGCTTCTCCACCTACCCCTTCTTTATCTTCGGCAACGGTTGGGAGAGCGCCGCCCCCGCCCCGGGCAGCCTCCCCTACAAGGGCGATACCGTCATCGGCAACGATGTCTGGATTGGCTATGAGGCTCTGATCATGCCGGGGGTAAAGGTCGGCAACGGCGCCATTATCGCCGCCCGCTCCGTGGTCACCGGTGACGTGCCCGCCTACGCCGTGGTCGGCGGCAACCCGGCCAAAGTGATCCGCTACCGCTTCGACGACGACACCATCGCCCGTCTCAACGCCATCGCCTGGTGGGACTGGCCGGTGGAGCAGATCAGCCGCAACCTGCCGCTTATCAGCGGCGGCGAGATAGCCGCGCTGGAAGCGGCAACCCCATAGAGACAACCTGTAAACCAAGCGAGATTGTAGAAACAACAAAGGGCGCCGTGTCGGCGCCCTTTGGCTTGATGGATATTGCTGAAGCCTGCTGGCTTGGGCTGGCTATCAACCCGTATTGCGCATACCTGCAGCAATACCGGCGATGGTGACCATCAGCGCCTTGTCCAACTCGGGGTGCAGGGTCTCCGGGTGGTTGCGGGAGCGGTTGAGCAACTCGGCCTGCAGCACGTTGAGCGGGTCAGTGTAGGGGTTGCGCAGCTTGATGGACTCCTTGATCCAGGGCTGATCCTCCAGCAGATCCCCACGCGGGCTCAGCTTCAGCACCACCTCGATGGATTCGGCGAGCTCCTGACGCAGCTGTTTGCCAAGGCCCCACAGCTCCTGCGGCACCAGACGGGTGTCGTAGTACTCGGCGAGCCAGACGTCCGCCTTGAGGAACACCATCTCCAGCATTTCGAGGCGAGTGCGGAAGAAGGGCCACTGGGCGCTCATCTCTTCCAGCACCGCCAGCTTGCCGCCGTCGATCGCCTGTTGCAGCGCCTTGTGGGCACCGAGCCAGGCCGGCAGCATCAGGCGGTTCTGGGTCCAGGCAAAGATCCACGGAATGGCGCGCAGGCTCTCGACGCCGCCGTTAGGTTTGCGCTTGGAGGGACGGGAGCCGAGCGGCAGCTTGCCGAGCTCCATCTCCGGGGTGGCGGCACGGAAATAAGGGACGAAGTCCGGATGACCGCGCACGATACTGCGGTAGTGCTCGCAGGAGTCGGCGGCCAGCTGTTCCATCACCTCGCGCCAGCACTCTTTCGGCTTGGGCGGCGGCAGCAGGTTCCCTTCCAGCACGGCGCTGGTGTAGAGCTCCAGACTCTTGATCGCCACTTTCGGCAGACCGAACTTGAAGCGGATCATTTCCCCCTGTTCGGTGGTACGCAGACCGCCGCGCAGGGATCCCGGCGGCTGGGAGAGGATCGCCTGATGGGCAGGCGCACCACCGCGACCGACGGTACCGCCACGGCCATGGAACAGGGTGAGGCGGATATTGTTGGCTTCGGCCAGCCCCACCAGGGATTCCATGGCGGCGTACTGGGCCCAGCCTGCGGCCATCATGCCCGCATCCTTGGCAGAGTCGGAGTAACCGATCATCACGTACTGACGGCCCTGAATGTAGCCGCGATACCAGTCCACCGAGAGCAGGCGCTCCATCACGGCGGTGCCTGCCATCAGGTCATCCTGGGTTTCAAACAGCGGGGCGACCGGCATGCGGAACTTGCAGCCTGCCTCTTTGAGCAGCAGTTGCACCGACAGCACATCGGATGGCGCACCGGCCATGGAGATGATGTAGATACCGAACGCATCGGGGTCGTGCTCGGCGATAACCTGACAGGTATCCAGCGTCTCGCGCACCTCGGCGCTCGGCTCCCAGTCGTGAGGAATGAGCGGGCGGCGAGAATTCAGTTCGTTGAGCAGGAAAGCCTGCTTGTCATCTTCGCTCCACTCGGCGTAGTCACCCAGACCCAGATAGCGGGTCAGCTCGGAGAAGACCAGCCCGTGACGCTCGCCATCCTGACGGATATCGAGCTTGACCAGATGGATGCCGAAACAGGCGACCTTGCGCAGCACATCCAGCAGCATGCCATCGGCGATGTTGCCCATGCCGCAAGCGTGCAATGAGTGGTAGCAGAGCTCCAGCGGCTCGCGCAGCTGGGCGGTGGTCTTGACCAGATCCTGGCTCTCGCTCGCCTGGCCCTGCACCTTGGCGGTGAGATGCTCCTTGGTTTCGCGCAGCGCTTCACGCAGCTCGCGCACCAGCGCACGGTAGGGCTCGGGGTGATCGCCAACGCGAGCGCGCACTGCGTCGGTACAGTCGGACATGGAGAGCTCGGAAGTGAGCTCCTTGATGTCTTTGTAGAACAGGCTCACCGCCATCCAGCGGCCCAGCTCCAGCACTTCGGCAGTCACCTTGGCGGTAACGAAGGGGTTGCCGTCTCGGTCACCGCCCATCCAGGAGGTGAACTTGACCGGCGCGGCATCCAGCGGCAGCCGCACACCCAGATGGTGTTGCAGACGCTCGTCCAGATTGCGCATGAATTCGGGAATGGCAGGCCACAGGCTGTTCTCCACCACGGCGAAGCCCCACTTGGCCTCGTCGACCGGTGTCGGGCGCTGTTCGCGGATCTCGTTAGTGTGCCACGCCTGATTGATGAGCTGCTCGATGCGATTGAGGATCTTGTCCCGCTCACGGGGCAACAGGTCGGAGAGCTCCAGCGCCTCGAGGCAGTCGTTGAGCTGTACGTGCTTGTGGATCAGGGTGCGACGAGTCACCTCGGTGGGGTGAGCGGTCAGCACCAGATCGATATCCAGCTCGCGCACGGCCTGAATGATGGCCTCTTGCGACAGGTTGGAGGCTTTCAGCTTGTCGAACATCTGCTCCAGCGGGTCCGGGGTGCAGACCTGCTCTTCGCAGCGACGGGAAATGGTGTGGAACTGTTCCGCCACGTTGGCCAGATTGAGGAACTGGCTAAAGGCGCGGGCCACTGGCAGCAGTTCGTCATCGCTCAGGGTTCGCAGGGTATCGAGCAGACGTTCCCGGTCTGATTCATTGCCCTTGCGGGAGGACTTGGCCAATTGGCGAATGGTTTCGATCTTGTCGAGAAAGGCCTGACCCTGATGATCCTTGATGGATTTACCCAGCAGCTGACCCAGCATACCTACGTTGGCGCGTAGTGCGGCGTACTTTTCGTTCATTCCACATCCTTATCTTGTTGGTGCCTGACACCCATCCGGGGTGCGAGACGACCTCACTTATTGTTGTGCGATTACAACATATGCTCCGTCATCTTAGGGTGACAATCTACCCAGATTGTCTGCGCAAGGTCAAATAACAGGCCGATTCAGAACATGTATTTCCATCACCACTCCACAACCGGCTTGTTATGTAACTTACTTACAGTTTTTACGCCCCTTTCACCGCCGCCGCTACAGGCAAAAACGTCTGATCAGGTGCTGCAACACCGAGGTGGTCGGCTTGACGAAGGAGAGGTCGAGATACTCATCCGGCTGGTGCGCCTGGGTGATATGACCGGGGCCCATCACTATGGTCTCGCAGCCAAGCTGCTGGATAAACGGCGCCTCGGTGCAGTAGTTGACCGACTCGGCGGCGCGACCGCTCGCCTTCTCGGCCTCACGTACCAGCACAGAGTCATCGGCGCAGGCATAGGCGGGAATAGGTTCGTGCAGATGTTGCAGATGCAGGCAGCCAGGCTGGTGAATCTCGATGGGCGACAGCGCCTCTTTGAGCATCCCCATCAGCTCGTCAGGCCCCACCTGCGGAGTGGGTCGCAGATCGATATGCAGCTCGCAGCAGCCGCAGATGCGATTCGGGCTGTCACCACCCTGAATGTAACCCAGGTTCAGGGTCGGCTGCGGCACGGCAAAGCGGTGGTCGGCGTAGCGATCTTTCAGATCCTGCTGCAAGCGCAGCACCTGCCCCATCGCCTTGTGCATGATCTCCATGGCGTTGACGCCGTTGGCGGGATCCGAGCTGTGACCGCTCTTGCCGGTAATGCGGATCGCCTCCGACATATGCCCCTTGTGGGCCACCACGGGCACCAGTCCGGTCGGCTCGCCAATCACGGCGTAGTCGGGTTTGAGCTCCGCCGCCGCGGCGATGGCGCGGGCCCCCGCCATGGTGGTCTCTTCGTCGGCAGTGGCGAGAATGCGCAGCGGCTTGGTCAGCTTGGTGAGGTCGATCTCTTTGAGCGCCTCGACGATAAAGGCGAAGAAGCCTTTCATGTCGATGGTGCCGAGGCCATAGAGGCGATCGCCCTCTTCCGTCACCTTGAAGGGATCCTTGCTCCAGCCCCCCTCATCGAACGGTACCGTATCTGTGTGACCCGCCAGCAGCAGACCGCCCTCCCCCTGACCGATCGTCGCCACCAGATTGAACTTGCCCGGCAGATCGGGGAGCGCCGTCACCTCGCACTGAAAACCGAGCTGACCGAACCAGTCGGCCAGCAGCCGGATCACCGCCTCATTGCTCTGATCCCACTTGGGATCCGTGCTGCTGATAGAGGGAATCGCAATAATATTCTTATAAAGTGAAAAAAAATCCAGATTGGCCATCAGCTCCTCCTTGCGTCCCCGGAATGTTTCTGTTAGAAAATACAAATGCAAAGTGAGTGCATGAATATTCCTTAATTTTACCTGAATATCTGGCTCATCAACAAAGGCTTCTAGTTGTAAGGGAAAGTTAATGTTCTGTCACCTGATCTATAACCGACGACACACACCCGCCTGAATTGCCCCTCCGCACTTGTGCAAAGGGGCGCTCGAACACCCTTGTGCACTGCAGCGTCATGCTGTGAATCTCGAACTCTGACTTGGAATATTCAACATGCTTAACACCGTTATCGTCGGTGCCAGTGGCTACGCGGGAGCCGAACTGGCCGCACTGGTACAGAACCATCCACAACTCAAGCTGTTCGGCCTCTATGTCTCCGCCGGCAGTCAGGATGCCCACAAACGCTTCTCTGCCCTGCATCCCCAGTGGGTCGGCGCCCTCGATCAGCCGCTGCTGCCGCTGGACGACGACGGCATGACCCGGATCCTGACCCAGGCCGATCTGGTGCTGCTGGCCACCGCCCACGAGGTGAGTGCCGAGCTTGCGCCCAAGTTTCTCGCCAAGGGGCTGCCGGTGTTCGATCTCTCCGGCGCCTTCCGGGTCAAGGATCAGGGCTTTTACGACAGCTTCTACGGTTTCACCCACGACAGCGAGCAGTGGCTGGATCAGGCCGTCTATGGCCTGGCGGAGTGGAATGCCGATGCCATCGCTACCGCCCAGCTGATTGCGGTGCCGGGTTGCTACCCGACCGCATCGCTGTGCGCTCTCAAGCCGCTGCAGCAGGATGGTCTGATTGCCAAGGGGTGGCAGCCCATCATCAACGCCGTCTCCGGGGTTTCCGGCGCCGGTCGCAAGGCGGCCATCAACACCAGCTTCTGCGAAGTGAGCCTCAATCCCTACGGCACCTTCAATCACAGACACCAGCCGGAGATCAGCCATCACCTCGGCAAGGAGGTGCTGTTCCAGCCCCACCTTGGCAACTATGTGCGCGGCATTCTGGCCACCATCTATGTGCAGCTGGCGGACGGCGTCACCCCCACTCAGGTGGATCAGGCCTTCCTCAAGGCTTATGAAGGCAAGCCGCTGGTGCGCCTCACCGGCCAGATGCCCTCTATTCGCGGTGTGGCAAACACCCCTTACTGCGATATCGCCTGGCAACAGCAGGGCAACATGCTGGTGGTGGTCTCTGCCATCGACAACCTGCTCAAGGGCGCCGCCTCGCAAGCCATGCAGTGCATAAATATCAAATTTGGTTTTGAACCGGCCACCGGCCTGATTTAAGGACTTAGGAAGGATCTCGAACATGGACAAACAGACGTTGGTAATCAAGCTGGGCGGCGCCCTTATCGAGAACGACGAGGCGCTGACCGCCCTGTTCGCCACCCTCAAAACCTTTCTCGATGATCAGCACCGTCCGCTGGTGCTGGTGCACGGCGGTGGCTGTCTGGTGGATGACCTGCTCAAGGGGCTGGGCCTCACCTCCACCAAAAAGAACGGCCTGCGGGTGACCCCGTTCGAGCAGATCCCCTTCATTGCCGGGGCGCTGGCGGGCACTGCCAACAAGCAGATGATGGCCAAGGCGATCGCCACCGGCATTCCGGCGGTGGGGCTCTGTCTGGCAGATGGTGGCCTCTGTCAGGTGACCCAGCTCGACCCGGATCTCGGTGCAGTCGGCGAGTGCAAGCCGGGCAACCCGGCACTGGTGGCGGGCATCCTCGGGCAGGGCTTCCTGCCGGTGGTGAGCTCCATCGGCATCACCGCCGAGGGGCAACTGATGAACGTCAACGCGGATCAGGCGGCCACCGCCATTGCCGAGGCGCTCGGTGCCGATCTGGTGATGCTCTCCGATGTGAGCGGCATCCTCGATGGCAAGGGCAAGCTGGTGCCCCAGCTCGACAAGCTGACCGCACTGGATCTGATGGAGAAAGGGGTGATCCGCGATGGTATGGCGGTCAAGGTAGAAGCGGCCCTGCACGCTGCCCAGACCCTTGGCAAGCCGGTCTGTGTCGCCAGCTGGCGTTACCCAGACCAGCTGCTCAAGCTGCTGGCTGGCGGCGCGGTCGGCACCCAAGTGGCCATTTGATCTCCACCGGAACAAGGAACATCCGATGCAACATCTTCTGAAAGACAGTGATCTGAACAAAGCTCAGATCGAGGCGTTGATTGCGCTGGGCAAAGCGGTCAAGGCCGACCCGAAGAAGTACAGCCAGGTGCTGGCCGGCAAGAGCGTGGTCACCCTGTTCGAGAAACCCTCCCTGCGCACCCGGGTCACTTTCGACATCGGCATCGCCAAACTGGGCGGCCACAGCGTTTATCTGGATCAGCAAAACGGCGCGCTGGGCAAGCGGGAGTCGGTGAAGGATTTCGCCGCCAACCTGTCGCGCTGGTGTGATGCCATCGTCGCCCGGGTGTTCGATCACCAGACGCTTGTTGAGCTTGCTGAACACGGCTCTGTGCCGGTGGTGAACAGCCTGTGCAACCTCTACCACCCCTGTCAGGGGCTGGCCGACTTTATGACCATTGCCGAGCACTACGACGATCTGTCGAAGGTGAAGCTTGCTTACCTCGGTGATGGCAACAACGTCAGTCACTCTCTGCTGCTGCTGGGGGCCACCCTCGGCACCGACGTCACCCTGATCTGCCCGAAAGGCCACGGCCCGGATACCCAGATCTTCCTGCAGGCGCAGGCTCTGGCGGCCAAGTCGGGGGCGACCATCCACATCAGCGATGACGTGGCAGATATCGAAGGGTTCGACGTGGCCTACACAGATACCTGGGTCTCCATGGGCGACAACACCCCGATGGAGCAGGTCAAAGACCTCTTTATGCCTTACCAGATCAACCAGGCCCTGCTCGACCGCACCGGCATTGCACATGTGCTGCATTGCCAGCCGGCCCATCGCGAGCTGGAGATCACCTCGCAGGTGATGGATGGCCCCGCCTCCCTCATCATGGACGAGGCCGAAAACCGGATGCATATCCAGAACGCCGTGTTGCTTACCCTTCTGGGTGGCAAGTAACGCGACACTCAACCTGAATCACGACCCTTTTATTGAATCATCATCGAATCATCACGGAGAGAAGTAACATGAGCGGAATCAACAAGATCGTACTGGCTTACTCGGGTGGACTGGATACCTCGGCCATCATTCCCTGGCTGAAAGAGCACTATGACGCCGAAATCATCGCCTTCGTGGCCGATGTGGGTCAGGAGCGCGACGATCTGGAAGGGATCGAGCAGAAGGCGATCGCCTCCGGTGCCACCAAATGCATCATCAAGGATCTGCGGGAAGAGTTCGTCAAAGAGTACGTCTACCCGACCCTGAAGACCGGCGCCGTCTATGAAGGCACCTATCTGCTGGGCACCTCCATGGCCCGTCCGGTGATCGCCAAGGCGATGGTCGAAGCGGCGCTGGCGGAAGGGGCCGATGCCATCTCCCACGGCTGCACCGGCAAGGGTAACGATCAGGTACGTTTCGAAGGTGCGGTCGCTGCGCTGGCGCCCCAGCTGAAAGTGATCGCCCCGTGGCGGATCTGGGACATGCGCTCCCGGGAAGATCTGCTCTCCTATCTGGAGACCCGCAACATCCCCTGCAAGGCGACCCTGAAGAAGATCTACAGCCGCGACGCCAACGCCTGGCACATCTCCACCGAGGGTGGCGAGCTGGAGAGCACCTGGAACGAGCCCTCCGAAGCGGTCTGGCAGTGGACCGTACCGGCCGAACAGGCACCGGATCAGCCGGAGTACGTCAAGCTGACCGTGGCGCAGGGTGAAGTGGTGGCCGTTGACGACCAGCCGCTCAGCCCGCACCAGATCCTGATGACCCTGAACGAGCGTGCCGGCAAGCACGGCGTGGGCCGCATCGACATCACCGAAAACCGGATGGTGGGCATGAAGTCCCGCGGCTGCTACGAAACCCCGGGCGGTACCGTGATGGTCGCTGCGCTGCGCGCCGTGGAAGAGCTGGTACTGGATCGCCCGACCCGCGCCTGGCGGGAGAAGCTGGGTGCCGAGTTCTCCCATCTGGTCTATGACGGTCGCTGGTTCACCCCGCTGTGCAAGGCGATCCTCGCCTCTGCCAACGCCATCGCCGAAGATCTGGACGGTGAAGTGGTGCTGAAGATGTACAAGGGTCAGGTCACCGCTGTGCAGAAGAAGTCGCCGAACAGCCTCTACTCCGAAGATTTCGCCACCTTCGGCGCCGATGAAGTGTATGACCAGAGCCATGCCGAAGGCTTTATCCGTCTCTACACCCTGGCCAGCCGGATCCGCGCCATGAAGGAACAACATCAAGCCATCGGTGGCGACCACACCCACGGTTAAGCAAGCGCGATAACCCGTTGATTCCGTTGAGGGGGCATGGCCCCCTCTTCTATAGGCCGAGGGCATGGCCCCTGAGCCATCATCGGCAGGTGTGACAAGAGCGGCAGCGCCCCGGCCGCTTCTGTGAGATAACAGGCTCGCAGAAAAACAGGGCACGATTTCAAGCTCGGTGGCCAGGGCGCCGCCGACAACGCATTCAAGGAGAGCAGTATGGCACTTTGGGGTGGACGCTTCAGTCAGGGAGCCGATAGCCGGTTCAAGCAGTTCAACGATTCGCTGCGGTTCGATTACCGCTTGGCGGAGCAGGATATTCAAGGCTCCATGGCCTGGGCTCGCGCGCTGGTGAAAGTGGGAGTCTTGACCGCCGATGAGCAGGGCAAGCTGCAGCAGGCGATGGAGGTGCTGCTCGCATCGGTGCAGCAGGATCCCCGGCAGATCCTGAGTTCGGACGCCGAAGATATCCACTCCTGGGTCGAGAGCCAACTGATTGCCGCCGTCGGCGATCTTGGCAAGAAGCTGCACACCGGCCGCTCGCGCAACGATCAGGTCGCCACCGACCTGAAACTCTGGTGCAAGGCGCAGGGCGAGCTGCTGCTCGGCTCCATCACCGCCCTGCAGCAGGGGCTGGTCGCCTCCGCTCGCGCCAATCAGGCTGCCGTGCTGCCCGGTTACACCCACCTGCAGCGGGCACAGCCGGTCACCTTCGCCCACTGGGCGCTGGCCTATGTGGAGATGCTGGAGCGGGATTACTCCCGGCTGCAGGATGCCCTCAAACGCCTCGACACCAGCCCCCTCGGCTGCGGCGCGCTGGCGGGCACTGCCTACGCCATCGACCGCGAAGCGCTGGCGCTCGACATGGGCTTTGCCGGCGCCACCCGCAACAGTCTGGATTCGGTCTCCGATCGGGATC
This sequence comes from Aeromonas sp. PI_26, assembly GCF_027854445.1. NCBI lineage: Bacteria > Pseudomonadati > Pseudomonadota > Gammaproteobacteria > Aeromonadales > Aeromonadaceae > Aeromonas > Aeromonas sp. PI_26. Next base: position 64,604 of record NZ_JAJNOE010000008.1, read on the forward strand.
ACGTAGTGGAACTGATGCACGTGGCGTCCCTCTCCATGACCCACCTGTCGCGCTTTGCCGAAGACCTTATCTTCTACAACACCGGAGAGGCGGGCTTTGTCGAGCTCTCCGATGCGGTCACTTCCGGCTCGTCGCTGATGCCGCAGAAGAAGAACCCGGATGCGCTGGAGCTTATTCGCGGCAAGACCGGTCGGGTGGTGGGCGCCCAGATGGGCATGCTGATGAGCCTTAAGGCGCTGCCGCTGGCCTACAACAAGGACATGCAGGAAGACAAGGAGGGGCTGTTCGATGCCCTCGACACCTGGCACGACTGCCTCGATATGGCCGCGCTGGTGCTGATCGATCTGAAGGTTAACGGCGAGCGCACCATGGCGGCGGCGCAAGGCGGCTACGCCAACGCCACCGAGCTGGCGGACTATCTGGTGGCCAAGGGAATTCCGTTCCGTGAAGCGCACCATATCGTCGGCGAGACCGTGGTCTACGCGATCCAGGTGAAGAAGCCGCTGGAAGAGCTGACCATCGGCGAGTTCCAGCGCTTTAGCCCGGTGATCGAGTTCGACGTCTACCCCAATCTGGAGCTGGAAGCGACCCTGGCCAAGCGGGTCGCCAAAGGCGGCGTCGCCCGCGAGCAGGTTGAGGCAGCTCTGACTGCTGCCGAACAGTGGCTGGCCAAGCGGGTGGGATAAGCCAACCGGCCTGTCATTCGAACAAGAAAGCAAAACGGCAACCTCAGATTGCCGTTTTTTATTGCTCACCGCCGTTCAGGCACTGGCATTGAGCAATTTGCCAACTCCCTCCCCCTTGCCATTGGGCAGGGTCTGTTTAAAGGCACCGAGCAGCTGGTCGAGGTTGAGATGGCTGGCACCGAGGGAATCCTTGAGGGTATCGAGCTCGCTTTGCAGGGCATCGAGGCGGGTACTCTGGGTGCCGCTCGCCAGCTGGTTGCGGGCGCTCTCGATGGCGGCAGGGAGGGATTGGCCGCCATTCTCCTGCCCCAGAGTCTGCATCAGCTCCCCCATAAAGTGGTTGATGGCAGCGCGATTTTGCTCGCTATTGGCACCCTTGATGCCGAGTCGCTGGAACAAACTCTGGACGGTCGGGGCGAGGCGCTCTTCCTGCACGGTTTGCTGCACAGGCTCAGGTTTGCTACTGCTGCCAAGCAGCTGACTGCCCAGCTTGAGAGCGATCGAGGCAAGGGGAAACAGGCTGCTGATCATGATATCTCTCCGCGACAACGACCCTTGATTGTGTTGCCAAGAGGAGTGCATAAGCGGGGCCAAAATTTAGTGAACAGCACAGGGCGAAACCAACCCATTGAGCCACCGAGTGATTTGAATCGCCGCCTTGTGTTAGTGGGCATTGCGGCTGAGGTCATCACAAGAGAGCCGAGCGGCCAGCGGCTGCCGCTGCAGATCGAAGCGGCAAAGGGGCATTGCCGCAGCAAACCGGAGGCGGCAGGGCTCCTCTTCGCTATATGCCGGTACATGCCCGCCATCCCCTCGATTACGTCATTTTTCATTCATGAAACTTATGGCTATTAAGATCATGTGAATTTTCTTATCTAATATGTTCGCGCAAGATGGCTCTCAAACCGGATTTGCCGTCACCGCAATGCTGGCCGGCAGCCGCCTTCTCCCTGCCTCTTTCGTTTATGGAGTCGCTATGTCCCTGATCACCCCCTATATCTCCCCCGAAGTCAGCCAGCTGGCTCCCGGCTTTCGCGCTTTGAGCATCAAGGTGCAGGCCGCCGCCGTGGTCGACCCGAACGTGGGGGCGCGCGCCCTTGATGAAGCCTGCACCGCCATGCTGACCGCCGATGTGCCGTGGGCAGAGGCGCATCTCGCCGCCTGGGGCGAGCTGTTCAGAAAATTTGGCGCCAAGCCGCAGCGAACTCCCTGTTCCGCCGAGGCTCTGAGAAAGCGGGTCGCCCGCGACGGCAACCTGCCCGCCATCGATCCCGTGGTCGATCTCTACAACGCCATCAGTATCCGCTACGCCATTCCGGTGGGGGGCGAAAACCTGCTTGCTTATGAGGGACTACCGCGACTGGTGATAGCCGATGGCAGCGAGCAGTTCGATACCATGAAGGGGGGCGAACCCGCACACGAATCTCCGGAACCCGGCGAGGTGGTCTGGCGGGATGACAAGGGGGTTACCTGTCGGCGCTGGAACTGGCGGCAGGGTGTGCGTACCCGACTCAGTGTCGATTCGGGCCAGATGTGGTTTATTCTGGAGAGCCTGCCCGAGATGCCGCTGGCTGCGCTGCATGAGGCGGGGGAAAAACTGGTCGCCGGACTGCGGGAGATGATGCCGGAAGCGGTGATCACACAGAGCCTGTTCGGCGATGTTGAGTAAATAGAAGGACGAGCCAACTCGTCACCGATAGATACAGAGAGGGGCGCCACAGCGCCCCTCTCTCTTTTCACCCTGCTCAGCCCAGCAGTAGATAGAGCTGGTGAGCCGCCACCCCGGCGCACAAGCCGCCGACCGTGTGGGCAACAATGGCGCGGGAAGTAAGGTGGCGATAGCCGAGGGCATCGAGCATGGCGGTGTGGGTGCTCAGGAAGCCACTCCAGCACATCCCCATGGCGGTAAACACCGCGACCTCGTTACCGGTGATCCACCCCTTGGCGATAAAGGGGGGCACCAGCGACATGGCGGCACCAACGGCACCAAGCGAGGTAGCCGGGAAAGCGACCAACTCCGGCTGCTGGAAGCCAAACAGCAGGTCAAACAGCCAGCTCACCTTGGCGGCCAGCACCGGCAGCAGGGCAACCCCTTGAAACGCTTCGCCGGTATAGCCCTTGTCGCCGGGGCCGAAGGTGAGCAGCATCACGAAGGTACTGATGATCAGCACCCCGGGGATCACCGCCATCCCCAGCTCCACGCCAGATTTGCCGCCATCGAGCAGAGAGTTGAGGATCCGCAGCCAGCCGGGAGCCGCCTCTTTGGTCACCCCTACCTTGCGGCCGTCGGACGATATAGCGTCATCGTTCAGCACTTCCCCCACCAAGGGGCGGATCATCCGTTGCATCAATCGGGTAGAGACCACCGAGCCTACCAGAGCGCCGAGCAGCCCGATGAGCGCCGCGCTTGCAGTGGATTCACCGCCCGGCAGCTGCAAGGTGGCCATAAAGGTCACCACGATCAGCCCCATGCCAAAGGCTGTGCCGAAGTTGGTGAGCGACACTAGCTGCCAGGGGGTGAAGCCCTTGCGAAAGCGGCTGTCCTTGGCGAGGCTGATCACCGCCGGGTTGTCGGAGAAGAAGGTCATCAGCGCCGCCAATGCGGTACGACCGGGCAGACGAAACACCGGTTTCATCAGGGGTGCCAGCAGCACCTCCAGCAGTCGGATCACCCCGAATTCGCTCAAGAGCTGGCTGAGGGCGCCGGAAAGTACGGTGATCCCCATGATAAAGAGCACGGTATTGAGCAGCAGCTGGTGGGCGGTATTGAACAGGGTGTTGACCATGGCGGAGAGGCCCATCTGGCTGCCGAGGTAGCCAAACAGGCTGCCCAGGATCAGCAGCACCAGCACGGGCTCAAGCCACTCGCGGATGGTGGCCAGTCGCCCCTTTGAGTCTATAACTACTTGATTTTCCATATCTATCCTGCCGTCATTCTGTGCGTGTGTGATTGTTGTTATGGTAAAAGAGCGGTGTTGAACCAATGAAAAAAAGCCCTTGTCTTGCGACAAGGGCTTTTCGGTTTGGCTCCTCCTGCTGGGCTCGAACCAGCGACCTGCGGATTAACAGTCCGTCGCTCTACCGACTGAGCTAAGGAGGAATTATTCGTGGTGCCCAGAGACGGAATCGAACCGCCGACACGGGGATTTTCAATCCCCTGCTCTACCGACTGAGCTATCTGGGCAAATGGTGCCGGCTACCGGAATCGAACTGGTGACCTACTGATTACAAGTCAGTTGCTCTACCTACTGAGCTAAGCCGGCACACTTTAAACCATTGTGCATGAACAAATTTTTATTTCATGGCACCAAATTTTGGTGCCCAGAGACGGAATCGAACCGCCGACACGGGGATTTTCAATCCCCTGCTCTACCGACTGAGCTATCTGGGCGTGGGCGCTATTAAACGGATTTTAAGGCGGATGGTCAACGGGAAATTTCACTTTTTGTCTCGTTCGTCTCTTTTTTGCGCAACATCGTCCATTTCTGCCACTTCCTCGGCACAGGCCGCGCGTTTTCGCCCCCAGACTCTGGGTTCTTCCCCCTTGAGCAGGCGGGAGATGTTCTCGTGATGGCGGAGCAGGATAAGGCAGGAGAGCAGCGAGACTGGCAGGGTATATTCGGGTTTGAGCAGGTAGGTAAAGAGCGGCGTCAGCAGCACGGTAATGATGGAGGCCAGCGAGGAGTAGCCGCTCACCAGCAGCACCAGCAGCCAGGTGCCAATCACGGCGCCCCCCATGGTGAAGCCGATGGGCAGCATGGTACCGAGCGCCGTCGCTACCCCCTTGCCACCACGAAAATGAAAGAAGAGGGGGTACATATGGCCGAGACAGGCGGCGACCCCGATAAAGCCGAGGTAGACGGGTTTGATCTGCAGATACCAGGCGAGATAGACGGGCACAGTGCCCTTGAGCACATCGAGCAGCAGCACCACCAGCGCCGCCATCCGGCCACCGAGGCGCAGCACATTGGTTGCCCCCGGATTGTGGGAGCCATGATCCCGCGGGTCGGGCAGACCGGTGCAGCGAGAGACCAGCACAGCACTGGATAGTGAACCACCCAGGTAGGCCAGAATAATCATCAAAATCGTCAGGGCCGTCATCTTGGTCGTTTTTACCACGATATGAATGGGGTATGATGCGGGCCACATACGCTGGCATGGGCCCATGCCCACCCAGAGCGCCTCGGCAAGCCTGTTGCCCGGCCAGCATCCCTGCGCTGTCATCACAGCCCATCAAGAGTAAAGAAGAAGTACAGTCATGGACAAGGTGTTTATTCGCGGACTCGAAGTTTTGACCACCATAGGTGTATATGAGTGGGAGAAGGGCATTCGCCAAAAGCTCCGTTTTGACCTCGAGATGGGGTTCGACAACCGCCCCGCGGCAGCAACCGACGACATTAATCTGGCACTGGATTATGCCGACCTCTCCAACAAGATTTGCGAACATGTCAGCGGCAAGGTGGTCGAGCTGGTCGAGACCATGGCCGAGCAGGTCGCCATGCTGGTTCTGACCGACGCGCGGGTGCAGTGGGTCAAGGTGACCCTCACCAAGCCGGGCGCCGTGCCCAATGCCGCCGGGGTCGGCGTCGAGATCCTGCGCCATCGCACGCCGGCCGCGAGCAGCAACTGATGACCACCATCTATATCAGCCTCGGCTCCAACATCGAGCGGGATCGCCATATTCGCGCCGGGCTCGATGCCCTGCACGCCGAATTTGGCGAGCTGCGGGTCTCCCGGGTATTCGAGAGCGAGGCGGTCGGCTTCAACGGCCGCCCCTTCTACAACCTGGTGGCGGCTGCCGAGACCGATCTGCCGCTGACCACCGTCTGCCAGCGACTGCGGGCCATGGAGTTCGCCCACGGCCGCGAGCCGGATGCCAAGAAGTTCGCCCCGCGCACTCTGGATCTCGACCTGCTGCTCTATGGCGATCTGGTCTGCGACACCCCGCTGGTGCTGCCGCGCGGTGAAGTGCTCACCAACGCCTTCGTGCTCTGGCCGCTGGCCGAGCTGGCCCCCACCCTGCGCCACCCGGTCGATGGCCGCACCATGGGCGAGCTGTGGCAAGCCTATGACAAGGCCTCCCAGCAGCTGTGCCCCATTCCCTTTCACTGGGAAGCGTGCGAATTGCAACATCACTGATCCACAAGGGCGCCTCACGGCGCCCTTGTTGTTTGCACGGACAGAGTTGCTTATCACTGATAAGAAAGTGTCATTGGGCCTGACCCTGCGAGGCTGGCAGGATAGCGCCCACTACAGGAGAACCCCATGCCACTCGATACCATTCACCATTTCAACTGCCAGCTACTGGCCGAACTGCCCCACCAGCGCTATGAGCATGAACCCATTCTCGACTACGCCACCGATGAAAAGGTCAAAGCCCGCCTCGGCTGGCAGGCGGAGTTCAGCAAGACCCTGTTTCTCAAGTTCAAGGATGGCCGCTTCGCCCTGCTGCTGACCCACAGGGACGGACGGCTCGACAACAAGGCTGTCAAAGCCGCACTCGGTGGCAAGCCCTCCATCTGCACCGCCGAAGAGATGCAGGCGGAGATCGGCTGCCTGCCGGGGGCGGTCTGCCCCTTCCTGCCCCGCGCCGATATTCCGCTACTGGTGGATCCGCAACTGCTCAACCACACCGCCTTCACCTGGACTCCGGGCCACCCGGAGCAGACCTTTCTGCTGGCGACCGAATATCTGGCCGAGGTACTGGCGCAGCTCCCCTGCGAGGTCAGCTATCTGCCCGCGCCGACGGCGTAGCCCCATCGCGCGCCAGCTGGGCGAAGATCAGCGCCGCCAGCATGGAGAGCAGCCCGACACAGAGGTAGGTAAGGTGGAACCCGGCCAGCCACTGCCCCTCGGCCACTAAGGTGCCCGCTGAGGTGCCCGCCGAGAAGAGCCCGAGCAGGCTGGCGGCAATCGCCACCCCCAAGCTCATGGAGAGCTGCATCACCACCGAGAGCAGACCGTTGCCACTGCTAGCCAGGGTCGGGCTGAGATCTTGCAGCGTGAGAGTGTTCATGGCGGAGAACTGCAGCGAGTTGATGGCGCCGAAGATCGCCAGCCAGCCCAGCAAGACCCCGTAAGGGAGCTGGTTGTCGATAAAGTAGAAGCTGGCGATCATCGCCCCCAGCAACAGGGTGTTGCCGATCAGGATGCGGCGATAGCCCACCTTCGGAATAAGCTTGTTCACCAGCGTCTTGGTCAGCATGGCGCCAATCACGGTGGGGATCATGGTCATCCCCGCCTTGCTCGGGGAGAAGCCGAGCCCCAGCTGCAGAAACAGCGGGGTGAGGAAAGGCATGGCGCCGCTGCCAAGGCGGGCAAACAGGTTGCCCCAGATGCCGATGGCAAAGGTGGCAGTCTTGAACAGGCTCAGGCTAAAGAGCGGCTGCGGTGCATTGGCGGCATAGAGCCAGTAGCTCGCCATCGCCGCCAAGCCGAAGATCAGTGCAAACAGCGCCCAACCGGTGGAGATGCTGTGCTCCCCCAGTCCCTGCAAGCCGACCGACACCAGCACCATGCCGACGCTGAACATCACAAAGCCCTGCCAGTCGAACCGGGCGGTCTGCTGCCGCAGCTCCGGCATAAAGTGCCAGCTGGCGATAAAGCCGAGCAGCCCCACCGGCAGGTTGATGAGAAACACCCAGTGCCAACTCGCCACTTCCACCAGCCAGCCACCGAGCGCCGGCCCCATCAGCGGGCCAAGCAGCCCCGGGATGGTGACAAACGACATCACCCGCAGCAGCTCGTGCTTGTCATAGACCCGCAGCACCGCCAACCGGCCCACCGGCATCAGCAGCGCACCGCCAATCCCCTGAAGCACCCGGGCGGCCACCAGCATGGAGAGCGAATTGGCAGCGGCACAGGCGAGCGAGCCGAGCGTGAAAAGCGAGATGGCGGTCAGATAGATGCGGCGGGTGCCGAATCTGTCTGCCAGCCAGCCGGAGGCCGGGATCAGCAGCGCCACCGTCAACATGTAGGCAATGATCACCGACTGCATCTGCAGCGGGCTCTCTCCCAAGGTCTCGGCCATGCTGGGCAGGGCAGTGTTGAGAATGGTGCCATCCAGCGCTTGCATAAAGAAACCGACCGCCGCCAGCAGGGGCAGCCACTTGCGCTGGGCATCTGTCACTGTGTGGCTCATGGCCACCTCCATTATTTTTGCGGGGGAGCGGCGGCGGTCAGGAAGAGATCGACACAACTCAGGGTCCAGGCATCCTGCTCGGCAGTGCTCTGGGTCAACGGCAGACCCAGCTCACGGAGCATGCGCTCCTTGCCCTGCCACATCAGCAACAGCTGCAAGGCGGCCTGTTCGCTGTCTTGATGGCACAGCAGGCCTTGCTGCTTCTGCTGCTCCAGCCAATTGGACAGCATCTCGGTCACATAGAGCGGGCCCGCCTCGAAAAAAAGGGTGGCCAGCTGGGCATCGTTGCAGCTGATGCAGGTGCGAAAGATATTGATGGCATCATCGCTCAGGATCAACTTGCGAAAGCTGCGACCAAAGGCAATCAGGCTCTCCCGCACATTGTTGCCACGCAGCAACACCTCCGGCATCAGCTCGCTGCTGACGCACTTGCTGCCCACCGCTTCGGCAAACAGCGACTCCTTGTTGGCAAAATGGCTGTAGACCGTCTGCTTGGAGACGCCCGCTTCACTGGCCACCATGTCCATGCTGACCAGATGCAGACCGTGCTGACAGAAGAGCCGCCCGGCAGCATCGAGGATCGCAGCCCGCTTCTGCTGACTACGGGGTGAAATGTTCATTTTTCCTCCACAATCAAACTGGACAGTCTAGTTTCGAAAAACTAGACTCACCGGTGTGATTTGATGTTATGTCAACCAGAGGATGATGTCATGACACTTTGCTTAATCCTGCTGGCGCTGTTACTGAGTGGCTGCAGCCCGGTCACAGAGTCAGAAAAAACACCCGCCCTGACCCGGGTGATCGCCCAGCCGCTGCAGGCCAGCGATCACTACCCGGTGCTGCACCGCTTCAATGGCCGAGTGATCGCCCCCGAGCACAGCCAGATAGGCTTCGAGCAGGCAGGGCGGATTGCTACCCTGCACAAGGGACGCGGAGAGCCGGTAGCGGCTGGCGAACTGCTCGCCACACTGGACACCCGGCTGCTGGCAGTGGAAGCCAAAGAGCTGGCCGCCCGGGCCGCCCAGAACGAGGCCGAACTGATCCTTGCCCGGCAGACGCTCGATCGACTCACTGCCCTGCGCCAGCAGCAGTTCAGCTCCCGTCAGGCGCTGGATGAACAGCAAGGCAAAGTCCGCATGCTGGAGGCAAGCGCCAACCAGCTGGCCGCCGCCCTCGAAGCCAACCGGGTCAAACAGGAAAAATCACAGCTGCGCGCCCCCTTCAACGGGATTGTGGTCAGCCGCGAGCAGGCATTGGGGGCCGTGGTGGCCGCAGGCCAGCCTCTCTTCTCCCTGACCCGCAGCGGCCAGTGGGAGGCCGATATCGGCGTGCCGGTGAAACAGGCCGAGACCCTGATCGTCGGCCAACACTATCCCCTGCAAAGCGGTGCGCAATCACTGGAGGGGCGCCTGCTTAATCTGGGGGTACAAGTGGACGGGCAGACCCACACCCGCACCGCCCGCTTCCAGCTGACCCGGGGCGGCGAACAGCTGGCAGAGGGGCAACTGATCACCCTGTTGCATCAGACCCGCGAGCCCACCCGCGCCTACGAGGTGCCGCTCACCGCGCTGACCCAGGGATTGCGCGGCAGCTGGACCCTCTATCTGCTCAACGATGAAACGCCACCCCGGGTGGTCAGTCGGGACGTCACCCTGCTGCAGCAAGATGGCGAGCGGGCCTGGATCAGTGGTGCCCTGAATGGACAAGAACAGCTGGTGACCGATGGCCTGCATAAACTGGTGCCGGGCCAGCAGGTCACCCTGACAACCAGCGTGGATCATCAGGCGGCGCATCCGGAGCCACAGTCATGATCCGCCCGTTTATCGAGAATGGCCGCCTGCTGCTGTTGACGGTCGCGCTGCTGCTGACGGCCGCCCTTGCGGCATTGCAAACCCTGCCCAGAACCGAAGATCCCCAGCTCACCAGCCGTTTTGCCAGCGTGGTTACCCACTTCCCCGGGGCCAGCGCCGAGCGGGTGGAGGCGCTGGTGAGCGAGCCCATCGAGAACCGGCTGCGGGCCCAGAGCGAGATCAAGCTGATCGAGTCGAGCTCTCGCCCCGGTCTCTCCATCATCAATCTGGAGCTCAAGGATGAGGTCAGCGATGTCGAGCCCGTCTGGTCCAGAGTCCGAGATCGGCTGGCAGATCTGGCCGCCGTGCTACCAGCCGGCGCCAGTGCCCCCAAGCTGGATGATGAGAAAGGCTACCCCTTCACCCGGCTGGTCAATGTGGTCTGGCGCGGGCCGGGCCAGCCGCAGCTGGATCGCCTCGCCCGCTACAGCGCCGAGCTGGAACGCCGGGCTCGCCAGCTGCCGGGTACCGAATACGTCGAGCGGGTCGGGGCACCACAGGAGGAGATCGAGGTACGGTTCGATCCCCTCGCCCTCAGTGCCAGCGGCATGAGTGGCGAACAGCTTGCCCAGGCGCTGAACGGTGCCGATGCCAAAGTGGCCGCCGGGGAGTTGCAAGGCAGCCACAATCGCTTTCAGGTGGAGATCCGTGGCGCCCTCGATACCCTGGAGCGGATCCGCCAGATCCCGCTGCGCACCGGCGAGCAGGGCCAGACCCTGCGCCTTGGCGATCTGGCCGAGGTAAGACGTACCCTGCACCAGCCGGAGAGCCAGCTGGCCTTTGCCAATGGTGAGCGGGCCGTGGTGGTCGGCCTGCGCATGGCACAGGATCACCGCATCGACCTCTGGTCGGCACGGGTCGACACCATGCTGGCCCAGCTGCAACAGGACTTGCCGGATAATATCGGCCTCGTCACCAGCTTCGATCAGCAGCGTTATACCGATCAGCGGCTCGACACCCTGCTCATCAACATTGTGCAGGGCTTCCTCATCATAGTGGCCGTGCTGCTGGTGACCTTGGGAGTCAAGGCCGCCATTATCGTGGCCCTGTCGCTGCCGCTTACCGTGGCGTTCTCATTCGCCTGCATGAACCTGATCAATCTGCCCATTCACCAGATGTCGGTCACCGGTCTGGTGGTGGCGCTCGGGATCATGGTGGACAACTCCATCGTCATGGCGGATCGGGTGCAGTATCAGCGCCGCCACGGCATGGCCATGAGTGCCGCCGCACTGGAAGCTATCGGCCACCTCTGGCTGCCACTGCTGGGTTCCACCCTCACCACCATGCTCGCCTTTATGCCGATCATTCTGATGCCGGGCCCCGCAGGCGAGTTTGTCGGCGGCATCGCCTGGGCGGTGATCTGCTCGCTGCTGGGATCCTACCTCATCGCCCACACCCTGGTGGCTGGCCTCGCAGCCCGCTGGATTGGCAGTGACCAGGGGGGACGCTGGTATCAGGATGGCTTGCACCTGCCCCGGGTGAGCGCCCGTTTCCAGCAGAGCATCGCCATGGCGCTGGCTCACCCCTGGCGAACCCTGCTGCTGGTCAGTCTGCTGCCCCTGCTCGGTTTCTGGGTGGCGGGCCGCCTCACCGAACAGTTCTTTCCCCCTGCTGACCGGGACATGATCCACATCGAGGCCAGCCTCTCCCCACAGGCGAGCCTGGCGCGCACCCGCGAGCTGGCACTGGGGATCTCCGCCGAGCTGGCCAGCCTCCCCGAGCTGGTTCGTCAGGATTGGGTGGTGGGCGACAACGCCCCCAGCTTCTACTACAACCTGGTGCCCAGAAAACAGGGGCGGGCCGATTACGCCCAGGGGATGATCACCCTGCAGGATGCCGATGCCGCCGAGCGGCTCATTCCACAACTTCAGCAGCGGCTCGATGCAAAATTTCCCGAAGCGCAGATCCTGGTGCGCAAGCTGGAACAGGGGCCGCCGTTCAATGCCCCGGTCGAGCTGCGGCTGTTTGGCCCCGACTTTGAACAGCTGCACCATCTGGGAGAGGAGCTGCGCAGTCTGCTCGCCAATACCCCGGCAGTGGTGCAGACCCGCGCCACCTTGCAGGCCGGGGCCCCCAAACTCTGGTTGCAGGTCGATGAGGAGGCCGCCCGACTGGCAGGCATGAGCCTGACCGATGTGGCCTCCCGGTTGGCGGGCGCACTGGATGGCAGGTTGGGCGGCACTGTGCTGGAAGGCACCGAGTCAATCCCGGTTCGGGTGCGACTGGCCGAGCCCTTGCGTCAGGATCCGGATGCGCTGCTCAATGTGCCGCTATCGCTCACCGGCACCGGCCAGCAAGGGGCTGCCAATCTCACCTTGCGGGCACTGGCCACTCCCGAGTTGCTGCCAAGCTGGGGGGAGATCAGCCGTCGGGATGGTGAGCGGGTCAATGTGCTGGAGGCCTATCTGGCGGTCGGCGTCCTGCCGCAAACCGTGCTGGAGCAGGTCAAAGAGAGGCTGGCCGCCAAGGCGCTGGCGTTGCCGCCGGGCTATCGACTGGAGTTTGGCGGAGAAGCCGCCAAGCGGGATGAATCGGTGGGCAATCTGATGGCCCATGTCAGCCTGGTCGCCGTGCTGCTGGTGGCCGTGCTGGTACTCAGCTTCAACTCGTTCCGGCTGGCAGGCATCGTCACCCTGGTGGCGATCCAGTCGGCTGGGCTCGGGCTGCTGTGGGTCTGGCTGCTGGGGTACCCCTTCGGGTTTACGGTGATCATCGCCCTGCTGGGACTGATGGGGCTGGCCATCAACGCCGCCATCGTCATTCTGGCTGAGCTGAAGGCAGACCCGCTGGCACAACAGGGCAATCTGCCGCAGATCCGCGATCTGGTGGCCGGTTGCAGCCGCCACATCGTCTCGACCACCATCACCACGGTGGGCGGCTTCATCCCGCTATTGCTGGGGGGCGGCGGCTTCTGGCCACCCTTTGCCATCGCCATCGCCGGTGGCACAGCGCTGGCGACCCTGCTCTCGTTCTACTTTGTGCCGGTGGCGTTTGTGTTGTTCAACCGTCGCCGTCCTGACCCGGTGCAGGAGAGCTACAACGTGCAAGATCAGTTGTCGGGCTGACCCAGCATGGCTTTGAGCCGCTCTTCCAGAGTGGGCTCGGGGGCCTTGAGGGTCGCCATAAAGAGCTGCTCGATACCGGCCTTGTCCTGACATTTCACGATAAACACCAGTCGGGACTGGGCCTTGCCCTCCGGCCAGTCGCCCAGCGCCTGCAGCGGATAGAGCTGGCCGTGGACACCGTGGATCACCACCGGCTGGCTCTCTCCCTCCAGCTGCAAGATCCCCTTGAGGCGCAGCAGTGCATCGCCATACTTCGCCTGCACCGCATCGATGGCGGCCAGCAGGCGGGAGGGCTTGAGCGGCTCACCGATACGCAGGGAGAAACTCTCGATGTTGCCGTGCTCGAAGTGGGTGGGCGCAGCCGTGCCCACCTTGGCGGCGAACGGTTGCATCTTCGGCTGCATCGGTGACGCCAGCCCCTGCTTGGGGGATTCGGTGCGCAGCCAGGCCAGCAGCTGGCGCACATCGCGCCCCGCCGCTTCGTTGTAGGCGCCCAGCTTCTCCAGCACCGCTGGCGACAGTTCGCCATGGGTCACCTGCTGGATCGGGGCCGCTGGATTGAGGGCTGCCAATTGGGCTTCGACCCGCGCCAGCTGTTCGCCGTCCACCAGATCCCCCTTGCTCACCACCAGCAGATCCGCCAACGCCACCTGTTTCACCGCCTCATACTGGGCCGCCAACTGCTGCTCGATATGACCGGCATCCACCACAGTGACGGTGCCATCGAAGCGGTAGCGCTGGGCGATAAAGCCCTCTTCCCTCAACGTGAAGAGCACGGGGGCCGGATCGGCGAGGCCAGTGGTCTCGATAATCAGCCGCTTGAACGGTTTGATCTTGCGCTGGATGGCCTTCATAAAGAGCCCCTGCAGCGCCTCCACCAGAGAACCCTGTACCGAGCAGCAGATGCAGCCGGAGTCGAGCAGCATCACCTGCTCATCCACCTGTTGCACCAGATGGTGATCCAGCCCCACCGAGCCGAACTCGTTGATCAGCACGGCGCACTCACCGAGCTCCGGCTGCTTGACCCAATGGTTGAGCAAGGTGGTCTTGCCGCTGCCGAGAAAGCCGGTCAGCAGGGTCACAGGGATACGGGTATCTTGCATATCGGTCATGTCAGATCCTTACCGGTTGGCAAACAGGTCGCTGAGCCAGCGGTTTTCAAAGCGGCCGTGGGGGTCGAGCTCGGCTTTCAACGCCACGAAGTCGTTCCAGCGCGGCAGCAGGGTCGGGAAGTCGTAGAGATCCATCGCCAGATGCTTGCCGAAGTGGGGTATGCCGCCAAGCGGCGCCAGCAGTTGCTGCAGCTCGCGCATCTGCTCCATGGAGCCGTTGACGAAGGTGCCGTCCGCCGCCAGATAGACCAGAAAACCGATCCAGCAGACCGGCTGGCCGTAAGCGGCACTTAGCCAGGCCTCGGAGGGGCCGGTGCAGCGCAGGATAAAGGGGTAGTGCAACACGCCCGGATTGGCCTGCTGCCAGGCTTGCAGGGTCTCCAGCGCCTCGTTCATGCGATGCAGCGGCACCGCCACCTCGCAGTTGATCTGGGGCGCCGGGATCCCCTTGCAAAGAATTTGGTAGACGTTGCCCACCAGATCGGAGGCATCCTTGAAGCGGCGCACCGTCTCGAAGTGCTCACCGGCCAGCGCCTCATCCTTGGTATCTTTCGCCATCTTCTGCAAGGTGGCATCAATGGTGGCGTTCATGCGGGCGTCGATATCGCCATCCAGCAGCAGCGGCTCGCTGCCGCCAGCGCGGTAGCGGGCCACCTCGTCATCGGAGGCGGGATCCACCAGCCAGATGTGACTCTCGCCGGTCCAGGCAAACCACCAGCTCTTCACAAAGCCATGCTCGCGGTTGAGCCGCTCGTTGTGCTCCAGCAGGAAGGGGTAATCGGTGGTGAACTTGGTGCAGCGCATAATGCGGTTGGACACGGTGCGCAGGGTGACGTCGAGCAGGATGCCGAGCATCCCCATTCCCATCACGAAGGCACCGAAGCGCGGGTCGGTGCGATCCACCAGGATGATGTCGCCACTGGCCAGCATCACCGTCATCGCCTCCACCGCATCGCAGAGGGCAGACTGGTGCAGCCCCTGACCGTGGGTACCGGTGCTGAGGGCGCCGCCCAGGGTCTGGATGCCGATAACGCCCGGGGATGCGGGCAGCATCCGCTCCATGGCGATCAGCTCGGCATAAACGGTATCGAGCGGCGTACCCGCCTGATAGGTCACGGTATCGGCGGTTTTGGCCAGCTGGCCGCGCAGGTGGTGCAAGTCCACCAGCAGCGCCTGACTGCCCTCGGCATAGACGCTGTGGATGGGTTCGAAGGAGAGGCCGGAGCCGATAAGGCGCAGCTTGCGTTCGGGGTGTTCCCGCAGCAGCGCTTGCAGCTCGTCGCGGCTTTTCGGGCGCCACACCTGATCCAGCGCCCCGAGGGGATTGGTTCTCGACCAGTTGAACAGCACCTCCCGATTACCGATCGCCTTGATGCTGTGAAATGCCTGGAACTGAACCGTCATACCGCGCCTCATCTTTTACTGACGTCAAAATGAGCGCTGATTCTACCGAAAAGCGAGCCGCAAGGCATGAAAAACAAGCCCCTGCACTCGAGGGGGGATAGGGAGAGAGCACTTCCCTACCCTGCCAGAGGGGAACGTGGCCGCCCGTCTGTCACCGATAGATCAGGTGGCGTTCGGGATGCCTCGTACCCCATCTGGCTGGCGGGTCTGAGCCTCTTCCGGCAGCAGCTCCTCGCAGAACTGGCGCAGCGGCATGGGGCGGGCAAACAGGTACCCCTGCAGATAGTCGACCCCCTTGGCCCTGAGGTAGTCAGCCTGACGCTCGCTCTCCACCCCTTCCGCCACCAGCGCCAGACCGAGCCGGGTCGCCAGATCGATCACGTTATCCACGATATGCTCCGAGAGCGACTCGGTACCGATGCGGGCGATAAAGGATTTGTCGATCTTGAGGTAATCCACATGAAACTGCTGCAGGTAAGCCAGGCTGGAGTGGCCGGTGCCAAAGTCGTCGATAGCAAGTTTGACCCCCATCTCGTCCAGCTGGCGGAACAGGGAGAGGGTCTGGGGATCTGACATCAACAGCTCCCGCTCGGTCAGCTCCAGCACCAGTACCACCTTGCCGGGGAGGAAATGCCCGAGGAAGGCGCGGCACTCGGCCAGCAGGGCAAAATCGTGGCAATGGGCGGCACTGATGTTGAAGCTGATATGAAACCCATCGGGCAACTGCTCCTGAGAGCGGTTCAACCGTGTCGCCACCTGCTTCATGATATGGGTGGTCATGGGGACGATCAGTCCCGACTCCTCCGCTTGCGGAATAAAGAGATCGGGCCGGATCACCCCTTCATTGACATGCTCCCAGCGCATCAGCACCTCGGCGCCCATCATCTTGCCGTCGTGGCTGGCAATCAGCGGCTGCAGGTAGGGAACAAACTCCCTGGCCCGCAGGGCACGTCGCAACTCATCTGTTGGCGAGCCGGGCCGCCCCAGCACCCACCACACCAGCCAGGCCAGCAAAAGCGAGGAAACCGCCAGCCACGACAGCGCCACATGCCGCGCGGCCCACAGCGACTTCCAGTAGACCGGCATGGCATAACCGGCATGGATGGTGAAAGGATAATGGGATGAGGTGAGGGCCTGGCTGATCCCGCGATGGAGGGTGGGCACCTCGCTCAGATAGCGGCCCGACTCATTGAGCCAGGCAGACCCCACCTGCAGATACAGCGCACTGGATTTTCCGCTCATGGAGAGCATGAAGCTGAGCTGGGTACTGTCGATGGCACTCAAGGCGGCATCCTTGCCCTGTTCGGTGCGCACCACCAGCAGAGGGTGATTTTGCCGCACCCGGTTGCCACTCATCAGCAACAGCTTGCGGCCGGTGTAAATGGAGCCGTCATCGGCATCATTGGCCTCACCAAACAGCGAGGTGCAATTGATGATGCCGTTTCGCACCAGATTGACCGAACGCAGGAAGGGCTCGATGGCGACCTTCTTGCGCAGCACCAGCAGGTTGTCGCGACAGGGAGCATTCACCAGAGGCAGCACGGAGCGGTTGGCCTGCTCCGCATGATCCAGCATCGACTCCATCAGGGTTCTGGCCTTGTGGGCCGAGGCGCTGGATTCCGCTTTCAGCTCCTGCACATAATTGCTGTGGATGAGCCAAGCTCCCACCAGCAGCGGCAGGGTAAAGACCAGCAAGGCACCGCCGAAGCGTAACCCGGTTCGGGAGAGATCGATCCTGAACAGAAACATAAAGAACCACGCCGCAATTCGTCAGGCCTGCCAACGCAAGCACCCAGTGAACAGATATCCACTTTCCCTCGATAACGATGCCTCATCATTACCGCACATAACCGAACAACATAACCCAAAGCGTTTATAAAACGAACCACCAAACAGGTGGTTGGATCTCTCTAGCAAGGATCGTGCAAACAATCTTCAAAAAAGACGGTGAATAACACACAAATAAATAATGCCGCGTAAATACGCGGCATTATTGGCTTCTTATCGCGCAAATCGCGCAAGAACTCCGTTAAACGGCTTGCTGCAGGATCACCGCATCGGCCTTCTTGGTGTAGGAGGCGATCTCGTTGAAGTTGAGATAGCGGTAGGTGTCTGCCGCAGTGGCATCCAGCGCCTTGGCATACTGCAGGTACTCCGCCACAGTCGGGATCTTGCCGAGGATGGCGGCAACGGCGGCCAGCTCCGCAGAGGCCAGATAGACGTTGGCACCTTTACCCAGACGGTTCGGGAAGTTACGGGTGGAAGTGGAGACCACCGAGGCCCCTTCCGCTACCCGCGCCTGGTTGCCCATGCACAGGGAGCAGCCCGGGATCTCGATGCGGGCACCGACGCGACCAAAGATGCCGTAGTAGCCCTCTTCGGTCAGCTGATCCTTGTCCATCTTGGTGGGCGGCGCGATCCACATGCGGGTCGGCAGCTCGCCCTGATACTTCTCGAGCAGTTTGCCGGCGGCACGGAAGTGACCGATGTTAGTCATGCAGGAACCGATGAACACTTCGTCGATCTTGTCGCCAGCCACGTCGCTCAGCAGACGGGCATCGTCCGGATCGTTCGGCGCACACAGGATCGGCTCCTTGATGGTGGCCAGATCGATCTCGATGATCTCGGCATACTCGGCATCCTTGTCCGCTTCCATCAGGGTCGGGTTGGCCAGCCACTCTTCCATCCCCTTGATGCGACGGGTGATGGTGCGCGGGTCACCGTAACCTTCGGAGAGCATCCATTTCAGCATCACGATGTTGGACTTCAGGTACTCGATGATCGGCTCTTTATCCAACTTGATGGTGCAACCGGCAGCGGAACGCTCGGCGCTGGCGTCAGCCAGTTCGAAGGCTTGTTCCACTTTCAGGGTCGGCAGGCCTTCGATCTCGAGGATACGGCCGGAGAAGATGTTCTTCTTGCCCGCTTTCTCGACGGTCAGCAGCCCTTTCTGGATGGCGGCATAGGGGATCGCATGGACCAGATCACGCAGAGTGATGCCAGGTTGCAGTTCGCCCTTGAAGCGCACCAGCACGGACTCCGGCATATCCAGCGGCATCACGCCGGTGGCGGCGGCGAAGGCCACCAGACCGGAACCCGCCGGGAAGGAGATCCCGATGGGGAAACGGGTGTGGGAGTCACCACCGGTACCCACGGTATCCGGCAGCAGCATGCGGTTCAGCCAGGAGTGGATGACGCCGTCACCCGGACGCAAGCTCACGCCGCCGCGGTTCATGATGAAGTCCGGCAGGGTGTGGTGGGTCTGTACGTCGATGGGCTTCGGATAAGCGGCGGTGTGGCAGAAGGACTGCATGGTCAGATCGGCGGAGAAGCCGAGGCAGGCCAGATCTTTCAGCTCGTCGCGGGTCATCGGGCCCGTGGTGTCCTGAGAGCCGACCGTGGTCATCTTGGGCTCGCAGTAAGTGCCCGGGCGAATGCCCTTCACGCCGCACGCCTTGCCCACCATCTTCTGGGCCAGGGTGAAGCCTTTACCGGTATCGGCCACCGGCTGCGGGCGACGGAATACGGTGGAGAACGGCAGACCCAGTGCTTCGCGGGCCTTGTCGGTCAGGCCGCGACCGATGATCAGCGGAATACGGCCACCGGCGCGTACTTCGTCGATCAGCACGTCGGTTTTCAGTTCAAACTGCGCCAGCACCTGTTCGGTGCCGTGTTTGCAGATCTTGCCGGCATAGGGGTAGATGTCGATCACATCGCCCATTTCCAGCTTGGAGACGTCCACTTCGATAGGCAGAGCACCGGCATCTTCCATGGTGTTGAAGAAGATCGGGGCAATCTTGCCACCCAGACAGACACCGCCAGCGCGCTTGTTCGGCACGAACGGAATGTCGTCGCCCATGAACCAGAGCACCGAGTTGGTGGCGGATTTACGGGAAGAGCCGGTACCGACCACGTCACCCACGTAGGCCAGCGGGAAGCCTTTCTCTTTCAGGGCATCGATGGTCTTGATGGGGCCGACGGCGCCATCCTTGTCCGGAGTAATGCCGGGACGGGCGTTTTTCAGCATCGCCAAGGCGTGCAGCGGAATGTCCGGGCGGGACCAGGCGTCCGGTGCCGGCGAGAGGTCGTCGGTGTTGGTTTCACCGGTCACCTTGAACACGGTGACAGTGATCTTCTCGGCCAGCTCCGGGCGGGAGAGGAACCACTCGGCATCAGCCCAGGACTGCATCACCTGTTTGGCGTGGACATTGCCCGCCTTGGCCTTCTCTTCCACGTCGTGGAAGGAGTCAAACATCAGCAGGGTGTGGGAGAGCCCCTTGGCGGCAAGCGGCGCCAGAGTGGCGTGATCCAGCAGGTCGATCAGCGGTTGAATGTTGTAACCACCCTGCATGGTGCCCAGCAGCTCAACGGCTTCGGCGGCAGTCAGGATGGGAGAGTGGGCTTCGCCCTTGGCGACGGCGGTGAGGAAACCGGCTTTGACATAGGCCGCTTCATCAACACCGGGGGGAATACGGGAGGACAACAGCTCTTTCAGAAAGTCTTCTTCGCCAGCGGGCGGGTTCTTGAGAAGCGTTACCAGGGCGGCGACCTGCTCTGCATCCAGAGGTTTGGCAACCACGCCCTCGGCGGCACGTTCTGCGACGTGTTTACGGTATGTTTCAAGCACGACTAATTCCTCTTTGGTCTTTTTTTGGGGTTCGCCCACGCTCGCGGCGATCGTCCTTGCGGGACACCCCGTAGGGTGCTCCCCACTATATAAGTTTTAACGACTAATTAAAATCCAAACCCTGTTTACTTATTCACCACAAAATCATAACCAATTAAACAGACTGGTGTTTTTTGAAAATTAATTGAACACCCTCAACCAGAGTTAACAAATTGGCATCATTTCGGCATTATTCGAACGTACTGCCCAATTGCAGATAGAAGACGTCATTGCCCCCCTCCGCCATGCCGTAGCCGAGGAACACAGGGCCGAGGAAGCTCTCCACCCCGACATAAACCGACCCGGCGGTAAACGAGCTCTCCAGACTGATATCCTCACCCTTGTTCCAGACCCCGCCCTGCTCCAGAGATCCACCCAGATAGAGCGGCATCTTGAGGGCACCGAAGTCGTTGTCTGCCACCCGATAGATGTAGCGCAGGCCACCAAAAAGGCTGTAGCGACCGCTCAGCTGATAGCGCTGGAAACCGGAGAGGCGGAACAGCCCGCCCAGATCCTGAATATGCAGCGGCACCACCTCTTCACTGCCAGAACCGCCCCCTTCGAGGATCAGGTTGAGACTGTGCCTGTCCCATGACCAGGGCTTGATCATGGAGAGTTGATAATTCCAGCCTTCACTGCGACCATCTGCCGACTCGAGTCCATCCACACTGACGTGGGAGTGGCCCAGTTTCATATCCCACTTCACCCCCTGATAGGGGAAATAGCGGCTATCCAGATTGTCGTGTTCAAAGCGGACATAGGGGCCCCACGCCGTGGCATCCCCTTGCAGCTCTTTGAAGTTTTTGATCTCGATACTCCCCATCTGCCCTTCCAGCCCCATGGACAGGCGACTCCAGGGCTGACGATTCCAGCCTACCGCCAGATCGGCGCTGAAGAAGGAGTACTCGGTATCGAGATAGGTGAATATCGGTTCGTCCGGATCCGGATTAAAGAGGCTTCTCTGGGTCTGGTCATAGGCCAGGCTCGCCTCGCCATAGAAGGTCTGGGAGGGCTCCAGCGGTGTATAGAAGTCGGTCTTGATATGTTTGGCCGTGCCCAGCGATGCCTCGGTCAACCACTCGGCCCCCCACTCGTTGACGTTGGTGAGGGTGTAGGACATGCCGACGTTGTAGTTGGAGGTGTTCTCGAAGTCATCGGTGAAACCGAACTGGAAGTTGAGGTAACCAGGCCCCCAGTTCTTCTCGCTGGCATCCACTACCAGCACGTTCTCCCCATCGCGCTCCTCCACTTCATAGGTGATGCGGTCAAACGACTCCAGCGCATAGAGGCGGCGAATGCCAGCCTCCAGACTCTCGTTGGTCTGGATCTTGTCAGGCCGCACTTTCAGCATGGCGCGCACCGTCTCGTCGGAGAGGCGCGACTTGTTGATGATCTCCACCTTGTCGATGAAGTAGGCGGGTTGACCGCTACGCTCGGCACGGCGGCTCAGCTTCTGGTTGCGATAGGCGTTGTACTGCGCCTTGGTGAGCGACAGCTTATCGAGTTGCAGCGACACCTTGTCAGCCGCCGTCTCACCGATCTTGATCCCCTCCGGCATCCGGGCAAAGTCGGCGATCCCCATATCGCCAAACTCGGGGGCGATCAGAATATCTCTGGGCCCCATCAGCGCCTTCTGCTTGTCGGTGCCCACCTGGGTCATGTAGGTGGTGAGCTGGTCGATCATCGCCAACCCTGACTTGAGGGACTCCCGGGTACGCAGCTTGGCACCGATATCCACCGCGATCACCACGTCAGCCCCCATCGCCTTGGCGACATCCACCGGCATGTTGTTGACGCTGCCGCCGTCCGCCAGGATGTGCCCCTCCCACTCCACAGGCTTGAGGGCACCGGGAATGGACATGGAGGCCTGCATCGCCTTGGCCAGGCTGCCGTGATCCAGCACGAAGGGTGTGACCGTCTCCATGTCGGTCGCCATGGCGCGGTAGGGAATGGGGAGATCGTCGAAACTCGCCTGCACCGGCAGGTTGGAGGTGGCCCCCCGCAGCAGGCTGGCCATGGATTGGCCCTGGAAAAAACCGTCCGGCAGCTGGGTGGTGTCGCCATTCACCCCGATATCGGTGCGCAGCTGATACTGCTCGTTCTGCTGCTTTTTACGCAACGACAGCTCGTCGCGGCCCACCTTGTCCTGATAGCCCTTGTTCCAGTCGATGGCCAGGGTAGTGCGCTCCACCTCCTCGGCACTGAGCCCCATGGCGTACATCCCCGCCACATAAGAGCCCATGCTGGTGCCGACTATGATGTCGACCGGAATCCGTTTCTGCTCCAGCACCTTGAGGATGCCGATATGGGCAGAACCCTTGGCGCCGCCGCCGCTGAGCACCACCGCAATTTTCGGGCGCTCCCCCTGTGCCGCCACAGCCAGCAGCGGGCAGGCCGCCAGCATCACCAAAAGCAGACGGGTCCATCCCGCACCTAAGCTGCGCATCATATTTTCCATATTATTCAGAGGGTCAGTCACCAAGGATGGCCTCTACTATAAGGGGCCCGGCAGTTAGCGCAACCGTCAATCCGCCTCCCGCCTGTGCTGCATGCCGATGGGGCAAGCCGCCGCCCCTGTGAGCGCAAACGTAATCCGCAAATAAAGGGCTGCAAGCCTCATGGGTAGCGCCGCGCTGCCGCTAATATGAGCGTCGTCAATCTCAACCTTTTGAGCACCTTTATGCTGGCAACCCTCACTCTTAAACAGAAAATACTGGCCACGGTCACCCTGGCCGTGGTCGTCTCCTGCCTGCTGGTAGGCTACTTCAGCCAACGCTCGGCCCAGCAACTGATCGAAAACCGGATGTTCGAGCAGGAGCTCCCCAACCTGACCCAGCGGATCAGCAAGGAGATTGAACAGGATCTCCACGGCATCGCCCAGGCCGCCCGCCAACTGGCCACCGACCGCTTCATCCTCGACTGGGTGGATCGGGGCATGCCCAAAGAGCAGGAGCCAATCCTCATCAACCAGCTCAAGGATGTGGCCAACCAGTATGGTCTGGTGACTGCCTCCTTCGCCGATCGCCAGAGTGCCGCCTACTACAACCAGGATGGCTTTCTGCGCAACCTGACCCCCACGCAAGATGCCTGGTTCTATGACTACACCAAGAGCCAGAAGGAGATGACCCTCAGCATCTTCCGCGAGAGCAACGGCGAGGTGAAGCTGTTCGTCAACTTCCAGCAGCTCAACGGGCGCGGGCTGGCCGGCTTTGCCAAATCCCTCGACACCATGGTGACCATGGTCTCCAACTTCCGGCTGGAAGAGAGCGGCATCGTCTTTATGGTCGATGGCAGCGGCAAGGTGAAGCTGCACCCCGAGGCCAACCGCATCGAGCGTGACACGCTTGGCAACATTGCCAGCGGTGATACCGGCAGCCTGCTGGCCAAACGTCCCTTTGCCGTTATCAACGCCGAAGTCAATGGCGAGCCCATGGTACTGGCCAGTAGCTATATCCCGCTGCTCGACTGGTATCTGGTGGCCCAGGTGCCAGAAGCCGAGATCTATGCCGAGCTGGATCAGACCCGCAACGAGATCCTGATGATCTCGCTGGTGATTGCGCTGGTCATGGGGCTGATGGGGATGCTGCTGGCAGGTTCGGTCAGCCGCCCGCTCAACGAGCTGGCCCGCCTGTTCAAGGAGCTGGGCAGCGGCGATGGGGATCTCACCCAGCGCCTCAAGGTGGAAGGACGTGACGAACTGAGTCAGGTCGCCACCGGCTTCAACAACTTCGTCGCCAAGATCCACGGCTCCATCGAGCAGGTGGCGGAGAACTCCCGCCAGCTCGCGGCCACCGCCAACGAGGTGGCCAACAAGGCGCAGCTGACCCAGCACAACTGTACTGCCCAGCGCGATCGCACCGTGCAGGTGGCCACCGCTATCCACGAAATGGGGGCCACGGTGAGCGAGATCGCCGGTAACGCTTCGCTGGCAGCCGAAGTAGCCAGACAGGCCAACGATCAGGCCGATGCAGGGGCAGTAGTGGTAGCGCAGGCGCGCCACGGCATCGTCGACCTCTCCGGCGAGATTGAGCAGGTGGCAGGGGTTATCGAGTCGCTGGCGAGCCAGACCGACTCCATCGGCAGCATTCTCGAAACCATCCGCAGCATCTCGGAGCAGACCAACCTGCTGGCACTGAACGCCGCCATCGAGGCCGCTCGTGCCGGTGAACAGGGTCGCGGTTTCGCCGTGGTGGCAGATGAGGTGCGTAACCTCGCCAACCGCTCCGCCGCCTCGACCGCCGAGATTCAGGGGATGATCAACCGCTTGCAGGAGCAGAGTGCCCGCGCCGTCAGCGCCATGGCGCAGGGTCGCAACCAGAGTCTGGAGGTGGTGAGCCAGGCCGATGAGGCCAACGCCGCCCTCGGCCAGATCACCGCCCACATCACCCAGATCAACGACATGAATATCCAGGTCGCCACCGCCACCGAGGAGCAGTCCAGTGTGGTCGGCGAGATCAACCGCAACGTGGAAGACATCAACCAGCTCACCATGGAGACCGCCGATATCGCCCACCAGCTGACCGAATCGAGCCGCAGCCTGCAGCAGCTCTCCGGTCAGCTGGACAAGCTGGTTGGCAACTTCCGGCTCTGACCCTGGCCTTGACCTGAGTCATCAGCAACAGAGAGCGCCGTGGCGCTCTCTGTTGTTTTGGTGGCGACTAATCCGGTATAGCAGTCAGCCCTTGTCATCCCGTTTGCGCTGATACATCAGCTCATCCGCGCGGGTGAGCAGCTCGGCAAGGGAAGCACAGCCGCGCCCGTCATAACAGACAATCCCGGTGCTGCAGGTCAGCGCATAACCGCAACCACTGTGCTGATTGTGCTCGGCCAACATGGCATTGAAACGCTCATAGGCCAGTTGTGCCTGCGCCTCTAGCACATTGGGCAACAGGACGGCGAACTCATCGCCGCCCATGCGGGCAAACACGTCTGCGCCCCGAAAAGCCTGCTTGAGCAGAGTGGCAAAGGCGATCAGAGCCCGATCCCCTTCTGCATGCCCCCACCGATCGTTGATCCCCTTGAAGCCATTGAGATCCAGATAGAGCAGCGCCAGCGGCATCTGCAAGCGACTGGCCAGCGAGAGGCTCTTCTCCGCCAACATCACGAACCCGCGCCGATTGGAGATCAGGGTCAACTCATCAATGGTGGCCAGCTGCACCGCTTCGAGCTCCCGCACCACCATCGCCGCCAGATCCTTGAGCAACCCCACATCCTCCTCGCTCAATTCCCGTGGCACCGTATCTATGATGCAGAGCGTCCCCAGTTTGCAGCCGTTGGCGATCCGCAGTGGCTGTCCGGCATAGAAGCGGATGCCGGGCCCGCCCACCACCAGCGGATTGTCGGCAAAGCGGGGATCCTGCGAAGCATCCGGCACGATAAAGGTCTCATTGCCCATGATGGCGTGGCCACAGAACGAAATGTCCCGGGCGGTCTCGCGGACCTCCAGTCCGATACAGGATTTGAACCACTGGCGATCTTCATCCACCAGACTCACCAGCGCGATGGGGACATTGAACACCCGTCGGGCCATGCGGGTCAGCCGATCAAACCGCTCCTCGGCCTCGGAATCCAGCAAAGAGAGCCGCCGCAGGGTCTCCAACCGCAATGCCTCATCGGGTGGAATGGGTGCTTCTAGCATCGTGCCTCTCTCATCAGTGCCAAAACCTATCTTTAGCATATTGGGCTTTGTCGAAGTCGGGGCAGCAAGGAGAAAACAAAAAGCCGCTCAAATGAGCGGCTTTTTCATGAAGATGGCAGAAGATTACTTTTTCTTCTTGGCCTTGGCGTTCGGCAGGTCGGTGATGGAGCCTTCGAACACTTCGGCAGCCAGACCCACGGACTCGTGCAGAGTCGGGTGAGCGTGGATGGTCAGCGCGATATCTTCGGCGTCCGCACCCATTTCGATGGCCAGACCGATTTCACCCAACAGTTCACCACCGTTGGTACCCACGATGGCACCACCGATGACGCGGCCGCTCTCCTTGTCGAAGATCAGCTTGGTCATACCGTCGGAGCAGTCGGACGCAATGGCGCGACCGGAAGCAGCCCACGGGAAGGTGGCGACTTCGAAGTTCAGGCCCTGTTGCTTGGCTTCCTTCTCGGTCAGACCAACCCATGCCATCTCTGGCTCGGTATAGGCGATGGACGGGATCACTTTCGGGTCGAAGTAGTGCTTCTTGCCGGCGATCACTTCGGCGGCAACGTGACCTTCGTGAACACCTTTGTGCGCCAGCATCGGCTGACCCACGATGTCGCCGATGGCGTGGATGTGCGCCACGTTGGTACGCAGCTGCTTGTCCACCTCGATGAAACCGCGCTCGGTCACGGCAACGCCTGCCTTCTCGGCATCCAGCATCTTGCCGTTCGGCACACGACCTACTGCAACCAGCACGTTGTCGTAACGAACCGGCTCGGCCGGGGCGTGCTTGCCTTCATAGGAGACGTACAGACCGTCTTCGCGAGCTTCAACTGCGGTGACCTTGGTCTCCAGCATGATGTTGAATTTCTTGGCGACGCGCTTGGTATAGATCTTGACGATGTCTTTGTCGGCAGCCGGAACCAGCTGGTCGGCAAATTCCACCACGTCGATCTCGGAACCCAGAGAGGAGTAAACGGTACCCATCTCCAGACCGATGATGCCGCCACCGATAACCAGCAGTTTGCCGGGAACGGTTTTCAGCTCCAGCGCATCGGTAGAGTCCCATACGCGGGGGTCATCGTGGGGGATGAACGGCAGCTTCACCGGACGGGAACCGGCCGCGATGATGGCGTTGTCAAAGGTCACGGTAGTCTTGCCGTCGGCACCTTCCACTTCAAGGGTGTTCGGGCCGGTAAATTTACCCAAGCCGTTAACAACCTGAACTTTACGCATCTTGGCCATGCCAGCCAGACCGCCGGTCAGCTGGTTGATAACCTTCTCTTTCCACAGACGGATCTTGTCGATGTCGGTCTGCGGGGCACCGAAGACGATGCCGTGCTCGGCCAGCGCCTTGGCTTCTTCAATCACTTTGGCAACGTGCAGCAGCGCCTTGGAGGGGATGCAGCCCACGTTCAGGCAGACGCCACCCAGGGTGGAGTAACGCTCGACGATAATAGTATCCAGACCCAGATCGGCTGCACGGAAAGCAGCGGAATAACCGGCAGGGCCAGCACCCAGTACTACGACCTGGGTTTTGATTTCTTTACTCATCATGACCTCTTTGTCGTTCTTATATCCCCGGACAGCGCAGTCTTATACCGAAACGGGTGGCTGCAGCCGTGAAAAAAACGGGGCAAGTTTACGATCATGTTAATGAAATGAGAAGTAAAAAGGGCAGGCTCTGGGCCCGCCCTCTCACTTACAGGACCAGTCGACGAATGTCGGACAGCACGCCGTTCATGGTGGTGATGAAGCGAGCCCCATCGGCACCATCGATCACGCGGTGGTCGTAGCTCAGAGCCAGCGGCAGCATCAGGCGCGGCGCGAACTCTTTGCCGTTCCACTTCGGCTTCATCTCGGACTTGGAAACACCGAGGATGGCCACTTCCGGCGCGTTGACGATCGGGGTAAAGCTGGTACCGCCGATGCCACCCAGGCTGGATATGGTGAAGCAACCGCCCTGCATGTCGGCAGCGGTCAGCTTGCCGGCACGGGCCTTCTTGGAGATCTCGGCCAGATCGCGAGACAGCTCCATGATGCCCTTCTTGTTAACATCGCGCACCACGGGCACAACCAGACCGTTGGGGGTATCTACCGCCACACCGATGTGGATGTACTTCTTCATGATCAGCTTGCTGCCATCTTCGGACAGGGAGCTGCAGAAGCGCGGGTGAGCTTCCAGCGCCTTGGCGGCGGCTTTCAGGATGAACACCAGCGGGGTGATCTTCACGTCAGCCTTCTGCTTCTCGAGCATCGCGTTCTGCTCTTTGCGGAACGCTTCCAGCTCGGTGGTATCGGCTTCGTCGAACTGGGTGACATGAGGGATCATGACCCAGTTGCGGTGCAGGTTCGGACCGGAGATCTTCTGGATCCGAGTCAGCTCGACCTCTTCCACATCACCGAACTTGCTGAAGTCTACTTTCGGCCACGGCAGTACGCCCAGACCGTTGCCACCGGCTACGCCGGCAGAGGCAGGAGCGGACTCGGCACGCTTGATGGCATCCTTCACGTAGGCTTGCACGTCTTCTTTGACGATGCGGCCCTTGCGACCGGAGGCCTTCACCTTGGCCAGGTTGACGCCAAACTCGCGCGCCAGACGGCGTACCGCCGGAGAGGCGTGTACATAAGCGTCGTTGGCAACGAAATCGGTCGCAGCGGCAGCAGCCTGGGCAACCGGAGCCGGAGCAGCGGCAACAGGGGCTGCAGCGACCGGGGCGGCAGCTTGAGCAACCGGCGCGGCGGCAGGAGCAGCGCCAGCCACTTCGAATACCATGATCAGGGAACCGGTGGAGACCTTGTCACCCGCCTTCACCTTGATCTCTTTGACCACACCGGCGAACTGCGCAGGCACTTCCATGGAGGCCTTGTCACCTTCCACGGCGATCAGGGACTGGTCAGCTTCAACCTTGTCACCCACGGCAACCATGATCTCGGTGACTTCCACTTCGTCGCCACCGATATCCGGTACATTGACCTCTTTGGCAGCGGCGGCAACCGGGGCAGCAGCCACGGGCGCGGCAGCTTGAGCCGGAGCAGCAACGGCAGCAGGCGCAGCGCCAGCCACTTCAAATACCATCACCAGAGAACCGGTAGAGACCTTGGCACCAGCGGCAACCTTGATCTCGACCACGCGACCGGCAAACGGCGCTGGCACTTCCATGGAGGCCTTGTCACCTTCCACGGCAATGATGGACTGGTCGGCTTCAACCATGTCGCCCACGGCAACCATGATCTCGGTCACGTCCACTTCGTCGTCACCGATGTCCGGCACGTGCACATCTTTGCGCACGGCAGCGGCAGGAGCGGCGGCCGGAGCAGCGGCAGCCGGTGCAGCCACTTCAGCAGGGGCGGCAGCGCCTTCGGCTTCGAAGATCATGATCTGGGAACCGGTGGCAACCTTGTCGCCTACCTTGATCAGGATCTCTTTGACGATACCGGCAGACGGGGCCGGTACTTCCATGGAGGCCTTGTCGCCTTCTACCGCGATGATGGACTGGTCCAGCTCGACCTTGTCACCCACGGCCACCATGATCTCGGTGACTTCAACTTCATCGGCGCCGATATCCGGCACCATAATCTGTTTGGACATTGTGCTTTATCCTCTTGCGTCGATCCGCGTGACTGGCTGATGCCGCCACGCACATCTCGCGTTAACCGTTTTAAATCCTGGCAGGGTCACGCCGCATGACGGCGCGACCCTTGATCCACTTACGCGTACAGCGGGTTGACCTTGTCGGCATCGATGCCGTACTTGGCGATGGCGTCGGCCACAACCTGCTTGTCTACCTCGCCGCGCTTGGCCAGTTCGGTCAGAGCAGCAACCACCACGTAGAACTCGTTCACTTCGAAGTGACGACGCAGGTTGGCACGGCTGTCGGAACGGCCGTAGCCGTCGGTACCCAGCACGCGGTAGTTCTCGGTCGGAACGAAGGCGCGAACCTGATCGGCGAAGGACTTCATGTAGTCGGTCGCAGCGATGGTGGCTTCGGAACCCAGTACCTGAGCGATGTAGGGAACACGCGCTTCAGAGGTCGGGTGCAGCATGTTCCAGCGATCCGCGTCCTGACCGTCACGGGCCAGCTCGTTGAAGGAGGTGACGCTGAACACGTCGGAACCGATGCCGTACTCGCTGGCCAGGATCTGGGCAGCCTTGCGCACGTGCCCCAGGATGGAACCACAACCCAGCAGTTGCACTTTCGCCTTGGCACCGGCGACGGATTCCAGCTTGTAGATACCCTTGCGGATGCCTTCCTCGGCGCCTTCCGGCATGGCCGGCATGGCGTAGTTCTCGTTCAGGGTGGTGATGTAGTAGAACACGTTCTCCGGGTTCTCACCGTACATGCGGCGCAGGCCGTCCTGTACGATCACCGCCACTTCATAGGCGTAGGACGGGTCGTAGGAGATGCAGTTCGGGATGGTGTTCGCCAGGATGTGGCTGTGACCATCTTCGTGCTGCAAACCTTCGCCGTTCAGGGTAGTACGACCGGAGGTCGCACCCAGCAGGAAGCCACGGGCTTGCTGGTCACCGGCTGCCCACGCCATGTCGCCGATCCGCTGGAAGCCGAACATGGAGTAGTAGATGTAGAACGGGATCATCGGGCAATCGTTGGTGCTGTAAGAGGTCGCAGCAGCCAGCCAGGAGGACATGGCGCCCAGCTCGTTGATACCGTCTTGCAGAACCTGACCCTGCTTGTCTTCCTTGTAGTAGGAGACGATGTCACGGTCTTGCGGGGTGTACTGCTGACCGTGCGGGCTGTAGATACCGATCTGGCGGAACAGACCTTCCATACCGAAGGTACGGGCTTCGTCAGCGAGGATCGGAACGATGCGCTTGCCGATGGACTTGTCTTTCAGCATCACGTTCAGGGAACGCACGAACGCCATGGTGGTGGAAATTTCGCGCGCTTGCTCGCCCAACAGCGGGCCGAAGGCATCCAGCGCCGGGATTTCCAGCTTGGTGGTGCTTTCGCGCAGACGGGTCGGCAGATAGCCTTTCAGGGCTGCACGACGAGCATGCAGGTACTTGTGCTCTTCACTGCCCTCTTCGATCTTCAGGTACGGCAGATCGGCCAGCTGCTCGTCGGCCACCGGCAGGTTGAAGCGGTCACGCAGGTGACGCACGGAGTCCAGCTCCATCTTCTTGACCTGGTGAGCGATGTTCTTGCCTTCGGCCGCTTCACCCATACCGTAACCCTTGATGGTCTTGGCCAGAATAACGGTCGGCTTGCCCTTGGTCTGGGTCGCCTTGTTGAATGCAGCGAACAGTTTGCGAGGATCGTGACCACCGCGGTTCAGAGCGAAGATCTCCTCGTCGGTCATGTCTTTGACCAGCGCGGCAGTTTCCGGATAACGGTTGAAGAAGTGCTCGCGGATGTAGCCACCGTCGCGGGACTTCATGGTCTGGTAGTCACCGTCCACAGTCTCGTTCATCAGCTGGATCAGCTTGCCGGAAGTATCCTTGCGCAGCAGCTCATCCCACTTGCGACCCCAGATAACCTTGGTCACGTCCCAACCGGCGCCAGCGAACAGGCCTTCCAGCTCGTTGATGACCTTGCCGTTACCGACAACCGGACCATCCAGACGCTGCAGGTTGCAGTTAACCACAAACACCAGGTTGTCGAGCTTTTCACGCACGGCAACAGTCAGGGCGCCCTTGGCTTCCGGCTCGTCCATCTCGCCGTCACCCAGGAAGGCGTAAACGGTCTGCTCGGAGCAATCCTTGATACCACGGTCGGTGAGGTACTTCAGGAAGCGAGCCTGATAGATGGCGGCGATGGGACCCAGACCCATGGATACGGTCGGGAACTGCCAGAAGTCCGGCATCAGTTTCGGGTGCGGGTAGGAAGGCAGACCCTTGCCGTCTACTTCCTGACGGAAGTTGTCCAGCTGCTCTTCCGTCAGACGGCCTTCAGCAAAGGCGCGAGCATAGATGCCCGGGGAGATGTGACCCTGGAAGTAAACCAGATCACCACCATCCTTCTCGTTGCGAGCACGGAAGAAGTGGTTGAAGCAGACATCATAGATGGTCGCAGAAGAAGCGAAGGAAGACATGTGACCACCCAGGTCCAGGTCTTTCTTGGAGGCGCGCAGCACGATCATCATGGCGTTCCAGCGGATGATGGCGCGAATGCGGCGTTCCATCTCCAGGTCGCCCGGGTAGTCCGGCTCATCGCTGGACGGGATGGTGTTGATGTAATCGCGATTTGCCTTGGCAGCCACGTCCACACCGCTTGCGCGGGCTTTCTCGGCCAACTGTTCAAGGATGAACTGAGCGCGTTGCGGACCCTCTTCACGCAGCAGGGATTCCAGAGAGGCAAGCCACTCCAGCGTTTCTATCGGGTCCACATCGTTCTTCAGGATATCAGACATGGCTGGTTCCTATGTTGTTGTGATTGCACGGCATTGCACGGCGAAGGGCGCAAGCATTCGACAATAAAGCCTTGTGGGATTAGTTTTCCTGCTGACGGATCCGACGCATGGATCGCTGGATCCGGCTGTCTTCCCTCTGCATATCCAACAAGGTGTCCTCGATAAAGGCCAGATGCTCATGACAAGCTGTTCTGGCCCGCTCCGGAGCCCCCGAAAGAATAGCCTCGATCAGATTCGCGCGATGGCGACGTATCTTGGCTACCACTCCCGGGCGGCGATTCAAAATCTCGTTATTCTGCAGAATGTTCTGCTCGAGCATGGGGCTCATGGCCCGCAGCAGGTGCAGCAGCACCACGTTGTGGGACGCCTCGGCCACCGCCAGATAAAACTGGGTGACGGCTGCCGATTCGGCCACCAGCGAGCCCGACTGGCCCGCCTCTTCGATGGTGATTTGTACCTGACGAATGCGCTCGAAATCAGACCCGGTTCCCCGCAAGGCGGCGTAGTAGGCACAGATGCCTTCCAGCGCGTGGCGAAACTCCAGCAGGTCATACCGGGCTTCCGGGTGAGTACTGAGCAGTTCGAACAGAGGATCGGCCATCCCCTTGCTCAGGGCATTCTGCACATAAGTGCCGCCGCCCTGACGGCGATAAAGCAACCCGCGCGCTTCCAGCCGCTGGATGGCTTCGCGCAGGGAGGGGCGCGATACCTGAAACTGGATGGCGAGTTCCCGCTCGGGAGGCAATTTCTGCCCCGGCTGCAGGCTGCCTTCCAGAATCATCTGTTCCAGCTCGGCGACAATGGAGTCGGCCAACTTGGGTTGCGTAATCTTGCGATAGGGCATGAGGCTACTTTGTTAAATTGGTATTACCAATTTCATGAATGGGGCGAAAATTAGCAGAGGCCTTTTGAAAAGTCCACTCAAAAGATGATCTGAGTCAAGAATCACCCCCACCACTTAAGGGGTAAAGCAGAGGAAACATGATTTAGCTCATAGAAAATGGTCTGACCAATATTCTTGACCACGCTCACAAATAACATATGTGCAACCAGAGGCGAAAATGGCCTGCCAGATCGGCAAGCCATTGATTTTAAAACCCAAACTAAATTTGAATATTTACTTTAGCTGTTTAGTAGTTGCCAGTAGTAATCCCACTGAAAACTGGCACCGGGATCCGTCTTGCGCCCTGGAGCTATGTCGCAATGACCGACAATTTTTTCGCGGGTAATCGCCGGATAGCGTTCTGAAATGGCTCGAGTGAGCCCTACCAGTGCCCGATATTGAGCCTCGGTGTAGGGGGTCTCGTCGGTCCCTTCCAGCTCGATGCCGATGGAGAAGTCATTGCATGCCTCTCTCCCCTGCCAGCTCGAGATACCAGCATGCCAGGCGCGTGCGCCGAACGGCACATACTGCACCAGCTCGCCATCACGGCGGATCAAGCAATGGGCCGAAACCCGCAACTGATGGATACCGGCAAAATAGGGGTGGGCATCGGGGTCGAGTCGTCCCATAAAGAGATCGTCGATAAAGGGGCCGCCGAACTCCCCTGGCGGCAGGCTGATGCCATGCACCACCAGCAGGGAGATATCGTCCGGCACGGCCCGCTCGTTGTGGTGAGGAGAAGGCACCCGGCGTGCCTGCTGGCACCAGCCAGCGGCATCGATAGAGAAACAAGGTTGCGAAGCGAGTTGAGTCATCGGCTACTCGAGTTGGCTGATAAATGGCGAAAAAACGAAGATACCTGATAGGCAACCCGGCACCAACTCACTGAATCAACGGGAAATGGTATGTTAGGCTGAGTCATCTTCCGCTCGATATGGATGGGGTATGCAGCACACGGTACGCTGGATGTGGTTACTGGCCTGGCTCTCTTTGATGGGCCTGCTGACCCTCTATTTTCACTCCCGCAACCAACCCAGCGTCACCGCCAGCGGCGAGCTGTTGCTGCGGGCCGACCAAAGCGGCCACTATCGTCTGGAGGGTGCCATCAACGGCCAACCGGTGCAACTGCTGCTCGATACCGGCGCCACCCGTATCACCATCCCGCAGCAGGTTGCCGAGCGCCTCGGCCTGACCGCTTATGGCAGCAGCCAGGTCAATACTGCCGCGGGGCAGATCCGGGTCGGCAACGGCACCATCGAAACGCTGGCGATGGGGCCATTGACCTTGTACGATCTGGCCATCTTTATCAATCCGGCGGCAGACGGTGACGAAGTGCTGGTTGGCATGAACGCCCTCGGTCGGCTGGAGCTGGTTCAAAAGGAGCGGCAACTGCTGCTCAGACCCTTGCAGGAATAAGGCATGTTTCAACAGGATGTCAGCCGCGCCGTGCGCGCCGCACTACTCGAAGATCTGGGCGATGCCCTCACCACGCTGGACCAACCGGACGCCAGCGCCGATATCACCGCCCAGCTGATCCCAGCGGATCGGATGGCCAGCGCCCGGGTCATCACCCGTGAGGCCGGTGTGTTCTGCGGCCAGCCCTGGGTGGATGAAGTGTTCGTACAACTCGGCGGCGACGTGAAGGTGGAATGGAAGGTGCAAGATGGGGAAGTGCTCTCCCCCAATCAGGAGCTGTTCCGCCTCCACGGCCCTGCCCGCCTGCTGCTGACCGGCGAGCGCAATGCGCTGAACTTTGTCCAGACCCTCTCCGGCGTCGCCACCCTCACCGCTCGCTATGTGGCGGAGCTGGAGGGCACCGACTGCCGTCTGCTCGACACCCGCAAGACCATCCCCGGGCTGCGCACCGCCCAGAAGTACGCAGTCACCTGCGGCGGCGGCAAGAATCATCGCATCGGCCTCTACGACGCTTACCTCATCAAAGAGAACCATATCCTCGCCTGTGGCGGCATTGCCGAGGCAATTAGCAAGGCTCGTCATCTCAATCCGGGCAAACCGGTAGAGGTGGAAGTGGAATCACTGGCAGAACTGGAGCAGGCGCTGGCGGCAAAGGCCGATATCGTGATGCTCGACAACTTCGACGTGACCATGATGCGGGAAGCGGTCGCCACCAATCAGGGCCGTGCCAAGCTGGAAGTCTCCGGCAATGTGACGCTGGACACCTTGGCCGAGTTTGCCGCCACCGGCGTCGATTTTATCTCGGTCGGGGCGCTCACCAAGCATGTGCGGGCGCTCGATCTCTCCATGCGCTTTATCCAGCAGTGAGATTCACCCCGCAGGCCTGAGCAAATACTCGACCTAACCGGATAAACAACTTGCAAAAGGCGCCATGGGCGCCTTTTCTTTATGCAGGATCCCTCAGCAAAGGAGTGTAATGACGGACCCGCTTTCACCCGTAACAAAGAGTCATAAGAAGCCACTTATTTTATGACTCGCATCAAGTTTTTGGTAAATGACATGAAAGTGGTTAACAAAGGAAGCAATCTCTGTTGCCACCCCTGACAGCTCGGATAAGATACTGACGTTCGGATGGTTTTCTACCGACACTTCCCAGGAACCAAGGATAAAAGGATATTTCAAATGAAGAAACAATCGGGTTTTACCCTTATTGAACTGATGATCGTGGTCGCGATCGTGGCCATTTTGGCGGCGGTAGCACTGCCGGCGTATCAGAACTACACCAAAAAAGCCAAGATGACTGAACTTGTTGCCGCGACCGGCGCAGCAAAAACAGCTGTAGAAGTTTGCGTTCAAACCAAAGGAGTCAGCAGCTGTGCTGCAGGCACAGCGGGAACAGGTATCCCAGGTGCAGCGCCATCGCCAGCAGTATCAACTGGTGTTGAATTAACAGGTTCAGGTGGTGGAACATCAACCAGTTACACACTTACTGCGACAGTTAAAGATGCTACTACCCTATCTCCTCTACCAGCGAACGATTCTTATCGCCTTACTGGCACAGTCGCAACCGATGGGAAAGTAACTTGGCAGACTTCATGCGCAGGAGCATCCAACGTTAATGACTATTGCCCCAAATAATGACCTCTAGCCCTAATAGCGGCCTGGCGTTAAGCCTGGCCGCCTCTTCACTGATCAGTGAAGAGGACTCCCAGCGCTATCTGAGCCAGGCCAAGGCCCAGCGCAAACCCTTTGTGACATTTCTGATAGAGAACGAGATCCTCGACAGCAAGGCGCTCGCCGATTTTTGCGAGCTGGAGTATGGGGTACCTCTGCTGGATCTTGCCGCCTTCGATTTGGCCGAGATCCCGCAGAAATACCTCAATCAGAAGCTGATTGAGAAACACCACGTCCTGCCCATCTACACCCAGGGCCACACCCTCTATATCGCCATGTCGGATCCGACCAATGTCTCGGCGTTGGAGGACTTTGGCTTCAGCTTCGGCCTTCATACCGAGGCGCTGCTGGTGGAGGAGAACAAGCTCACCGCCGCCATCGGCAAGCTGCTGGAGAGTGAAAACGACGCCCTCGGCATGGAGGATATCGACGAGTCCGAGATTTCGGATCTCGAGGTCTCCGACGATAACAGTCGGCTGGACGAGAGCGTCAATACTGCCGATGACGATGCTCCCATCGTCAAGTACATCAACAAGATCCTGATGGATGCCATCAAGCGTGGCGCCTCCGACCTGCACTTCGAGCCCTATGAGTTCAAGTATCGGGTTCGCTTTCGCA
This sequence comes from Aeromonas sp. PI_26, assembly GCF_027854445.1. Lineage (NCBI taxonomy): Bacteria > Pseudomonadati > Pseudomonadota > Gammaproteobacteria > Aeromonadales > Aeromonadaceae > Aeromonas > Aeromonas sp. PI_26. The sequence continues at coordinate 101,126 of NZ_JAJNOE010000008.1, forward strand.
TCGATGGCATTCTGCATGAAATTGCCACACCGCCGGTCAACCTCTCCAACCGCTTCTCCGCTCGCCTCAAGGTGATGGCGCGGCTCGATATCGCCGAGCGGCGGCTGCCACAGGATGGCCGCATCAAACTGAAGCTGTCACGCAACAAATCGATGGATATGCGGGTCAACACCCTGCCCACCATGTGGGGGGAGAAGATCGTTATCCGTCTGCTCGACTCCTCGGCGGCACGCCTCAATATCGAGCAACTCGGCTTTGATGACCGGCAGAAGGCGCAGTACCTGCGCGCCCTCTCCAAGCCACAGGGGATGATCCTGGTGACCGGCCCCACCGGCTCGGGCAAAACGGTCTCGCTCTATACCGGCCTCAATATTCTCAACACCACCGAGGTAAACATCTCCACTGCCGAAGATCCGGTGGAGATCAACCTGCCCGGCGTCAACCAGGTGCAGGTCAACCCCAAGGCGGGGCTCACCTTCGCCAGCGCCTTGCGCTCCTTCTTGCGGCAAGACCCGGATGTGGTGATGGTGGGTGAAATTCGCGATCTTGAAACCGCAGAGATTGCCATCAAGGCGGCGCAGACCGGTCACCTGGTGCTTTCGACCCTGCACACCAACTCCGCCGCCGAGACCCTGACCCGGATGATGAACATGGGGGTACCGGCCTTCAACATCGCCTCCTCGGTGACCCTGATCATGGCCCAGCGGCTGGCCCGTAAACTGTGCGACCACTGCAAGGCGCCGGAAGTGGTGCCGGAAGCCGAACTGCTGGAGCTGGGCTTTACGCCGCAGCAGCTGGCAGCCGGACTGCGACTGTTCAAACCGGTCGGTTGCAAGGAGTGTTCTGGCGGCTACAAGGGGAGGGTCGGCATCTACGAAATCATGTTGATGTCGGAGAACATCGCCAAATTGATCATGCAGGGGGCAAACTCCCTGCAAATCGCCGCTATCGCGCAGAAGGAGGGGATGCGCACCCTGCGCACCTCGGGACTGGAGAAGGCCCGGCTCGGGGTCACCAGTCTGGCCGAAGTCAACCGGGTCACCACCAACTGATCCGTGTGCGGGACGACCCGCCGGTTTGGTTGGCAGAGCGAATTTGTCGTTCACGAACACGGAATAGATGACAGCCCGAATGACAGAATAATCAGGCATTAAAGTGACCGGGCTGGCGCCAAGAAGGCCCCCCTATCAGTACCCCGCCGGCATCAAGCCAGTCGGGCACCTTGACCAGGTTGGTGACGTGCAGAGCCAGGCTCTGACAACCAACCCCATTGCAGGATGCAAAGATGGCAACCCTAACGAAAAAGAACAATGCCCCCAAGAAAGTCTTCGCCTTCCGCTGGCACGGGGTTAATCGCAAGGGGCAGAAGGTCTCCGGCGAGCTGCAGGCTGACAGCATCAACACCGTCAAGACCGAACTGCGCAAGCAGGGGGTCAACGTCACCAAGGTGGCCAAGAAATCCCAGGGGCTTTTCTCCAAGGGCGGCGCCAAGATCAAACCGATGGATATCGCCATCGTCTCCCGCCAAATAACTACCATGCTCTCCGCCGGCGTACCACTGGTGCAGAGCCTGCAGATCATCGCTCGCAGTCACGAGAAAGCCTCGATGCGCGAGCTGATGGGGCAGATTGCCGCCGATGTGGAGACCGGCACCCCCATGTCGGAGGCGCTGCGTCGCCATCCTCTCTATTTCGATGATCTCTACTGCGATCTGGTGGAAGCCGGTGAGCAATCCGGTGCACTGGAGACCATCTACGACCGTATCGCCACTTACCGGGAAAAGTCGGAAGCGCTCAAGTCGAAGATCAAGAAGGCGATGTTCTACCCCACCATGGTCATTCTGGTCGCCATCGTGGTCACCTCCATCCTGCTGCTGTTCGTCATTCCGCAGTTCGAGGATATCTTCAAGAGCTTTGGTGCCGAGCTGCCTGTGTTCACCCAGTTTGTTATCGGCATCTCCCGCTTTATGCAGAACTGGTGGTATGTCTTCTTTGGTGGCACAGCCCTTGGCATCTTCCTCTATGTGCGGGCCTGGCGGGCCTCCCAGAAGGTGAAAGACAATACCGACAAGTTCGTCCTCACCATTCCGGTAGTCGGGATGATCCTGCACAAGGCAGCGATGGCCCGCTTTGCCCGCACCCTGTCGACCACCTTCTCCGCCGGTATCCCGCTGGTGGATGCGCTGATTTCGGCAGCAGGTGCCTCCGGCAACTATGTCTATCGCACCGCCGTCATGGCGATCCGCAACGAGGTGGTGGCAGGCATGCAGATCAACGTGGCGATGCGCACCGTCGATCTCTTCCCCGACATGGTGATCCAGATGGTGATGATCGGTGAGGAGTCCGGCGCCATCGATGATATGCTCTCCAAGGTCGCCACCATCTTCGAACAGGAGGTGGATGACTTGGTCGATGGCCTCACCAGCCTGCTGGAACCCCTCATCATGGTGGTGCTCGGGGTGCTGGTCGGCGGCATGGTTATCGCCATGTACCTGCCCATCTTCAAGCTTGGCGACGTGGTAGGCTGATTTATCAGGGCATGGCACCAAAACCATGCCCTCCCCTCATTCAATAACTGACGGTTGGTTATGACACTTCTTCTCGAGCTGGCTCACAGCTTGCCCTGGCTCTACTTCTCGCTGGTTTTTCTCTTCTCCCTGATGATCGGCAGTTTCCTTAATGTGGTCATCCACCGCCTGCCCATCATGCTGGAGCGGGAGTGGCAGGCCGAGTATCGCAGCTACTTCGCCCCCGACGAAGAGGCCGTTGCGCCAGAGCGCTACAACCTGATGGTGCCGCGCTCCGCATGCCCTCACTGTGGTCACGCCATCACTGCGCTGGAGAACATCCCGCTGTTGAGCTGGCTCTGGCTCAAAGGGCGTTGCCGCGACTGTCAGGCCCCCATCTCGGCCCGCTATCCGCTGGTAGAGCTGCTGACCGCCCTGCTATCGGTAGCCGTAGCCATGGTCATAACACCGGGCTGGGGCACACTGGCCGCCCTGTTGCTGACCTGGGTGCTGGTCGCCCTCACCTTCATCGATCTCGACAAGATGTTGCTGCCCGACCAGCTCACCCTGCCACTGCTGTGGGGCGGGCTGCTGTTCAACCTGGCAAGTGGCTTCGTACCGCTGGCGGATGCCGTGATCGGCGCCATGGCGGGCTATCTGGTGCTCTGGAGCCTCTACTGGGCTTTCAAGCTGCTCACTGGCAAGGAGGGGATGGGCTATGGCGACTTCAAGCTGCTAGCGGCGCTGGGCGCCTGGCTCGGTTGGCAGGCGCTGCCCATAATTCTGCTGCTCTCATCCCTGATCGGCGCAGTGATCGGCATCAGTCTGATCGCCTTGCACAAACACCATCAGGGCAAGCCCATCCCCTTCGGCCCCTACCTCGCCATCGCGGGCTGGATCGCCCTGCTATGGGGCGATACCATCACCCGCTGGTATCTCTCGACCCTGCTTTGAGCAAGAGGCCCCCATGTATGTAGTTGCTATCACAGGTGGTATCGGCAGCGGCAAGACCACTATCGCCAATCAGTTTGCCGCGCTGGGTATCGAGGTGGTGGATGCCGATGTGATCGCCCGCGAAGTGGTCGAGCCGGGTACCCCGGCCCTTGCCGCCATCGCCGACCATTTTGGCCCGGATGTGATTGAACCTAGCGGTCAACTCGACCGTCGTGCCCTGCGCGAGCGGGTCTTCAGCGATCCACAGGCCAAGGAGTGGCTCAATGCCCTGCTCCACCCGCTGATTCGCAGCGAAATGCTGCGCCAATGTGCCGCGGCCAGTTCTCCTTACTGCCTGCTGGTGGTGCCACTGCTGGTGGAGAACAAACTCACCGGCCTCGCCAACCGGGTGCTGGTGATCGATGTGGATGAAGCCACCCAGGTTGAGCGCACCTGCCGCCGTGATGGGGTATCGGCCGAGCAGGCCCGAGCCATCATCGCCGCTCAGGCGAGCCGGTCGGAACGTCTCGCTGCGGCGGATGATGTCATCGAAAACCACAATGGTAGCGAAATGGCGATTAAAACGCGGATTTTGGCGCTGCACGAGACATATCTGGCAATTGCCTCTCAACAAGGCCGCCAAGTGTGAGTACACTAGGCCGGTTTATGGCTGGCCAGGATTAGGCATGATTTACGATTTTCCCCTCAATGAAAAAAGCCGGACCTATCTTCGTCTGGAGTCCCTGTTTTCCCAGATCCGCGACAATCTGGAGAGTGAACAATCCTGGGCACATATCGCCTTCTTCAAGGGGCTGTTCGATCTGCAGGAGTTGCTTGAGCGTGGTGACCTGCGCGCCGACCTCATCAAGGATCTGGAACGTCTCGGCCAGCGTCTGAGCCACTGGGCCAGCCTGCCCGATGTCGATCTGGAGCAGATCAAACTGATGCAGCAAGAGAGCAGCCAGCTCTCTCGCAACCTGCTCAACTCGCCACGCCCGGGTGCCCGCCTGAAAGAGGATCGTCTGCTCGGCTCCATCCGCCAGCGCTTCTCCATCCCGGGTGGTCTGTGTGCCTTCGATGTGCCACAGCTGCACCACTGGCTCGGCACCCCGGCCATCACCCGTCACCAGCAGATGCAGGGCTGGCTGAGCGATATTAACCTGCTGATGAATGCCATCACTCTGCTGCTGCGCCTGTGGCGTGAATCAGGCAGCTTCAGTGAGCAGGTTGCCAGCAACGGTTTCTTCCAGGACACCGCCGAGAGCGCCGAGCTGATCCGCATCAAGCTGCCGGGCAATCTGTTCTGCTACCCGACCCTGAGCGGCCACAAGAACCGCTTCGCCCTGCGCTTTCTGCCTACCGCAGAACAGCCGATTGGCGACGTGCCGTTCCAGCTCGCCTGCTGCTAAGGAGGGCTTATGGTCACCAAGGTAAAGTGTCCGACCTGTCAGAGCGAAGTGGAGTGGGGCCCGCAGAGTCCGTTCCGCCCCTTCTGCAGCAAGCGCTGCCAGCTGATCGATCTCGGCGAATGGGCCGATGAAGAGAAGCGGATCCCGGGGGAGATCAACCCGGATCTGCTGCCGGAGCCGGAAGAGGGCGATCAGTGGCTATAAGCCCTTGGTCACTCACCTCTGCAATATCAAAAAAGGGCCGATTGGCCCTTTTTTGATGCTTGTTGATTGCTACCGGCTCACGCCAGCAGACCCTGTAGCCGCGCTACAATCGGGCCATTGGCATCGGGGAAGTGGTAGTTGTGCAGCTCGGCCACCGGCACCCACAGACACTCCTGCCCCTCTTTTCCGAACGGCTCGCCGCTGAAACGGGTCACCTTCCAGATATCCAGCAATACTTGCTTCTCGGGGTAGTCGTGCTGCAGCTCCATAAAGGGGGCACAATCCAATACCCGGATGCCGATCTCTTCCCACAGCTCCCGATCCAGCGCAGTCAGCAGATCCTCGCCCGACTCCACCTTGCCACCGGGAAACTCCCAGCGATCCCCCTGATGGCGATCGGAGGAGCGTCTGGCGATGAAGATATCGCCCCGTTCATTCTCGATGACGCCAACCGCCACCCAGATCCGTTTTTTCTGTTCCATCAATTACCTCTGTTCGCTTGTTGCCACCAATAACAAGGCGGGCACTTGGCCCGCCTGTTATGGCATAGCGTCGATCAGGTCAACTGACCGTGGCAGTGCTTGTACTTCTTGCCGGAGCCGCACGGGCAGGGATCGTTGCGACCGACCTTCTGCTCGTCACGTACGAAGGTGGTGTGCCCCTCTTCGCCTGCGGCCTGTTCATCGGCCAGCTGGCTCTCGGCTGCGGCGTGGGTATAGGTGCGGGGAGCGGCTTCCGCCTGCTGGCGCTGCTGCTCTTCCATCGCCTCTACATCGCGCTCCTGCACCTGAACACGGCTCAGGATGCTGACCACGTCGCGCTTGAGGGTTTCCAGCATCTGGGTGAACAGATCGAAGGATTCGCGCTTGTACTCCTGCTTGGGGTTCTTCTGGGCGTAGCCGCGCAGATGGATGCCCTGACGCAGGTGATCCATGGCGGCCAGATGCTCTTTCCACAGACCATCCAGAGTTTGTAGCATCACCGCTTTCTCGAAGTTGCGCAGCACCTCTTTGCCGACCAGCTCCTCCTTGTGGGCATAGAGTTTGGTGGCTTCGTCCAGAATGCGCTCGCGCAGCTTCTCTTCGTACAGCTTGTCATCTTCCGCCAGCCACTGTTGCAGCGGCAGATCCAGCGCGAAGTCGGCCTTCAGGCGCGCTTCCAGACCCGGCACATCCCACATCTCTTCCAGAGACTGGGGCGGGATGTACTCATCGATCACCGCGCCGTACACATCATCACGGATAACGTGGATGGTCTCGGAGATGTCGTTGGTATCCAGCAGCTCGTTGCGCTGCTCGTAGACCACCTTGCGCTGGTCGTTGGCCACGTCATCAAACTCCAGCAAGCTCTTGCGGATGTCGAAGTTGCGACCTTCCACCTTGCGCTGGGCATTTTCGATCGCCTTGGTGACCCACGGGTGCTCGATGGCTTCGCCCTCTTCCATGCCCAGCTTCTTCATCATGCCGGTCACGCGATCGGAGGCGAAGATCCGCATCAGGGTATCTTCCATGGAGAGGTAGAAACGGGAGGAGCCCGGGTCACCCTGACGACCGGAACGGCCGCGCAGCTGGTTATCGATACGACGGGATTCGTGACGCTCGGTGCCGATAATGTGCAGACCACCAGCGGCCAGCACCGCATCGTGACGCACCTGCCAGGCGGCTTTCAGCTCGGCAATCTGCTCGCTGGTCGGGTTCTCCAGCTTGGCAATCTCTGCCTGCCAGTTGCCGCCCAACACGATGTCGGTACCACGACCGGCCATGTTGGTCGCGATGGTGACCGCACCTGTCTGACCAGCCTGGGCAACGATCTCCGCTTCCATGGCGTGGAACTTGGCGTTCAGCACCTTGTGCGGGATCTTCTCCTTGGTCAGGATGCCGGAGAGCAGCTCGGAGTTCTCGATAGAGACAGTACCGACCAGTACAGGCTGGCCCTTGGCCACGCACTGACGGATATCTTCGATGATAGCGGCATACTTCTCGTTGGCGGTCAGGTAGACCAGATCGCCCATGTCTTTACGCACCATCGGCTTGTTGGTCGGGATAACCACGGTATCCAGGCCATAAATCTGCTGGAATTCAAAGGCTTCGGTATCTGCAGTACCGGTCATGCCCGCCAGCTTGTTGTAGAGACGGAAGTAATTCTGGAAGGTGATGGATGCCAGCGTCTGGTTCTCGTTCTGGATCTTCACCCCTTCCTTCGCTTCAACGGCCTGATGCAGACCATCGGACCAGCGACGACCCGGCATGGTACGGCCAGTGTGCTCGTCGACGATGACGATTTCGTCTTTCTGGACGATGTAGTCCACGTTGCGCTCGAACAGGGTGTGAGCACGCAGGCCCGCATTGACGTGGTGCAGCAGGCTGATGTTGGAGGCGGAGAACAGGGAGTCGTTCTCGTCCAGCAGCCCCTCTTTCTTGAGCAGCTCTTCCACGAAGATCTGGCCGTTTTCGGTCAGCAGTGCCTGACGGTTCTTCTCGTCCACCGTGTAGTGACCGTCACCGGTGTACTCTTCGGTGTCTTCCTTGTCCTGTTTGACCAGCAGCGGGATCAGCTTGTTGACGCGGATATAGAGCTCTGAGCTGTCTTCAGCTGGGCCGGAGATGATGAGCGGAGTCCGGGCTTCATCGATAAGCACCGAGTCCACCTCATCCACCAGCGCGTAGTTGAGCGGGCGCTGTACGCGCTGCTCCGGCGAGAACGCCATGTTGTCGCGCAGGTAGTCGAAACCGAATTCGTTGTTGGTACCGTAGGTGATGTCGGCGGCGTAGGCGTCACGCTTCTGGGACGCATCCATACCGGGCACGTTGCAGTCGACGGTCATGCCGAGGAAGGCGAACAGCGGGCGGTTCGCCTCCGCATCACGCTTGGCCAAATAGTCGTTCACCGTTACCACGTGCACACCCCGGCCGCTCAGGGCGTTCAGGTAAGCTGGCAAAGTCGCCGTAAGAGTCTTACCTTCACCGGTTTTCATTTCCGCGATGCGGTTGGAGTTCAGCACCATGCCGCCGATCAGTTGCACATCGAAGTGGCGCATGCCAAACACCCGCTTGGAGGCTTCACGCACGGTCGCGAACGCTTCCGGCAGCAACTGCTCCAGGGTCTCACCCTGCTCGATACGCTGACGATATTCAGCCGTTTTGGCCTGCAACTCGGCATCGGACAGAGCCTCGAACTGCGGCTCCATGGCATTGATCTGTTTTACAATTTTGCGCAAAGCCTTGAGCGTTCTGTCGTTCCGGCTGCCGATAATCTTGGTAAGCAGTGTGCTAATCATGGGTACCAACTATTTCTGGTTATAAAAGCGTTCCGTCACTGGAACCTGAAGAAAAAAACCTAACCCCGTCTGGCACTGAGAAAGCGTGCGGGGTTGACCTGACGACCATCTTTCAACACTTCGTAATGCAGATGGACCCCGGTCGCGCGACCGGTGCGTCCCATCAAGGCAATCTTCTGACCCTGATCAACCAGAGTGCCCACCTCGACCAGCAACTTGGAGTTGTGGGCATAGCGGGTGACCAGGCCATTGCCGTGATTAATCTCCACCATATTGCCAAATTCCGGATGACGGCCCGCCCAGCTGACAATGCCGGGCCCGGTGGCCAGAATCGGGGTTCCGGGTTTGCCACGGAAATCGACCCCTTTGTGCATCTTGGCACGCCCGTTGAACGGATCGACCCGTCCACCAAACCCGGACGAGACCCAAACTCGCTCCTGTTTGACTGGCGTGCCGGAAATAAAACCGGCATCGGTGATATGGTGATTCATGATGAAAGATTCAAGTACCGACAGCTGCTCTTCGCGGCTGCTGAGCTGCTGGCTGAGGTGTTTCATCGAGGCTTGCAGCTCGTTGAGGCTCACTTCCAGCTCTTCATCATAAGAAGGACCGCCCATGGGGGGCAGCTCTTTGAAATTGAACTCGTCGGGATCGAGATCGGCCTGCTCGGTCAATCGTTCGCCGAGGGCATTGAGACGGCCAAGCTGGCCTTGCATAGTGCCCACCTGAGCAGCCAGCATTGCCAACTGTTCACGGGCTTCGTCGCCACTCTGGTCGACGGACTGTTGCTCGGCAACGGCAAGCGCCACTTCCAGCGCCTCCATTTTTTGGTGCCAGCTCTGCCAGAGCCAACCACCACCAAGGGCCAACAGGGAGAAGAGAATACCGCCGACCCAGGCCAGACGTTGTTTGGGCAGGTGCAACTTGCGTCGCTGCTTGCCGTGGAGGATCAGGGTAATGCTCATAGAAATCAGTCTGCTCGGTCAGGTGCGGCCAGGAGCCTGCACGGGAAATAAAACCGGGAGATAATCGGTATTAAAGGATGGAGTAAACAAATGACGGAACGTCGGTGCGGAGAGAGGACCGACGTTCCGTTGCACAGCTATCAGGCCAGAACCAGACCGTTATCGTAGTAAGCGATAGGCGCTTTGTCGCCCTCACCCTCGAAGGTCACCAATTCCCAAGCCTCCTGCTCGGCCAGCAAGGCACGCAGCAGCTTGTTGTTCAGGGCATGTCCGGTCTTGTAGGCACGGAACTCACCGATGATGCTGCGGTTACACATATAGAGGTCACCGATCGCGTCCAGCATCTTGTGCTTGACGAACTCGTCCTCATAACGCAAACCGTCTTCGTTCAGCACCCGATAGTCATCCAGTACCACGGCGTTTTCTAGGCTTCCGCCCAGCGCCAGGTTCTGGGAACGCAGGTACTCGATATCGCGCATGAACCCGAAGGTACGGGCACGGCTGATCTCTTTCACGAAGGAGGCACCGGAGAAATCCAGTACGCAACGCTGATTGCGCCCTTCAAAGACCGGATGCTGGAAATCGATCTCAAGATCCATCTTGAAGCCGTTGCGATAGGGGTGGAATTCCGCCCACTTGTCGCCGTCTTCAACCCGGATGCTCTTCTTGATCCGCACAAACTGCTTGGCAGCATTCTGCTCACGGATCCCGACTTCCTGCAGCAGGTAGATAAAGGGATGCGCACTGCCATCCATCACCGGGATCTCGGGCGCGTCAACCTCAACGTAGAGGTTGTCGATCCCCATCCCGGCCAGCGCGGCGGAGAGGTGCTCAATGGTAGAGACACGGACACCGGCTTCGTTGACCAGAGCGGTACAGAGCACGGTATCGCGCACCTGATCGGCATTGGCTGGCAGCTCCACCACAGGATTCAGGTCGGTACGCAAGTAAACGATTCCTGTGTTCACAGGCGCCGGACGGAACGTCATGGTGACTTTCCGGCCCGAATGCAGGCCGACACCAGTCGCCTGTACACTCGTTTTCAAGGTTCTTTGTCTAATCATGGGTGTACCCTAAACAGCTTAAAATCCGGACCAGATGGTCGTTGGCAGGCCATCTTAGCACATTCCTTGAACAACAAACAAACAAGAGCCATAAGAGGCTTAATCAGCTTGCTTGCGCAGGAACGCCGGAATATCCAGGTAATCCGGTTCACGACGAGCTTGCGGCTCGGCGTTGACCACCTTGGCCGGGGCTTCGTCCATCACGCGGCCTTGCATCATGTCGCTAACCAGCGGCTGACGCACCGGGCGCTCTTGCACCTGGCTGCTCTTGACCAGCGTGATGTCCGGCTTGCGCTCGGCACCGATACCGGTAGCAACCACGGTCACACGCAGTTCGTCGTGCATTTCCGGATCGATTACGGTACCCACAACTACAGTGGCGTTCTCGGAAGCGAAGGCCTTGACCGCGTTACCCACGGTTTCGAACTCTTCGATGGTCATGTCCATACCGGCGGTGATGTTGACCAGGATGCCACGGGCACCGGCCAGATCCACATCTTCCAGCAGCGGGCTGGAGATGGCTTTCTCGGCCGCTTCTTCGGCACGGTCATCACCAGAGGCGGAACCGGTACCCATCATGGCGGTACCCATTTCACGCATCACGGTACGCACGTCTGCGAAGTCGACGTTGATCAAACCCGGACGGGTGATCAGCTCGGCAATGCCCTGTACCGCGCCAAGCAGTACATCGTTGGCCGCCTTGAAGGCATCCAGCAGGGAGATACCGCGACCCAGCACCTTCAGCAACTTGTCGTTGGGGATGGTGATCAGGGAGTCGACGTTCTTGGAGAGCTCTTCGATACCGTGCGCGGCGAAGCCCATCCGCTTCTTCCCTTCAAAGGAGAACGGCTTGGTCACCACAGCAACGGTCAGAATGCCCATCTCGCGTGCCACTTCGGCCACGATCGGCGCAGCACCGGTACCGGTACCACCACCCATACCTGCGGCGATGAACACCATGTCGGAACCGGTCAGCAGCTCACGCAGCGCTTCGCGATCTTCCATTGCAGCATCACGACCCACTTCCGGATTGGCGCCGGCCCCCAGACCCTTGGTGATGCCACCGCCGATCTGCAGGGTAGTGTTGGCACTGGAGTTGCGCAGTGCCTGAGCGTCGGTGTTGACGGTAATGAACTCAACACCCTCAATATTTTGACGAACCATGTGTTCGACAGCGTTGCCGCCGCCGCCACCTACACCGATCACTTTAATGACGGCTTCGTCAGTGTGGCTATCCATAAATTCAAACATGTTGTCTCTCCGCTTTATTTGCCTGACTCAGCAAAATTCTTAGAACTCGCCACGCAGCCAGTTGCTAACCCGTTTGACCAGGCCACCGACGCTTGCCTTGGCGGCATATTCTTTGTTGCTACCTGTGGCTTGATGGGTGCGGCCATATTGCAGCAACCCGACCGCAGTCGAGTACACCGGTGCCTGCACGTAATCACTCAAACCACGTATGTTCATGGGCTCTCCCACCCGGACCTGGCTCTGGAAGATCTGCTCTGCACACTCCACAATGCCTTCAATCTGGGCAGCGCCGCCGGTCAAGACCACACCGGCTGCCAGCTGATGCTTGACCCCCTGCGCTTTCAACTCGCTTTGTACCCGCACCAGCTCATCATTCACCATGGAGAGCAACTCGGTGTAACGGGGCTCAATCACTTCAGCCAGTGTCTGCCGTTGCAGGCTGCGCGCCGGGCGACCGCCGACACTGGGTACTTCAATATTGTCTTCCTTGCTGACCAGACGACCGAGGGCGCAACCGTAGCGCACCTTGATCGCTTCCGCGTCGAGCGGCGGCGTGCCGAAGGCGTAGGCGATGTCGCTGGTCACAGTGCTGCCAGCGTACGGGATCACCTTGGTGTGGCGCAGGGCACCGCCGGTAAACAGCGACATGTCCATGGTTCCGCCACCGATGTCCACCACGCAGACACCCAGCTCTTTCTCGTCTTCGGTCAACACCGCATAGCTGGAGGCCAGCGCGGAGAAGATCAGTTGATCCACGCGCAAGCCGACTTTCTCCACACATTTCTCAATGTTGCGGGCCATGTCGTTATGGCAGGTGATCAGGTGAACCTTGGCTGCCATCCGCACACCGGAGAGGCCGACCGGATTCTTGATCCCTTCCTGATAGTCGATGGCAAACTCCTGAGGTAGCACATGCAGCACGCGCAGCTCATCGGAGAGGCGAACCGACTTGGCAGTGTGGATCACGTTGTCCACATCCTCCTGGGTCACCTCTTCATCGGAGATGGGCACCATACCGGTCTCGTTGCGGCAGTCGATATGCTTGCCGGACAACCCCAGATAGACCGAGCTGATCTGGCAATCTGCCATCATCTCAGCCTCTTCCACCGCGCGGCGCAGTGACTTGACCACGGAGTCGAGGTCATTGACCCCGCCCTTCTCCATTCCGCGAGAAGCGTGACTGCCCATACCGATGACGTTCAGTTCACCGTCCGGCAATACTTCCCCGACCAGAACCGCCACCTTGGTTGTGCCGATATCCAGTCCGACAATCAAATTCCTATCTGCGGTGTTGGTCATGCACTTTCTCTTCGCTCTTCTTCCAGCCAACTGCCATTCCGGTGTCGTATCGAAGATCCACGTAGGCAACTTGCGCACGGGGTTCGATAACCGGGAAGGCATCGATAAACCGCTGCAGCCGGAGCGCAATGTCATTGCGTCCCAGGAACAGCTTGATATTGCCATCCAGGGTCAGTTCCCAGGCATGGCGGGGGGTCAGATTCACCCCCAGCAACTTGTATCCCTTGGCAGCCAGTTGCGACTCGTACTGCCGACTCTCTTTCAACACCCGGGCAGCCTGGTCATCCGGCCCTGACAGCTGCAACAGCGGCGTCTTGACCCGATCCGGGGCACTGAATACCTTGCCCTTGGTGTTGACGAAGCGGTTGCCATTCCAGCGCGCCGCCACATCTTGTTCCGTGAGGTAGATCTTGATCTTGTTCGGCCACTTCTTTCGTACCGAGACCGAGGCCACCCATGGCAAGGCATTGAGCCTTGCCTGCAATTCGTTGACGTCCAATTCGAAGAAGTTGCGCAGCTCGGCGCCATCCAGCACGGCCATCCGCAGCTCTTCGGTTTGCAAATACTGGTGTTGCCCCTGCAGCAACAGCTCGCTCATGGGCAACCGGTTGGCATCTGTCAGCCAACCTTTAACATCCAGCGCCGTCCGGTAGCAGCCCCATATCACCAGCAGGAAAAACGCTACCCCTGCGATGAAGCCACCCTTGGTGCGCCCCTGTGCCCTTGCCTCCACCCGATCGATCCCCGTGTAACGCGCTAAACCGGCCTTTGACAGACCGGTTCGCCATTATATAGGCCCCGGCTTGGCGGTCAAAATACTCATTGGGCCCTCAGGCGCCAGATTTCATGCTATCTATGCTCAATTTCATCTCTCCGAGACGACGGGCCAGTGCCCCGACGTTCCCGGCGCCTTGAGTCAACACCAAATCCCCCTCGCCGATCAGGTCGGCCAGCACGGCTGGCACGTCATCCGGTGTAGCGACGAAGATGGGTTCCAGGTTGCCGCGCGAGCGAATGGAGCGGCACAGTGCCCGTCCATCAGCGCCCGGGATCGGCTCCTCACCGGCAGCATAAACCTCCAGCATCACCAGCACGTCTACCTTGGAGAGCACATCGGCGAAGTCCTCGTAGAGGTCGCGGGTGCGGGTATAACGGTGCGGCTGGAACACCATCACCAGACGCTTCTCGGGCCAACCGGCACGGGCGGCGTTGATGGTGACCTTCACTTCGCTCGGGTGGTGACCATAATCGTCCACCAGCATCGCCTTGCCGCGACCGGTTTCAAACTCGCCATACTGCTGGAAGCGACGACCAACCCCTTCAAATTTGGCCAGAGCAGAGATGATGGCCTCATCGCTGACACCGTCCTCTGTCGCGACAGCTATCGCCGCTGCGGCGTTCAATGCGTTGTGAATACCCGGCAAATTGAGGGTCACCTGCAGCTCACCGGCCTCTTTGCGGCGAACACGGAAGCAGCTGTGGTTGGTGGTCTGGACAAAATCCAGCACCTGCACATCGGCATCGTCAGAGAGACCGTAGGTCAAGGTCGGACGGGCAATCTCGGGCAACATGCCACGGATCACCGGATCATCGATGCAGACCACCGCCAGTCCGTAGAAGGGCAGATTGTGCAGAAACTCGATGAAGGTGGCCTTCAGCTTGGAGAAATCACCGCCGTAGGTATCCATGTGATCCGCTTCGATGTTGGTCACGATAGAGACCATCGGCTGCAGATGCAGGAAAGAGGCGTCGCTCTCGTCCGCCTCGGCAATCAGGTAGCGGCTGCTGCCCAGTCGGGCATTGGTGCCGGCACTGTTGAGCAGGCCACCGATGACGAAGGTCGGGTCGCGGTCGGCTTCGGCATAGATGCTCGCCACCAGACTGGTGGTGGTGGTTTTGCCATGGGTACCGGCGATAGCGATGCCGTGACGGAAACGCATCAGCTCGGCCAGCATCTCGGCACGGCGCACCACCGGGATCCGCAGTTCGCGGGCAGCCAGCAGCTCCGGGTTGTCCTGCTTGATGGCGGTAGAGACCACCACCACGCTGGCACCCTCAACGTGTTCGGCACTGTGGCCGACAAAGATGTGGGCGCCCAGTCCGGCCAACCGCTCGGTCACGGCGTTGCGAGCCAGATCAGAACCTGTCACCTGATACCCTTCGTTGGCAAGCACTTCGGCAATCCCGCCCATACCGGCACCACCGATGCCGATAAAGTGGATGCGACGCACGCGGCGCATTTCGGGGATCACAGTACGTAGTTTTGCCAGTTCAACCTTGGTCATAATCGTCTCTTTAGTCTGCCGCAGGCCATGCGCCGTCAAAGCGCAGTTGCACGGCGGCATCAATACATACAGGTACAAGGCTGCACGGTGTCACCGCTGCAACCTTGCTCATCAATCTTTACCACACTGCCCGGTTGCGAGCTGTTTGCACTCATCTGCAACCCGCTCGGCCGCATCGGTGATGGCGACGCGGCGAGCCGCTTTCGCCATGTTAAACAGGGTCTCCCTGCGACCAGCCAGCCAGGTCAGACGCGCCGCCAGTGATGCGGTATTCAGCTCGGACTGGGGCAGGAACTCGGCCGCACCGCCGTCGACCAGAGTCAAGGCGTTACGGGTCTGGTGATCATCCACCGCATGGGGCAGCGGCACGAAAATGGCAGCCACACCGGCGGCAGCCACTTCGGAAACAGTCAGGGCACCGGCACGGCAGACCACCAGGTCGGCCCAGGCGTAGGCGCTGGCCATATCCTTGATAAATTCGCTCACCTCGGCATTGATGTCGTGCTGGGCATAGGCAGCAGAGACGGCCTCAGCATTGCCCTTGCCACACTGGTGACGCACTTCAATGGGCACGCCGGATGCTGCCACCGCAGCAGGTACCTGCTCGTTGAGCACCCGCGCCCCCAGACTGCCGCCGACGATCAGCAGATGCAGTGGCTCATCCCCGCTGCGCAGTTGCGGATCCGGCAGGGCGACCACTTCGGGACGCACTGGATTACCGACCACGGCGGTGCGACGGCTCGGCGCGAAGGCGCCCGGAAATGCCATCAAAACCCGCCTGGCGATACGGGCCAGCAACTTGTTGGTCATGCCAGCAGCAGCATTCTGCTCATGGAGCAACAGCGGAATGCCGGAGAACCAGGCCGCCACGCCACCCGGGCCGGAAGCAAAACCGCCCATGCCGAGCACCACATCAGGGCGAACGGTCTTGAGTACCTGACGCGCCTGCAAGATCGATTTGACGATGCGATAGGGCGCCACCAGCAGTCGCTTGATGCCGTTGCCACGCACCCCCTGAATATCGATGAAGGAGATGGGATAACCGTGGGCTGGCACCAGTTCCGCCTCCATCCGGTCGGCAGTGCCTAGCCAGTGGACAGTCCAGCCCTGGGCCTTAAGGCGATCGGCCACGGCCAGACCGGGGAACACATGCCCACCGGTACCACCTGCCATCACCAACAGAGTCTTGCTCACTAAACCTCCCGCACGCGCGCCTGGGCTGTCGCCTGACGCAACTCAAAATCGATTCGAATCAACATGCTCACCGCCACCGACATGATGATGAGACTGGAACCACCGTAACTGACCAGCGGCAGGGTCAAGCCCTTGGTTGGCATCATGCCACTAGCCGCGCCGACGTTAACGAAGGTCTGGAAGCTGAACCAGATGCCAATGCCGATCGCCAGATAACCGTCATAGAGCCGCTCGGCCACCAGCGCGCGATGCCCCAGCTTGAGCGCCTTGACCGCCAGCGCAAAAATCAGGAACAGGGCGCCCAGCACCCCGACGTAACCCAGCTCTTCACCGAGGATCGCAAACACGAAGTCGGTGTGTGCTTCCGGCAGGTACTCCATCTTCTGGATGGAGTTGCCAAGCCCTTCGCCAAACCAGCTGCCACGGCCAAACGCCATCAGCGACTGGGTCAACTGGTAGCCGCTGCCGAACGGATCGGCCCAAGGATCCATAAAAGAGGTCACCCGCCGCATCCGGTAGGGCTCGACGATGATCAGCATCACCACCGAGCCGAGACCCGCGCCGATCAGAGTCAAAAACTGTCCCAGTCGGGCACCGGCCAGAAACAGCATGCCGAACGAGGTGACGAACATCACTACGGTGGAACCCAGGTCCGGCTGCAACAGCAGCAAGACCGCCAGCACCCCGAACACCGCCAGCGGTTTCAGGAAGCCGATCCAGGCTTCACGCACTTCGCTCTGGCGCCGCACCAGATAACCGGCCAGATAGACAAACAGCGCCAGCTTGCCAAACTCGGCAGGCTGCAGGTTGAAGGGGCCGAGCGGCAACCAGCGCACCGCACCGTTGACGTTCCGCCCCACCAGCAGCACCAGCACCAGCATCAAGATCGCCAGCAGCAACATGGGGCCGTTGTGCTGTTGCCAGCGCGCCATCGGCACCTGCAACACAAACCAGGAGATACCGAGCGCCATCACCAGAAACAGGGCGTGACGTTTCACAAACATAAAGGGGTCATCCCCCAGCGCAATCCCTTCGGGGATCGACGCCGAGGCCACGATGACCACCCCGACCGCCATCAGGGAGAGCGCCAGCAGAACCAGCTGCCGATCGTAGAGACCGGCAGGACGCGCTGGTAACAACCAGCGCTGGAACAGACCTGCTGCTACGCGAAGGGCGTTCATAGTGCCAGCACCATCTCGGTGAAACGATCGCCGCGCACCTCGAACGACTTGAACTGATCGAGGCTGGCACAGGCTGGCGCCAGCAGCACCCAGTCACCGGGCTTGGCATCGGCCGCCGCTTTGGCAACCGCAGCGGCCAGGTCGGCCACCCGTTCGGTCTGCTCGCCCAGTGCCAGCAGCACCTCGGCATCCTGACCGAAGCAGTACATGTGATCGATCTGGTTGCCCAGCAGCGCCTGGATCGGGCCAAAATCCTGCCCCTTGCCCTGACCACCGGCCAGCAACAGCAGGCGCCCCTTGACCGACTCGCGCACACCGGCAACGGCAGCCAGCGTGGCCCCCACGTTGGTGGCTTTGGAGTCGTTGATCCAGCGCACCCCGTTCACCTCGCGCACGAAGCGGGCACGATGGGGCAAGCCCTCGAAACGACGCAGCACGGTAAGCTGAGCCGCACGGGGAATACCGACCGCATCGCACAGCGCCATGGCCGCAAGGGCGTTGGCCTGATTGTGGGCACCGACGATCTTCATCTCGTCCACTGCCAACAGCGGTTCGCCGTGCAGGGTCAACCAGTGGCGGCCATCCAGCAGGCAACGGCCATAGCCATTGCAATCGAGACCAAAGCTCTGCCACACCTGACCCACATCGGGCAGGGTCTGGGCATCGTCACGATTGACCAGAATGTGTTTGGAGTGCTGATGGATCTCCATCTTGGCGGCGCGATAGTCGGCCATGCCCTGATAGCGATCCATGTGATCTTCTGAGAGGTTCAGCACCACGGAGGCGGCTGCACGCAAACTGTGAGTAGTTTCCAGCTGGAAGCTGGAGAGCTCCAGCACGCAGAGATCCATCGGCTGCTTGAGCAGCTCCAGCGCAGGTGTGCCGATATTACCGCCCACGCCGACATTGAGACCGGCTTCGGCAATCATCTCGCCCACCAAGGTGGTAACGGTGCTCTTGCCGTTGGAGCCGGTAATGGCGATGACCGGAGTCTGGGTCTCGCGCACAAACAGTTCGATGTCACCGACGATCTGTACGCCACACTCGGCAGCCGCTTTCAGTTCGGGGGTCGCCAGCGCGATACCCGGGCTCGCGACAATCATGTGCGCCTGCTTGAGCAGCGCCTCGTCGAGCCCGTGGATCAGCTCCACCTCCGGCGGCAGTTGATCCTTGCCGGGCGGGTTGGCGCGGGTATCCATCACCAGTGGCGTCACGCCACGGCCGAGGAAGTAATCGACACAGGAGAGCCCGGTTTTGCCCAATCCGATGATGATGACCATGGCCTTACCTCACCTTCAGGGTGGCAAGACCCAGCAGCACCAGCACGAGGGTGATGATCCAGAAGCGCACGATAACGCGCGGCTCCGGCCAGCCCTTCTTCTCGTAGTGGTGATGGATCGGCGCCATGCGGAAGATCCGCACGCCGCGCAGCTTGTATGAACCCACCTGCAGGATCACCGAGACGGTCTCCATCACGAAGACGCCGCCCATGATCACCAACAGGAACTCCTGACGGACCAGCACGGCGATGGTGCCAAGCGCGCCGCCCAGCGCCAGGGAACCGACGTCCCCCATAAAGACCTGGGCCGGATAGGTGTTGAACCAGAGGAAACCAAGACCCGCCCCGACGATGGCAGTACAGACGATCACCAGCTCAGAGGTATAGGGCACGTAGGGAATGTGCAGGTAGCTGGCAAAATTGACGTTACCGGTAGCCCAGGCGATCAGGGCAAAACCCCCCGCCACCATCACGGTCGGCATGATGGCCAGGCCGTCGAGACCGTCGGTCAGGTTGACCGCGTTGGAGGTGCCAACGATGACAAAGTAGGTCAGCACGATAAACATCAGGCCAAGCTGCGGCATCACATCCTTGAGGAAAGGCACCACCAGCTGGGTCTGTCCCTCATGGGTTGCAGTCGCATAGAGGAACACAGCCACCGCCAGCGCTACCGCGGATTGCCAGAAATACTTCCAGCGCGCGATCAGGCCGTCAGTATTCTTGCGCACCACCTTGAGGTAGTCGTCGGCAAAACCGATGGCACCGTAGGCTCCCAGCACAAACAGCACCAGCCAGACATAGGGGTTGTCGAGGCGGCACCAGAGCAGCACAGACGTGAAAATCGCAGCAATGATCATCAGGCCACCCATAGTCGGGGTGCCCCGCTTGCTGAGGTGGGACTCGGGACCGTCGTTGCGGATCACCTGACCGAATTTCAGGATCTGCAGGCGACGGATCAGTCGTGGCCCCATCCAGAGGGCAACCCCCAGTCCGGTGATGATCGACAGGATGGCGCGAAACGTCAGGTAGGAGAAGACGTTGAAGAAGGTGAAGTGCGGGGTGAGCAGTTCGGCCAGCCAGACTAGCATGTGGCTGACTCCTGATGGCCTTTGACCATCTCGACGATATCTTCCATGCGGGAGCCACGGGCCCCCTTGACCAGAATCGAAATTTCCTGATGTGTATTTATCATTTGCGCAAGCACTTCAAACAACGACGCCTTGTTATCGAAATGTCGTCCCGCCGCGGCATCTGCGGTGTGACGACTATCTTCCCCCACTGTCAGCACGGCATCCAGACCGCGCTCGCGGGCATGACGGCCAACCCGGGCGTGTTGCTCGGCAGACTCCTCACCCAGTTCCCGCATATCACCGAACACCAGTACCTTGAAGCCGCCCATGGCGGTCAGGGCATCGATGCCCGCCAGCACGGATTCCACGCTGGCATTGTAGGTATCATCCACCAGAGTCAGACCGCCCCAGCGCTGCACGCAGAAGCGCCCCTTGACCGGCGCCATCTGTTCCAGCCCCGCCTTGACACAGGCGAGGGATGCGCCGAGGGCCAGACAGCCCGCGGCGGCAGCCAACGCATTGGCCACGTTGTGGCGACCCGGGATAGCCAGAGTCAGGCTCAGCTCACCCTGCGGGGTCACCATCACGAACTCGGCGCAGCCTTGTTCGTTGAGCACAAGGTTGCGCGCGTGGAACGGCTGGCTCTGATCGTCGATGGAGAAGGCGCACTGAATGCCGCGTTCCCGCCACTTCGGCCAGAATTCGTTGTCGGCATTGACGATAGCGGTGCCACCCTCGCTCAAGCCCTCAAAGATTTCGCTCTTGGCGTGGAACACCCCTTCCAGCGAGCCGAAGCCCTCCAGATGGGCCGCCGCCACGTTGTTGATGATGGCGGCATCGGGTTTGGCCAGTGAAGTAGTCCAGGCGATTTCGCCCGGATGGTTGGCACCCAGCTCCATCACCGCAAACTTGTGTTGCGGTTCGAGGCGCAGCAGGGTGAGCGGCACGCCCACCTCGTTGTTGAAGTTGCCAGCGGTGGCCAGCACTTCCCCTTCGTTGCGCAGGATGGCGGTTGCCATCTCCTTCACCGTGGTCTTGCCGCAGCTGCCGGTAATGGCCAGCACTTTCGGGTTGATACGCTCGCGCACCAGTTTGCCGAGTCGGCCCAGTCCTTTCAGACTGTCGGCTACCACCAGCTGGGGGATGGCCAGCGGCAGCTCACGCTCGACCAGCAGGGCAGAGGCCCCTGCCTGAACAGCCTGTTCGCAAAAATCGTGGGCATCGAAGCGCTCGCCGCGCAGGGCAACGAACAGGGCACCCGCGCCCAGAGTGCGGGTGTCGGTACTGACGACGGTGATCTCGCCATCGTTACCAATCAGACGGGCATCGAGTACCTGCGCCAGCTCGGCAAGCCTGAGGGTCATCATTTGAATGACTCCAATAATGTGTGCAAGGCGGCCGCGACGGTTTCCCGGTCGCTGTAGTGCCGCTTGTCGGTTCCAATGATCTGATAATCCTCGTGACCCTTACCAGCCACCAGGATGATGTCCTGTTTGCTCGCCTGACCAATGGCCAGCACAATCGCCTTGACCCGGTCGTGCTCCACCTGCACCGCAGCAGGATCGCGAAGACCCGCCACCATGTCGGCCATGATCCGGGCCGGCTCCTCGGTACGGGGATTGTCGTCGGTCAGGATCACGCGATCCGCATACTGCTCGGCCATGGCGGCCATCATGGGGCGCTTGCCGCGATCGCGGTCGCCACCACAACCGACCAGGCACCAGAGCTGGCCTGTGCAGTGCACCCGCAGGGCCTGCAATGCCTTCTCCAGCGCGTCCGGGGTGTGGGCGTAATCGACCACCGCCAGCGGCGTATCACCACCGCCAAAGCACTCCATGCGACCGGTCACCGGCTGCAACTGAGGCGCTGTCGCCAGCAGCTCGTGGAAGTCATAGCCGAGCACCAGCATCACACCCATCGCGGCCAGCACATTGCTGACGTTGAAGCGCCCGAGCAAGGGGGCGGATAATACACCATTCCCCCAGCTGGAGTTAATCTGCGCGCGAAAACCTTGCTGGTGAAAATCGAGCTGCTGCGCCGTTAATTGACGGCCAAAATGGTGTTCAATCGGGCCATTAACGCTGAACGCCACAGCTGCCGGGTATTTTTCGAGCCACTTGGCACCCAGCTCGTCATCGCGGTTGATCACCGCATTAGACTCATCGACCAACTGCAGCAACTGCTCTTTGGCCGCGCCATAGGCTTCCATGGTGCCGTGGTAGTCGAGGTGATCCCGGCTCAGGTTGGTGAAAACGGCAGCGGCAAACGGCAGTGCGGCAACACGATGCTGCACCAGACCGTGGCTGGAGACCTCCATCGCCACCAGATCCGCCCCCTGCGCTTGCAGCGCAGCCAGATTGGCTTGCACCTGCACGGCGCTGCCGGTGGTGTTTTCCGCTTCGATCAAATTGCCGAACAGGCCGTTGCCGATGGTGCCCATCACACCCGCCTTGCCACCCAGCAGGGTGCGCCAGTTGGCGACCAGCAAAGCGGTAGTGCTCTTGCCATTGGTGCCGGTGATTCCCACCAGTTGCAGCTTGTTCGCTGGCTGGTCGTAGAAGGTACCTGCGAGTGCTGAGAGGTGAGCGGGCAGCTCCCGCATCCCGATACAGGGAACCGGAGTCGATGGTGGGATAAATTCACCATCCTCCTCAAACACAACAGCGGTTGCTCCTTGAGCCACCGCCTGTTCGATAAACCGTCTGCCATCCACCTGATGACCGCGAATGGCCACGAAGAGCGAGCCGGGGCCAACCCGCCGACTATCCAGCTGGATATCGGTCAGGGTTAGCGCCGGCGCCTGGATACCGAAGGGGCGCAGTAATGCATCAAGTGCGCGGGACAAGAGAAGCCTCCGTACGGGCAAGTTTGGTGGGCACCGCTGGCGGCACCGCATCGGGACGAATATTGAAGAGCTGCAGCACCCCGCCCATGGCCTCTGCAAACGGTGGGGTCGCCACGGCGCCGCCATAATAGGCGCTGCCTTTTGGCTCGTTGATCACCACCACCATGACGAAACGGGGATCACTGGCGGGTGCGAAACCGGCAAACCAGGCCATGTAATCCTTGCCATAGCCACCGGCGACGGCGACCTTGGCGGTACCACTCTTGCCACCGACCCGATAGCCCGGGATCTTGGCTTTTGGAATGGCGTTGTCGACCACGTACTCCAGCGCCTGCAACATGGCAGCGGCGTTGTTGTGATCAATAACTTGCTCACCCTTGGGCGGCGTAGTCACCTTGACAATGGAGAGCGGCACCCGTTTGCCCTTGTTGGCCAGGGTGGCATAGGCGGAAGCCAGCTGCAGCGGGGTGACTCGCAGACCATAACCGAACGAGAGGGTTGCTCGCTCGATATCGGACCAGCGACGACGCTGGGGCAACATGCCACTACTCTCGCCCATCAGCCCGCTGCCGGTATCCATGCCGAAACCGAACATGCTGAGGGTGTTGATCATCTCCTGCGCCGGCATCCGCAGCGCGATGCGCGACATACCGATGTTGGAGGAGTAGCGCAGGATATCGTAGAGGTTGGTCGCCTTGTGGATACTGACGTCCTTGATCTGCTTGGCACCGATAAAGAGCGGACCACCGGGAATGAAATCTTTCCAGCTGGTGACACCTGCCTGCAAGGCACTGAGCAAAATCAATGGCTTGACGGTCGAACCCGGCTCGTAGGTATCAGTCACCACCCGGTTGCGTACCCGGAAGCTCTGATACTGGCCGCGGTTGTTCGGGTTATAGGAGGGGGTATTGACCATGGCGAGTACTTCACCGGTCTTGATATCCAGCATCACCATGGAGCCGGAGGTAGCCTTGTTCTCGTCGGTTGCCCGCTTGAGGGCACGGTAGGCCAGCGCCTGCACCCGCTGATCGATACTGAGCTGCAGATCGTTGGCGTTCTTGCCCTCTTTGACGATGCCAAGCCGCTCGATGACGCGCCCCTGACGATCCTTGCGCACCCGCATTTCGCCGGGTGTCGCCGTCAACCACTCGTTGTAGCTGCGCTCGATTCCTTCAATACCGCTGCCATCGATGTTGGTCACCCCCACCAGATGGGCGCTGATCTCGCCGGTCGGGTAGAAGCGGCGTGCTTCAGGGCGCAGGTAGACGCCACCCAGCTTGAGCCCCTTGATATATTCCGCCACCGCAGGAGTAACCTGACGCTGCAGATAGACGAAACGCTTGCTGGGGTTGGCGATGCGGTGTTTGAGGGTATTGATGTCGAGCTTGAGCACGGCGGAGAGCGCCAGCCAGGCTCGCTCATTATTGATGGCACCGGACTCGTGTACCGTCTTGGGATCGGCCCAGACCGCTTCGACCGGCACAGAAACCGCCAGCTGCTCGCCGTTGCGATCGGTGATCATACCGCGCACCGCCTGGGTAGAGGTTGTACGCAGGGAGCGCATGTCACCCTCCTGACGCAGACGATCCGGATTGATCACCTGGATCCAGGCCAGACGCAGGATCAGACCCACAAACGCGATGCCGATAAACACCGCAAGCGTGCGAAAGCGCCACGGATAGATCGATGGCGCTTTGACATTCGCTTTGGCAGCTTTGGCTGTAGCCTTGCGTTTCATGGTTGGGTAATTACCTTCTCGGTGGTCACCAGCGGACGACCCATCTGCAACTTGTCCATCGCCAGACTCGCCACCCGGGAGTGTTCAGCCAGGGTGCCCTGCTCCAGCAGCAGGTGGCGCCATTCGATATTGAGGCGATCCTCTTCCGCCATCAGATCGTTCTGCTTGGCCGTCAGACCACGGGTCATGTTGGTCACCAGGATCACGGCAAACGCGGTCACCAGCACGGCGACCGACAGAAAAATCTGCAGCTTGTGCCGCCAGAGATCGGCAACGATCTCCTTGGCCAGATGAACACGCACTTCGCTCATCGCTTACTCCGCCAACCGTTCGGCAACCCGCAGCACCGAGCTGCGTGACCGGCTGTTTTCAGATACTTCATGATCAGAAGGCTTGAGCGCCTTGCCGACCGACTTCAATTTGCGACCGCCTGCCAACTGGGCCTCGGTCAACGGAATGCCGTAAGGCACTTCCGGCCCCTTCTCGTGCTTGCGGATGAAATGCTTCACCAACCGGTCTTCCAACGAATGGAAGCTGATCACTGACAGACGGCCATGTGGTGCCAGCACTTCCAGTGCACCGTTGAGCGCGGTTTCGATCTCGTCCAGCTCGCTGTTGATATAGATGCGAATGGCCTGGAAACTGCGGGTTGCCGCATGCTTGCCCTTCTCCTTGCTCGGATTGACCCGGGCAATCATCTCGGCCAGTTGGCGGGTACGCACATAAGGCTCGGTCACACGGTCATGCACGATGGCGCGGGCGATCTTCTTGGCAAAACGCTCCTCACCGAAGGTCTTCAGCACCCAGGCGATATCATCCACATCGGCCTTGGCCAGCCACTCGGCAGCGCTCTGGCCGGAGGTGGGGTCCATCCGCATATCGAGAGGGCCATCTTTCATAAAGCTGAAGCCGCGCTCGGCATCATCCAGCTGGGGTGAAGAGACCCCCAGATCCAGCAGGAAGCCATCCACCTTGCCCAGCAAACCGCGCTCATCCAGATAGGAGGCGATGCCAGAGAAGGGGCCGTGCACGATCTCGAAACGGGGATCCTGGATCTTGGCCGCTTCGGCGATAGCCTGGGGATCGCGGTCGATGGCGATCAGGCGGCCATTGGGGCCAAGGTGCTGCAGGATCAGACGAGAATGACCACCACGGCCAAAAGTACCGTCGACGTAGACACCGTCCGGCTTGATGGCCAGACCTTCAACGGCTTCGTGCAGCAGCACTGTGATGTGTTCAGCGGCTTGGGTCATTTATAAAGAGAAATCCTGTAGTCGTGGTGAGCTTGCCCAATCGTCCCCGGGCAGACCCAAGATGTCGTCATTGACCTGTTGTTGCCAGCGGGCTTCATCCCACAACTCAAACTTGTTGAGCTGGCCCACCAGCATGATTTTCTTGTCCAGCCCCGCATGGTTTCGCAGTGGCTGACTGAGCAGCAGACGGCCATTGCCATCCAGCTCGCACTCAGTTGCATGTCCCAGCAGCAGGCGCTGCAAACGGCGCTCTTGCGGATTCATGCTGGAGAGAGTCTTGAGCTTGCGCTCGACCTCTTCCCATTCATTCAGGGGATAAAGCAGCAGACAGGGATGGGCAATATCGATGGTGCAGACCAGCTGGCCGTCGCTTTCATCGCGCAGCCAATCACGGAATTTGGTCGGAATTGCCAGCCGCCCTTTACTGTCCAGGCTGATGGCATGAGCGCCACGCAACAAATTGCAGTCCCTGAAGGTGAGTGAGCAGGCAAATTGCCCCTCTAAAAACCACTTTGATCCACTTTTCCCCACCTTGAAGTTTAAGGACGTGCAGGGGGCTTTTCAAGCAAGGAGATGGGACAGAGGGAACATATTGACGCAGTAATTGCATACCGCGGATTGAGTGGGTTGATTTTCCACAAGTTATTTGGCGTTAAACTCTGGTGATTAATTGAAATAAGTGAATGAACTGAGAACACACACAATATGTGGGTGCGAACAACCATCCTGGGTTCTATCACCATCTATCGCTGCCATCGTGCCAAATACAAAACTATTCGATTGATTTAAAACATATATTTTCATGCAAAATGACAAGGTCGAAAATATCTTGCCAACGAAGCCATATTTTCTCATGCATAAAAAAGAGCCCCGCGATAAATCGCGGGGCTCTTCGGAATGAGGTCGGAGTCGGCCTGTAAGCCGGGTTCTGTACCGGGTTGCCCCGGGTAGCAATCATTCCTCTAGGCCAGCAATCGCTCGCTGGCTCAAGCAACCTACCCGCCCCCAACGCGGGCCGCGCCAATAGGGGCCTATTTGGTCTTGCTTCGGGTGGAGTTTACCGTGCCACGAACTGTTGCCAGTCGCGCGGTGCGCTCTTACCGCACCCTTTCACCCTTACCTGATCCCTTGCGGGCCATCGGCGGTCTGCTCTCTGTTGCACTGGTCGTAGGCTCACGCCCCCCAGGCGTTACCTGGCACCCTGCCCTGTGAAGCCCGGACTTTCCTCCCCTCCGCCCGTCTGTCCCGAGGGACACAACGACGAAGCAGCGATTGCCCAGCCAACTCCGAGGCGCGGATTATAGCCTTGCGATACGCACGGGGTAAACCGGCAATTCCCGTTTACAGCCATTTATCGCGCTTTGGTCCCCATTCACAGGCTGAATGCTCGCAGATAGAGAGGAGCGCACTGGTCATAAAATAGTCTGCCGGCCTATTCCACCGACTCAATAGTGCTCGAGACCGTATTTATAGAGGGCATTCTTCTTCACGCCGTGGATCTCGGCGGTCAGCGCAGCCGCTTTTTTCAGTGGCAGTTCGGTCACCAGCAGACCCAGAGTACGGATCGCCTCGGCTGGCAGATCCTCTTCTTCTTTGGAGGCGCCAGCCACGACCAGCACGATCTCGCCGCGGCAGCGGTTGTCATCCTCACCAAGCCAGGTCAGCATTTCAGAGGCTGGCAAACCGTGGATCGACTCGAAGGTCTTGGTCAGCTCGCGGCACACCACCACCTGACGCTCGCCGAGAATGCGAGCAATCGCTTCCACTGTATCCTGCACACGGCGCGGGGATTCGTAGAACACCAGCGAGCGGGTGTCTTCAATAACGGCTTGCAGGCGATCGTCACGCCCCTTGCTCTTGGCGGGCAGGAAGCCCTCAAAGGCAAAGCGATCGGTGGGCAGACCGGCCGCGCTCAGGGCGGTAATGGCGGCACAGGGACCGGGCAGCGGCACCACTTTGACCCCGGCTTCACGACAGCGGGTGACCAAGTGATAACCGGGGTCGCTAATAAGCGGGGTGCCGGCATCGGAGACCAGCGCAACACTCTTGCCCTCTTTGATCCGGCCGATCAGCACATCGGCTTTCTGCTGCTCGTTGTGATCGTGCAGGGCGAAGGTCGGCACCGAGATTTGGTAGTGGCTGAGCAGGATACCGGTATGACGGGTATCTTCGGCTGCCACCAGATCGACACTGCGTAAAATGTCCAATGCACGCTGGGTGATGTCCGCCAGATTGCCGATCGGAGTGGGGACTATATACAGGGTTGGGATGTCACTCATGGGATCTCCGAGTGCCCCGACAATTGTGTCGCCATATTGGCCCGTTTACACTATGGGGAACTTCAACACTGGTCGGGGAATGAACTTGAACCGGGTTACAAAGCAGTTAAGTGTATCACGACTCTTCGGCATCATACTCGCGGCAGTACTGCTCGCCGCCTGTGCGTCGGAGCCCAATCAACCGTCAGGGCCGTCAGGCATGCCCTCTGCGTTCTCCAATCTGACCAAGAATGCCCAGTGGTATCTTGAGCAGGTGGACCCCGCCAAGCCGGCCGAGGCCTTTACCTGGCAGATGCTGGCGGCACGCAGCTATCTGGCGCTCGGCCAGGCCAAACCGGCCTCGGCACTGTTCCAGCAATTGCAGAAGCAGGCCAAGGATCCCGTTCAGAAGGCGCAGTTGCAACTGCTGCAAGCCCATCTGTTGCTGGCGCAAGGCCACGCTAATCAGGCGCTGATCCTGCTGGAAGGCAAACCCGAGGTGGTGCTGGATGCCGATACCCAGAAGGATTGGTATCGCCAGCGCGTGGTGCTGCAGCTCGACATCAACAACAAATTTGGCGCAGCCAAGTCGTTGATTGCACTGGAGCCCTACCTCAATCAGAGCGAGCAGGCGACCAACCATCAGCAAATCTGGTCGTTGCTCAAAAGCATGACCCCCTCCACCCTGCAGGCGCTGGAAGAGGCTCCGGCCCCTGATGTGACCACCGGCTGGTTGCGACTGGCGGCACTGGTCAACGAATTTGGCGCCCAGCCGAACCTGCTGGCCCGCCAACTGGCAGGCTGGAAGCGCGACTTCCCCAACCATCCAGCCCAGAAGGATATGCCGGCAGGATTGGGCGATCTGGCTGCTACTGCCAGCACCTCGGTGCAACAGATCGCTGTGCTGCTGCCCCTCTCAGGCAATCTGGAGCCGCAGGGCGCCGCTATCCGTAACGGTATGCTGATGTCTTATAAGGAAAATCAGGGGCAATTCACCCTGAACTTCTACGACACCCAGAGCAAGTCGACCGGCGATCTTTATAAGCAGGCGATTCAGGAAGGGGCAGACATGATCATCGGCCCGCTGCTGAAAGATCGTGTCGAGGAGCTGCTCAAGGCCAATCCGACCGTGCCGGTACTGGCGCTCAACGAGCTGGACAAGCCGGTCGTCAACGACACCACCTACTACTTCTCCCTCTCTGCCGCCGCAGATGCCGCGCAGGCAGCCCAGTACCTTTACACCCAGGGCTACCGTAAACCGCTGCTGATCGCCGCCCAGGGTCGGATCGGTTACAGCAGTATCAAGGCGTTCGAGCAGAGCTGGGCCACCCTGAGCCAGGATAAGCCGGTCGTTGCCACCTTCGGTGCCCGCAACGAAGTGCAGGGGATGGTCAAGAATGCCCTGAGCGGCCGCTCTACCGCCCGAGCTGGTGAAGTGGTGCAACTCTCTGATGCCGCACCGCGCAGCATCGATGCCGTTTATGTGGTGGCCAACAGCCTCGAAACCCGGATGATCAAGCCCTACGTTGATATCTCGGTCAATCCGATGGGCAGCCTGCCCATCTACACCAGCTCCCGTGGCTACGACAGCGCCGCAACCGAGGTCGCCTCCGAGCTCAACGGCATGCATATCGCCGATATGCCGCTGCTGCTGGGCGGCTACGAGAAACAGCGCGAGCAGATCGCCCTGCTCTGGCCGCAGACCCAGGGCGACCTGCTGCGCCTGTTTGCCATGGGCTATGACGCCGTTGCACTGGCGGAAAATCTGCAACAGATGCGCAAAGTAGGCGGCATGCAGCAGGCCGGCATGAGCGGTCAGCTGAGCGTGGATGCCCAAGGTAATATTGTGCGGATGCTGAGCTGGGGTACTTACCAGAACGGCAAACTGGTCGACGAGAACGCCGTTCAGCAGCTGGAGGAGCCCTCCAATGAAGGAACTATGGAAACGGATGCGCCAGCAGTTGCCGAGCCTGTTCCCCTCACCAACGAGCAAGGGACAGCACTTTGAACAAGTCGCTGAACGCTGGTTGCAGGCTCGGGGCCTGCAACCGGTAGCTCGCAACTACCGCTGTCGTGGCGGTGAAATAGATCTCATCATGCACCAGGGCCAGACCCTGGTGTTTGTTGAGGTGCGCCACCGGGCCACCGGCAGCCATGGCGGGGCCGCCAGCTCGGTCACCCGCAGCAAACAGCACAAGATCATGCTGGCAGCGCGCCACTATTTGAAGCAACATGCCATCAACGAGGCCAATCAGGCCTGCCGATTCGATGTGATTGCGTTCGAGGGCGACCAGCCAGCCTGGATCCAGAACGCATTTTAAGAGGACCCTATGACTGACCGCATCAAAGAGAACTACACCGAAAGCATCCAGACCAAGATAGCCGCCGCCGAGGCGCTGCCGGATGCCATCCATACTGCAGCCCAGATGATCACCATCTGCCTGCTCAATGGCCACAAGGTGCTGGCATGCGGTAACGGTCCTTCTGCCGCACTGGCGCAACTGTTCATCTCCGAACTGGTCAACTGCTACGAGACACAGCGCCCCTCCCTGCCCGGCATGGCCCTGAC
Organism: Aeromonas sp. PI_26; assembly: GCF_027854445.1. NCBI lineage: Bacteria > Pseudomonadati > Pseudomonadota > Gammaproteobacteria > Aeromonadales > Aeromonadaceae > Aeromonas > Aeromonas sp. PI_26. The sequence continues at coordinate 131,706 of NZ_JAJNOE010000008.1, forward strand.
CCCGGACATGGCAACCATCAGCGCCATCGCCACCGACCACGGTTTTGAAGAGGTCTACGCCAAGCAGATCCGCGCGCTGGGCCAGCCTGGTGACATTCTGGTGGTCATCACCACCTCTGGCCACAGCCGCAGCCTGATCAAGGCCGCCGAAGCTGCCCTCTCCCGCGACATGACCATAGTGGTGCTGAGCGGGGGTGACGGTGGCGAAATGGCAGGTCTGCTCGGCCCGAACGATGTGGAGATCCGTGTTCCCTCCGCCCGTCGCCCTCGCATTCTGGAAGTGAACCTGTTGACCCTGCACTGCCTGTGTGATCTCATCGACCAGACACTTTTCCCGCAACAGGAAGATTGAAACCATGAAAAAGCACACTATCCTGCTCGGTCTGCTGGTTAGCACCCTGCTGCTGCAAGGCTGCGCAGCCCTGGTTGTTGGCGGCGCCGCAGGGACTGCCAAGGCCTCTGGCGATCGCCGAACCCTGGGCGCGCAGTGGGATGACCAGACCATCGAGCTGAAAGCGGCCAATCTGCTGGCCGACAACAAACCCCTCAGTGCAGCCAGCAAGATCAGCGTCTACAGCAACAATGGCCGCGTCCTGCTGGTCGGACAGACACCTTCTGACGTTTACAAGATTGAGGCGGGCAAAATTGTCAGTCGCATCGAAGGGGTGCGCCACGTCTACAATGAATTGCGCATCGGCCAACCTGCCAGTTTCACCACTCGCAGCAATGACTCCTGGATCACCTCCAAGGTGAAAGCCGACATGTTCGGCACCAAGAACTTCGACAGCACCAAGGTCAAGGTGGTCACCGAGAACGGCGAGGTGTTCCTGATTGGTCTGGTGACTCGCCAGGAGGGAGAGCAGGCAGTCAACATCGCCCGCCATGTCACCGGCGTGAAGCGCGTGATCAAGGCCTTCGAGTTCGCCCAGAACTAAGCCAACGCGGCATAATAAAACGCAGCCAATCGGCTGCGTTTTTTATTTGATCACCTTCAGGGTCGGACGACCGCTTGGACGCGGTGGTTCCGGCTCAGGCTCCACCGGCGCTTCAGCCCGCTCAAGCCAGATATCGTAACCCGGCTCGGACGGGAACATGGTGCCCACGCCGTTCTCCCGGGCATGAATAGCCAGTACGGCTGCCATCGGGATGTAAACCTGCTGGGAGACCCCGCCAAAGCGAGCACTGAAGCTGATAGCCTCGTTATCCATGTGAAATTGCATCACGGCTCGGGGCGCGATATTCAGCACAATTTGCCCGTCCTGAGCAAACTGCATCGGCACCATCACATGGGGAATGTTGACGTTGACCACCAGATGAGGGGTCAGATCGTTGTCCAGCAACCAGTCAAAGAACGCCCGTAACAAGTACGGGCGGCTCGGTGTCATTGTCGGTTCCATGCTCATACGCCAGCACGGATCTCGCGTTCGGCTTCGGTCAGGGAAGCCTGGAAGGACTCACGCTCGAACAGACGAACCATGTAGGCCTTCAGCTCTTTGGCGCCACGACCGGTCAGGTCGATGCCAAGGCTCGGCAGACGCCACAGCAGCGGTGCCATGTAGCAATCCACCAGACCGAACTCTTCGCTCATGAAATAGGGCATTTCACCGAAGATCGGCGCGATGGCCAGCAGGTTGTCACGCAGTTCGTTGCGTGCCGCTTCAGCATCGGTACCGGCCATGATCTTGTCGGCCAGTGAGTACCAGTCCAGCTCGATGCGGTGCATCATCAGACGGCTGTTACCACGGGCAACCGGGTAAACAGGCATCAGGGGCGGATGCGGGAAGCGCTCGTCCAGATACTCCATGATGATGCGCGAGGTGTAGAGTGCCAGCTCACGATCAACCAGGGTCGGTACAGAGTTGTACGGGTTCAGCTCGGCCAGCTCATCCGGCAGATTGGCTGGATCAACCTGGCAGATATCCACGCTAACACCCTTCTCCGCCAGGACAATACGCACCTGATGGCTGAACATATCGTTGGCACCGGAAAACAGCGTCATTACCGAACGCTTATTGGCAGCTACAGCCATTGAACCCTCCCGTCATTAAAAAGCAGAAACGGCAATGAAGCATCTTGGTCTTCATTGCCGTGCATTATATTACCCGTATCTGGTCGCTTAGTGAACGTCGCGCCAGAATTCCTTCTTCAACAGCACAGTGAAGATGAAGAAGATCACGATGAAACCAAGCACCCAGAAGCCCATGCGTTCACGCTCCTGTTGTACCGGTTCAGCCGAGTAGACCAAGAAGTTTACCAGATCCAGTACCGTCTGATCATACTCTTCGTCATCCATTTCACCATTACCGTCAGATTTGATGCTGACAACCTGCTGGGTCTCGACTCCATCGACCGTGTGAGTGACGAACTCGGCACGGGGGGTTCCCTGCAACGGCTCCAGCACATGAGGCATACCCACAGACGGGAACACCACATTATTCACCCCAAACGGACGAGTCGGATCCACGTAAAAAGAACGCAGATAGGTGTAAATCCAGTCCGCACCACGTACCCGGGCAACCAGAGTCAGATCCGGAGGGGGAGCACCAAACCACTTGGCGGCATCCTTCTCGGACATGGCGCTCTTCATCAGATCACCCACTTTGGCGCCGGTGAAGATGAGGTTCTCCTTCATCAGCTCCTCGGGGATCTCCAGATCGGCAGCAACCCGGTTGTAGCGTTGATACTGGGTAGAGTGGCAGCCTGCACAATAGTTCATGAAGGTGGCAGCTCCACGTTGCAGGGATGCCTTGTCGCTCAGATCATAATTGGCTTTGTCCAGATGCACGGCCCCAGCATTGGCAAACACCAGTGATGGCAGCAGGGTCAGCACTGCAAATATTATTTTTTTCATTTAAATGTAACCCTCTCCGGCAGCGGCTTGGTGCGTTCGTTTTTGCTGTAGAAGAACAACAGCACGAAGAAACCGAAATAACCCAAGGTACAAATCTGGGCAACCAGCGTCAGGGTCGGCGTCGACGGCAGTACACCCAGCACCCCCAGGATGATAAAGCAGACCACGAACTGGGCGATGTTAAGCTTGTGCAGCTTGCTGCGATAGCGAACAGAACGCACCTTGCAGCGATCCAGCCAAGGCAGCAGGAACAACACCACAATAGAGAGGCCCATCATGATGACGCCAAGCAGCTTGTCAGGTACCGCACGCAGAATCGCGTAGAAGGGGGTGAAGTACCACACAGGCGCGATGTGAGCAGGAGTCTTCAGGCCGTTGGCCACTTCAAAGTTCGGCTTCTCGAGGAAGTAACCCCACATATCCGGCTTGAAGAAGATGATGGCGCAGAAGAAGAACAGGAAGCCCGCCACACCGATCATGTCCTTGACGGTGAAATAAGGGTGGAACGCCACCGCATCCAGCGGCCAGCCGTTTTCGTCCTTGTGCTTCTTGATGTCGATACCATCCGGGTTGTTGGAGCCCACTTCGTGCAACGCCAGAATGTGCATGGCAACCAGCATCACCAGCACCAGCGGCAACGCGATGACGTGCAGCGCGAAGAAGCGGTTCAGGGTCGCACCGGAGATCACGTAGTCACCGCGGATCCACAGGGTCAGATCGTCACCGATGACCGGAATGGCGCCAAACAGCGAGATGATGACCTGGGCACCCCAGAATGACATCTGGCCCCAGGGCAACAAGTAGCCCATAAAGGCTTCCGCCATCAGCACCAGGAAGATCAGCATGCCGAAGATCCACAGCAGTTCACGAGGCTTCTGATAAGAGCCATAGATCATGCCGCGGAACATGTGCATGTAGACCACGATGAAGAATGCAGACGCACCGGTTGAGTGCATGTAACGCAGCAACCAGCCGTACTCCACATCACGCATGATGTACTCCACGGACGCAAACGCACCTTCCGCAGAGGGGTTGTAGTTCATGGTCAGCCAGATCCCGGTGATGATCTGGTTGACCAGCACCAGCATGGCCAGCGAGCCGAAGAAGTACCAGAAGTTCAGATTCTTCGGTGCCGGATACTTGGCCATGTGGTCGTTGTACATGGCCGTGAGCGGGAATCGATAATCGATCCAGCCCATCAGTTTACTCAACATGGTCAGGCCTCCTTGCCATCGGCACCGACCAGGATGGTGGTGTCATTAATGAATTGATAGGGCGGAATGACCAGGTTCAGCGGTGCAGGCACCCCCTGGAACACACGGCCGGCCATGTCGAACTTGGAGCCATGGCACGGGCAGAAGAAGCCGGACGTAACGCCCTGCACCTGCTCGCCAAAGCTGTCAGGCAGATAGGAAGGTGAACACCCCAAGTGGGTGCAAATACCGACCGCGACAAAAATTTCGGGCTTGATCGATCTGTACCCGTTATGGGCATAGTCAGGCTGCTGCGGCTCTTCAGATGAGGGATCCCGCAGCTTGTCATCATGCGCGGCCAAGGCATCCAGCGTCTGTTTGGTGCGTTTCACCACCCAGACAGGCTTGCCTCGCCACTCGACACGGATGAGCTGACCCGGTTCCAACTTGCTGATATCGACTTCAACCGGCGCACCGGCTGCTTTGGCCTTGGCGCTCGGATTCCATGACTTTATAAACGGCACTGCGGTAAACGCAGCTCCTACCCCACCAACGGCAACCGTTGACCAGGTAAGAAATCTGCGGCGACCGGTATCAACTGGCGCATTGCTCATCCAAAAACTCTCCCATGTGGACTCCGCACATTCTTATAGTGTCCCTGTTCCCCATTTTTCCCGTGACAACAGCGGCGGAAGCTGGATTTACAATTGCCACAGAAAACAGGGGAAATTTTAAAGAAAAGATAACAACTTGACAAGAAAGAGCGGTGAGCAATGAAAACAATAAAGAAACAATTTTTTGTCTTTTGTGACGCGTGGTTAGCATTGATGTCGGTAATATTACCAATAAAAAAAGCCTGGCAACCGCCAGGCTTTTTTGACACTCGAAAGAGTGAGTACCAAAAGCGAATTAACGCTTGGAGTACTGCGGACGCTTACGAGCTTTGTGCAGACCAACTTTCTTACGCTCAACCTTACGGGCATCACGAGTAACAAAGCCAGCTTTACGCAGTTCGGAACGCAGGGTTTCGTCGTACTGCATCAGAGCACGAGTGATACCGTGGCGGATCGCACCAGCTTGACCAGAGATGCCACCACCGTTAACGGTGATGTACAGGTCCAGTTTCTCGGTCATCTCAACCAGTTCCAGCGGCTGACGAACTACCATGCGGGCAGTCGGACGGCCGAAGTACTGCTCCAGGGAGCGCTGGTTGATTACGATCTTGCCGCTACCCGCTTTGATAAATACGCGAGCAGTGGAGCTTTTGCGACGGCCGGTACCGTAGTATTGATTTTCTGCCATGTTGCCAGTTCCCGATTAGATATCCAGTACTTGAGGTTGCTGAGCAGCATGAGCATGCTCGGCGCCTGCGTAAACTTTCAGTTTACGGAACATGGCACGGCCCAGAGGACCTTTCGGCAGCATGCCTTTGACGGCTGCTTCGATTACCATTTCCGGTTTACGCTGAATCAGCTTGTCGAAGCTGATTGACTTGATACCACCCGGGAAACCGGAGTGAGCGTGGTACATTTTGTCGGTAAATTTCTTACCGGTTACGTGTACCTTCTCAGCGTTTACAACGATGATGTAATCACCGGTGTCAACGTGCGGAGTGTACTCAGCTTTGTGCTTACCACGCAGACGAGCAGCGATCTCGGTTGCGATACGACCCAGAGTTTTACCTTCTGCGTCCACAATGTACCAGTCACGTTTTACGGTTTCTGGCTTGGCAACGAAAGTTTTCATTAAGTTAAACCCAATTACCTGTTACAGACCCAATTGCTTATGGGGGCTCTCCCACAAACAACAAACGATGGCCTACCTGTACCCCTTCGAATACAAGTAAAGCTTAAAGTGTTGCTGCCTTATCGACAGCTGTAACGTGGGCCGGGCGATTATAAGTGAAGTTGCCTTAAATATCACCTGCTAATTTCACTGCCATGAAACCAGCAAATGTCGCCCGGCCCTACCTGCCGCAGATGCCCATCCGACTGGCAGGCGCGGTATTGTGACTAAGGAAGGTGCACTCTGGCAAGGTATTCGTGCGATTGCATTTCCTGAAGCCGTGAAAGACAGCGTTGGAATTCGAAATTCAGCAGCCCTTCGCCGTAGAGTTCTGCCATGGGAACCGCTGCCGACATGATGAGCTTGACGTGCCGTTCATAAAACTCATCGACCATGGCAATGAAGCGGCGAGCCGCGTCATCCGTGCCTGTGCCCATTGGTTGCACATTGGCCAGCAGAACGGTATGGAACAGCCTGGCCAGCTCGATATAGTCGTTCTGGGAGCGGGGAGTACAACAAAGTTGCTCAAATTCCATGTAGAGCACCCCTTCCCCCATCCCGAGCGACGCCAGCTGACGATGATTGACCTCGAACGTCCCCTCGCAAGCCGTGTGTCCGCCGGTTAATTGCTGAAAATAGTGGTCAAGATTGGCTTTTGCCTGCAAATCCAGCGGGCAGTGATAAATCTCGGCTTGTTCCAGCGTACGCAGGCGATAGTCGATACCGCCATCCACGTTAAGTACCTCACAATGACGCTCGATCAGCTCGATAGCTGGCAGAAAACGGGCTCGCTGCAGCCCGTTGCGATAAAGATCCTGCGGCGGAATATTTGAAGTGGCAACCAGCACGACACCGTGACCAAACAGCTCCTGGAACAGCGTGCCCAGCAGCATGGCATCGGTGATATCGGAGACAAAAAATTCGTCGAAACAGATGATGTCTGTCTCGCTGGCAAGCTTGCTGGCCACCAGCTTGAGGGGATCGGACTGCCCGCTCAGCCCCTGCAGTTCATCGTGAATGCGGTGCATGAAACGGTGGAAATGGCTGCGCATCTTGCGCATCCCCGGCAGGCTGTCGAAAAAAGTATCCATCAGCCAGGTCTTGCCTCGGCCCACTCCGCCCCACATATAGATACCGAGGACAGGCTCCGGCGGCTTGGGCTTTTGCAGCCACCCCAGCAGCCCTCGAGATCTGGTCGGAGTCGGGCGCCGTAGCAAATCCTGATACAGTCGCTCCAGCCTGCTAATGGCCATCCCCTGCGCGGGGTCGGCCACAAAGCCGGGGCGCAGCAGATCCTGCTGGTATTTTTGCTGCGGTGTCATCCTTGAGCGCCTCTCCAAGTCCCTGAATCGAGGACAAAATGGTATCACGGCCTCAGGACGCACGGTATAGTGCCATCAAGGCATGGCGGTTATGACGACCGCATAAACCCACTCTGTTTTAGCTGTAACAAGGAGCATCTATGAGTCTGTTAACTGGGATCCTGCTGGCTGTCGCGGCCTTGATTATCGGTGTCGTTCTCGGCCGTTTTTCGGTACGTAGCCGCGATGCTGGCCGTCTGGAACAGGAACTGAAGAAGGCCCACAAGGAGCTCGAGAGTTATCAGGGCCAGATCAACACCCACTTCGCCGACAGTGCCGCCCTGATGGAGCAACTGGCCGAGCAGTATCAAACCCTCTATCGCCACATGGCCGAGCAGAGCAAATTCCTGGCCAAGGCGCAGGAACCGCTGTTCCGCGAATCATTGGTAGAAGAAGCCCCTGCCAATGTGGCAGAAGAGCCGGGCGTTCCGCCTCGCGACTATGCTGGCGCCTCTTCCGGACTGCTCAAGCAACCAAACTAGTTCCTCGCGGAACTAATTGGCCAGTCCCGTGGTCTGACCTTGACGATTGCAATGCAACTTTTTCTGGGAGCTGTTTTTCATATGCGTAAACCTCTTTCCATGCTCAGTGTGCTAGCCCTCAGTGTCGGTATCGCCATGTCTGCGGCCCCTGCTCAGGCTGCACTGCCTTCCCTGTTAGGTTCAAATCAGGAGATGCCAAGCCTGGCGCCTGTTCTCGAACAGGTCACCCCGGCGGTGGTCAATATCTCGGTTTCTGGCAAAAAAATTACCCGTCAGCGTCTGCCGGAACAGTTCAAGTTCTTCTTCGGCCCCAACATGCCCGATGAACAGGTGAGCGAGCAGCCATTCCAGGCGCTCGGCTCCGGTGTCATCGTCGATGCCAAGAAGGGTTACGTGATCACCAACGCCCACGTGGTGCACGAGGCGGACGAGATCAAGGTCAACCTGAAGGATGGTCGTGAGTACGCGGCCAAGAAGATCGGTGAAGACAAGCAGTCAGACATCGCCCTGCTGCAAATCAAGGCCGAGGATCTGGTACAGATCAAGTTCGCCGACTCCGACGAGCTGCGGGTAGGTGACTATGCGCTGGCCATCGGCAACCCGTTTGGTCTGGGCCAGACCGTCACCTCCGGTATTGTCAGTGCGCTGGGTCGCAGCGGCCTCAACATCGAGAATCTGGAGAACTTCATCCAGACCGATGCGGCCATCAACTCCGGTAACTCCGGCGGTGCCCTGCTCAACCTGCGTGGCGAGCTGATCGGTATCAACACCGCGATTCTGGGCCCGAACGGCGGCAACATTGGCATCGGCTTTGCCATCCCCTCCAACATGGTGCGGGATCTGACCGAGCAGATCGTCAAGTACGGTGAAGTGCGTCGCGGCCAGCTGGGTATTACCGGCACCGAGCTCACCTCCGACATCGCCAAAACCTTCGGTTACAACAAGAAGGATGGTGCCTTCGTCAATCAGGTCATGCCTGATTCGGCGGCCGACAAGGCGGGCATCAAGGCCGGCGATATCATCGTCAGCATCGATGGCAAACCGGTTCGCTCCTTCGGTGAGCTGCGCGCCAAGATCGCTACCATGGGCGCTGGCAAGCAGGTCGAATTGGGGCTGATCCGCGATGGCAAGTCGCAAACCGCCAAAGTGACCCTGAAGCAGGCCGATGACAGCGAAGTACGCGCCAGCGCGCTGCATCCGGCACTGGAAGGGGCCAAGCTGAGCACCACCACCGACCCGGTCTCCGGTGTTGCGGTGGCCGATATTGATCCTCGCTCTCCGGCAGCCGCTTCCGGCCTGCAGAAGGGTGACATCATCATCGGGGTCAACCGCCTGCGCATCAACACCCTGGGCGAGCTGACCAAGGCGCTCAAGAACAAGCCTGACGTGCTGGCACTCAACATCCAGCGCGGCGACTCCTCGCTCTATCTGGTGATCCGCTAACGCTCAAGTTGTTCGCCAACCCCTCCATCACCCGCGGCCTTCACCGCGGGTGATTTTTATCCATCGATAGTGTTATTCTCTGCGCGCAGCCTGTACGGATGAGAATGACATGAAAATCCCCCCTTTAGTCAGTTACTTGGGCAAGTCTGTCGGTTTTGGATTGACCGTCGCGGCGCTGCTGTTGCTGCTGTTTCCCCATTTTCGCGGTGGTGCCCAACTGCCCGGCATCATCACCAATGCCCGTGAACTGAGTTTCTCCTATGCCGCCCATCGGGCAGGCCCTGCCGTCGTCAACATCTACACCCGCAGCTTTGCCCCCAATCAGGGCAATCAGGGGGAACTACGCCCGCAAGGGCTGGGTTCTGGCGTCATAATGAACCAGCGCGGCTATGTACTGACCAACTACCACGTCATCGCCGATGCCGACCAGATCATCGTCGCGTTGCAGGATGGTCGGGTCTTCAGCGCCGAGCTGGTCGGAACCGATCAGCTCACCGACCTCGCCGTGCTCTATATCGAGTCAGACAACCTGCCGGTGATCCCGCAGGATCCCGAACGACTGCCAGAAGTGGGAGATGTGGTGCTCGCCATCGGCAACCCCTACAACGTCGGCCAGACCATCACCCAGGGCATCATCAGTGCGACCGGCCGTACCGGCCTCTCCAGCATGGGGCCCGACAGCAATGGCCGTCAGGATCTGCTGCAGACCGATGCCGCCATCAACGAGGGCAACTCGGGTGGCGCGTTGGTCAACGGCCGTGGCGATCTGGTGGGTATCAACACCGCCACCTATCACCTCAACGGCAATCAGGAGAGCTACGGCATCAGCTTCGCCATCCCCTACCGGCTGGCAAAACGGATCATGGATGAGCTGATCGCCAACGGCCGGGTGATCCGCGGCTACCTCGGGATCTCCAGTGTCGAGATCAACCCCATAGTCGCGCGGATGATGAACCTCGGCGACCTGCGTGGTCTGGTGGTGGAGAGTCTGGACCCCAACGGCCCGGCGGCCAAAGGCGGCCTGCAGCGAGGGGATGTGCTGCTCAAGATCAATGGAGAGGCCATCAGTGGCGTACGCAGCGCCATGGACAAGATTGTCGAAAGCCGCCCCGGCACCAAGCTGACCATCTCGGTATTCCGCTCCGGCAAGCCGCTGGAAGTGGTGGTCACTATAGAGGAAGACCTGCGCTATCAGCAGAGAACAGCCAGCTCGAGCGCAGCATCGGCCAGCTAGCGTCACTCCTTTTAATGAGAAGGGCGGGAAACCGCCCTTTTCCATATCTGCCCTCTCGGCAACGTCTCTTACCGTGAGATGACTCACAGTTTCCCGCAACGCTTGCCCTGCCCCCGCCTCCCGATTTGTGCGCTACCGATCACACAAAACCAGCTTCAATAAACACTCTTTTTACCTTTTCAGTATCCAAACGATTACTTCTGGGCCATTTCCTCAGGAATTTCCGCTTCGAATCGGAAAAACGCTGCCTCCTCCACATCGACGCGCAGGCTTAGGGTAACGCCATACCTTCTGCCAGCCTTGGAGAGCAGACATTGCAAACAGAGACTCACGACCAGACCCTGACCCTGAACAGCCCGGAGTTGCTGCGCCAGACCGATCATATCCTCGCGCGCATTTATCCCCTGCTGGCCGAACAGGGCATCATCCCCAACGAGGTGCAACGGCAGATGCTGGCCTCCCATGTCAAAGCCATGGTGTGGCGCTCCCACAGCGGCGAGCCCCTGCCAGAAGTTGACCTCAGCCTGTTTGAAGAGATCTCCCCCCTCTCACTGCGTCTCGCCGAACAGGTCGTCAGCTGGCTGGATCAGCTTGCTTATGAGGAGGCACACCTCTTGTCCGTCCATTTTGAAGTCGCCAAAGAAAACGAACTCAGCTCGGTGCAGAACCCGTAACTCAAGGAGAAATCGATATGACAGCCATCAAACTCGTGATTGGAGACCGTCTCGGCAAGGGTCAGAAAGTGGGCGCAGGCGCGGAAGCTGCCGGGGCCAACGTGACCATCATCCCAGGCATGGCCGCTGACATGAAGCTCGGCGACGTGATGAACAAAGAGCAGGCGGATCTCGGCATCTCCTTCTGCGGCAGCGGCGGCGCAGGGGCGATCACCGCCCAGACCAAATACGGCTACAAGTGCCGCTACGGCATGCGCTCTGTTGAAGAGGGCGTCACCGCCATCAACGAAGGGTGCGTGGTGCTGGGCTTCGGTTTCATGGACAAGGAAGAGCTGGGCCAGAAGCTGGTCGAAGCCTTCGCCAAAAAGCACGGACGCGCCTGATGAAAGAGAACTTCACCACCCAGGTCATCGTCAACGGCAAGGGGACGACCCGCCAGCAGGCGTTTGCCTCCGCTCTCAGCCAGGTGCAACCCACACTGCTCAAGGACAATCAGCAGGTACTGCTGCGCATTGAGCCGGTCGATGTACAGGTGCTCAAGGCAGAAGAGTTGGTCCGGGTGGAGAAGTTCCTGTTCTTCTTCCTGCCGCGCCAGCGCCGCGAATACCGCGTCCAGCTGGAGATCAAGGTTCAGGTCACCAGTCTGGATGTAGCCAAGGTGACGTTCACCCAGGTGTGATGCCTGCGCAGGCACAACCCCACAAGAAGGATACGTTGGATGTTTCTAATCATTTTTATCAAGTCACTCATCATTGGCGGCCTGGTTGGCGTCGGGGTGGGGGCCGGCGCGGCGCGGATGTTCCACGCCCCGACCGTACAGGGCATGGGTGCCTTCCGCACCCTGGGCGAACTTAACTCCTGCGAAGGGGATCCCGCTTCTCACTTCTCGTTTGGTCTGGGCTTCTTCTTCAACGCCTGGGCCTCCACCGTGGCGGCAGGCGCCTTCACCCAGGATGTGGATCACCGCATCATCCCGCACTGGGCCACGGCGGCACTGCTGTTCAAAAATCGGGATCTCGCCACCACTCTGCACGACCCGAAAAAGATGGCCATCGCCGGCGGCATCATAGGTGCCATCGTGGTCGCCTTCCTCAACAGTACGGCTGCTGCCGTCCCGGCCGCCCTGCAGGTCACTGCGGTCAAGGTGCTGGTACCGGCAGCCAACCTGCTGGTCAACACCGTCATGCCGGTGATCTTCTGGCTGGCTGCCATCGAAGCGGGCAAGAAATCCGGTTTCTGGGCCACCATCTTCGGCGGTCTGGCGCAGCTCATCATGGGCAACGCGGTACCGGGTCTGGTGCTCGGCATCCTGATCGGCAAGGGTGTGGAAGAGAGCGGCTGGAACCATGTCACCAAGGTGATGATGGCGGCCATCGTCCTGCTGTTCGTGCTGAGCGGCTTCTTCCGCGGCTTCGACATGAAACTGATTGAATCCTTCCATATGGGTGTCCCCCTATGGCTGGAAAGTGTCCATAACCTGCTGAGCGGCAAATAAGGGGTCACACCATGGATGAGAAACTGAAAAACAACTTCTGGTACGCCGACTGGTCCTTCCCCATCTTCGTCGGCCTGCTCTCGGCCGGGGTCTTTGCCGGTACCCACATGTTCTATCTGTACGGGGTTGGTGCCTTCAACGAGGTAGCCTTCGTCGCCATGCTGAAAGCCGGAATGGACACGGGTGCCTACGGCGCAGTAGCCGCCTTCGGTGCCAGCTTCCTGTTCGCCCGCATCATCGAGGGATCCCTGGTGGGGATCCTGGATATCGGCGGAGCCATCCAGACCGGGGTCGGACTGGGCGTTCCCGCACTGCTGCTGGGAGCCGGCATCGTCTATCCGGTGGAGAACTTCGGCGCCTCGCTGGCAACCGGCATGGGGATTGGTCTGGCCATCGGCTACGTCATCATTCTGGCGCGCAAGTTCACCATCAACCAGAGCAACTCCACTTACGGTGCTGACGTGATGATGGGTGCTGGCAACAGCTCTGGCCGCTTCCTCGGCCCCCTCATCATCCTCTCTGCCATGGGCGCTTCCATCCCCATCGGTATCGGTTCCCTGCTGGGTGCCCTGCTGTTCTACGTGTGGGGCAAGCCCATCACCGGCGGTGCCATTCTGGGAGCCATGCTGCTCGGCACCTTCTTCCCGGTCGCCCTTGTGTAAGTACCAGCCGCCCTGCAGGGCGGCTCGCCAGAGGTTATCAGCATGTACGACATCATCATCAGAGCGGGGCGGCTGGGAGATGGCCAGCTCGTCGATATCGCCATCAGGGAGGGCAAAATCGCAGCCATCGGCTCCCTGCCGGGGACGGCAACGGCGCGGCAGATCCTGGAGCTCGGCGGCCGGGTGCATGTGAGCGCTGGCTGGATCGATGGCCACACCCACTGCTACCCCGCCTCCCCCATCTATCACGATGAGCCGGACAAGGTGGGCGTAGAGTCCGGCGTCACCACCGTCATCGACGCGGGCAGCACCGGAGCCGATGATGTGGATGACTTCCAGCAGATCGCTGCGGGCTGCAAGACCCGGGTGCATGCCCTGCTCAACATCTCCCGCATCGGTCTGCTACGCCAGAACGAGCTGGCGGATAGCCGGGACCTCGATATGGATCTCGCCTCGGCAGCCATTCGTCGCCACCCCGACTTTATCGTCGGCATCAAGGCGCGGATGAGCGGTAGCGTGGTAGGTGAGAACGGCCTGCAACCGCTGCGCATGGCCAAGGCGCTGCAACAGGCTCACGGCCAGCTGCCGCTGATGGTGCACGTGGGCAACACGCCGCCGGATCTGGACGAGATCGTCGCCCTGCTGGGGGATGGCGATCTGATGACCCACTGCTTCAACGGCAAACCGAACCGCATCCTGACCCCGGCTGGCGAGCTGCGGGTCGCGGTGCGCGAGGCAATGAAACGGGGCCTGTTGCTCGACATTGGCCACGGCGGCGCCAGCTTCAGCTTCGAGGTGGCGGAGCTGGCTATCCGACAGGGGATCCTGCCCCGCACCATCAGCTCCGACATCTACTGCAAGAACCGCATCAAGGGGCCGGCCTACAGCCTGGCCCACGTGATGTCGAAGTTTCTCGCCATCGGCATGACGCTGGAACAGGTGCTCGCCTGCGTCACCCATCAGGCCGCTGATGCCCTGCGCCTTTCCGGCAAGGGGCGGCTAGAGGTGGGAGCCGATGCCGATCTGACCCTGTTCGAGGTCGCCAGCGGCCCGACCCTGTTTATGGATACCGAAGCCCAGTCCCGCAGCGGTGACCAACAACTGCAGCCTCTCGCCGCCCTGGTCGGTGGCGAACTGGTTCTGACTCACTATGGGAAATCACACCATGCCTTCTGTTTATGAGAAATATCAGCTCAAACCGGTGATCAACGCCTCCGGGCGCATGACCATTCTCGGCGTCTCCACCCCCGAGCAGGAGGTGGTCGATGCGGTCAATTTTGGCCTGGGCCACTACTTCGAGGTCAAGGATCTGGTCAACAAGACCGGCGCCTATCTGGCTGGCTTGCTGGATGTGGAAGATGCAGTAGTGGTCTCCTGTGCCAGCGCCGGCATCGCCCAGTCAGTCGCCGCCATGATAGTACGCGGCGATCCCTATCGCCTCGAGCACCTGCATGCCCATCACCATGAGGTGCCGAGTGAAATCGTGCTGCCCAAGGGGCATAACGTCAACTTCGGCGCCCCGGTCGGTACCATGGTCAATCTGGGTGGCGGCAAAGTAGTGGAAGCCGGTTACGCCAACGAGTGCTCCCCTTCCCAGCTGGCCGCCGCCGTCAATGCCAACACAGCAGCCATCCTCTACATCAAATCCCACCACTGCGTGCAGAAGAGCATTCTGTCGGTGGCAGAGGCCGCCGAGGTCGCCAAGACCCATGGGCTCCCGCTCATCGTCGATGCAGCTGCCGAAGAGGATCTGCGCCTCTACTACAACCAGGGGGCGGATCTGGTCATCTACAGCGGAGCCAAGGCCATTGAAGGGCCCACCAGTGGGCTGGTGCTCGGCAAGCGTCAGTACGTGGAGTGGGTCAAACAGCAGGCCAATGGCATCGGTCGCGCCATGAAGGTGGGCAAGGAGGGGATCCTCGGCCTGACCCACGCTATCGAGCGCTATCTGGCCAAAGAGAAAGAGAGCGGCGCCGCCATGGTCGCCAAGATGAGCCCCTTCATAGAGCGCCTCAACCAGTTGCCCGGCGTCACCGCCAAGGTGGTGTGGGACAGCGCAGGACGCGACATTGCCCGCACGGATATCGCGTTTGACCACCAGCATATCGGCATGACCACAGTGCAGGTCGTCACCCGTCTGCAACAGGGCACGCCTGCCATCTACTGCCGCGGCTACAAGGCCAACGAGGGGCACATCGAGATCGATGTGCGCAGCGTCACCGTGCCCCAGCTCGACCAAATCCACACCGCCATTGCCAACCTCGTTCAGGAGAATCGCTGATGTCCCTTACCCCCAACTACTACCGTGATCGGGTCTGTCTCAACGTGCTGGCTGGATCCAAGGAGAATGCCGTCGAGGTGTACGACGCAGCCGAAGGCCACGTGCTGGTCGGAGTGCTCTCCAAAAACTACCCGGATATTCCCTCCGCAGTTGCCGATATGAAGGAGTACGCCAAGCTTATCGACAACGCCCTCTCCATCGGGCTGGGCGCCGGCGATCCGCGCCAATCCGCCATGGTGGCCGAACTGGCCTGCCAGCTGCAGCCCCAGCACGTCAATCAGGTGTTCACCGGTGTCGGCGCCAGCCGGGCGCTGCTCGGCCAATCACAAACGCTGGTGAATGGGTTGACCTCCCCTACCGGCATGCCGGGCATGGTGAAGATCTCCACCGGTCCACTCAGCGCCGGGCAGCCGGATGGCATAGTGCCCATCGATACCGCCATTGCCTTGCTCAAGGACATGGGCGGCAGCTCGGTCAAGTTCTTCCCCATGGGTGGGCTGGCCTGCCGCGACGAGTATCAGGCAGTGGCCGAGGCTTGTGCCCGCAACAACTTCTGGCTGGAGCCCACCGGCGGCATCGATCTGGAGAACTTCGAGGAGATAGTGCGGATTGCGCTGGACGCCGGAGTCGAGAAGGTGATCCCCCACGTCTACAGCTCCATCATCGACAGCGCGAGCGGGCACACTCGCCCCGAGGATGTGCGGACTCTGCTGGCCATAGTGAAACGACTGTTGGCCTGATGGCAGTCACGGGCGCCGGTTCAATCACTGACCGGTGCCTGGCTTGTTGATGACCCACTTGTTAACATCGACCCTTTATCTCGCAACAGGAGTCTTGCATACCCCCTATGATCAAGCTGCCACACCCCAGGCTCCATCAACTGCTGATCCAGCTCCATGCCGAACCACTGCCGCAGGAGGAGCTGGCTCGCCGCCTCAATGTCTCCACCCGCACGGTGCGCACCGATGTGGCGACCCTCAACGAACTGATTGCCACGCACGGCGCTCACCTGATCCACCAGCGTGGCAGCGGCTACCAGCTGAAAATCTACAATCAGGGACTGTTCGACGCTCTGCTGGCGGCCCAGGGTCAGGATAGCGGCCTGCCACGCACCAGCCGGGAGCGGGTGCTGCACCTGCAGATCCTGCTATTGACAGCAGAGCAGGGGATCAAGCTCGATGAGCTGGCTGATACCTGGTATCTGAGCCGGGCGGCACTGCAGGGGGATATGGCGGAAGTCCGCGAGCAGCTCAGCCACTTCAGGCTCAGCGTTGAGAGCAAACCCCGCCTGGGGATGCGCATTCAGGGGGAGGAGACGGCGATCCGGGCCTGTTTGACCCAACTGCTCTATCAGGAGTTGCTGCACAACAACCAGTTGCAAACCCTGCTACCCAACCTCTGCCCCAGCAAGACGATGAAGGTAGTGGGCAATCATATCCATGCCCAGCTTGCCCGACATCAGCTGCGTCTCGCTGACGAGAGCTTGCAGCAGCTCGCCATCTACTGCGCCGTTGCCCTGCTGCGTCAGGCATCCGGTCACGAGTTGCGCCACTTCGCCAGCGAGGATCTGACTCTGCCGCTGCTGGCAGTATCTCGCGATATTTATGCGGTATTGCCAACCCTGACGCCCCCCGTAGAGGACGAGATCGCCGGGCTCGCCATCCAGATCCAGGCGCGCCTGATTGCCGATACTCCCCAGCTCAGCCCGGCGATGGCCGCCGAGAGCGAACAGCTGGTGGAACATCTGCTGACCTACATTCATCAACACTACCCTTACGACCTGCGAGGCGACCAACAGCTGCGGGCCGACCTGCAAACCCATATCAGCGCCATGCTGCTACGGGTTAAATACCAGATTGGCAACCACAACCCGCTGGCCGATCACATCAAGCAGTACTACCCCCTCGCCTACGACATCACGCTGGCGGCCATTTCGGAGTGGATCAAGCAGACCCCCTACCGACTGACCCACCACGAGATAGGCTATCTGGTGATCCATATCGGGGTCGGGCTGGAGCGCCATTACGATATCGGCTATACCCGCCGCCCGCAGGCTCTATTGCTTTGCGATGCGGGCAACGCCACCTTCCGGGTGCTGGAAGCACGCATCAAGCGGGAGTATCCCCAGTTGCAGCTGACCACGCTGGAGTCGGTGCGAGATTACGAAGGACTGGCGCAGATCGCGCAGGACTTTGTCATCAGTACCGTCAAGGTGAACGAAAAAAACGCCCCCGTGGTACTCGTTGCCCCCTTCCCGACCCAATACCAGCTGGAGCAGCTTGGCAAGCTGGTGCTGATCGACCGCACCCGCCCCTACATGCTCGACAAATATTTCGATGCCGACCACTTCATGGTGGTCAAAGAACCCCTTACCCAGGCCGAACTGTTTGCCCGCATCTGTGATCAGTTGGAAGCGGAAGATCTGGTGGAGAGCGGCTTCAGAGCCTCACTGCAGGAGCGGGAGCGGATCGTCTCCACCATGCTGGGAGAAGGGATCGCCCTGCCCCACTCTCTCGGTCTGCTGGCGCGCCGCACTCTGGTGTACACCGTACTGGCACCGCAGGGGATCGACTGGGGCAACGGGGAAATCGCAACGCTCATCTTCGTGCTGGCCATCAGCAAGGCCGATTACGAGGAGGCGATGGGTCTCTACGACCTGTTTCTGGCACTGATGAACGAAAAAGCCAGCAGGAATCTGCTGGCTTGTCGGGATTTTGCCAGCTTCAAAGCGCTGGCGCGCACCGGTTCATAACATAAAACGAGGAGTGACTACTCCTCGTTAAAGCCGGAGGTGAACAGCTCCACCACGGCGGCCAGGGCCTCGACCTCTTCAGGGCCCTCAACCTGTACTTCCACCTGCCGCCCTTGCGCGGAATCCAGCATCAGCAGGCCGATGATGCTGTCAGCATCGGCCTCCACACCATCTTCATTGCGCAGCAGCACGTGGGCATCGAAACCCTGCACCAGCTCGAACAGCATCATGGCTGGTCTGGCATGAATACCCAGCTTGTTTTTCACTTCAACCGAGGCGGAAACAGTCATCGGGTCGTCCTATTGGTCCGTCAGGATTGGGGGGCACTCTTGTCGAGAGTGCGGTGGCGGACCTGCACGTTCTTGCCAAGCAAACGGAATGCACTGGCCAGCCGCTCTGCAATAAAGACCGAGCGGTGCTGACCGCCGGTGCAACCGATGCCGACCGTGAGGTAGCTGCGATTGTTGCGCTCCAGATGGGGCAACCAGGTAACCAGCATGTTCTCGATCTGCTGGGTAAACAGCATCACGTCAGCCTGCGCCGAGAGGTAGTTGGCGACCGGCTCATCCTTGCCGGTGAAGGGCTTGAGCTCGGGGATCCAGTGTGGATTGGGCAGGAAGCGAGCATCGAACACGAAGTCGGCATCCTTGGGAATGCCGTACTTGAAGCCGAACGACTCGAACACCAGCACCAGCTCGTTCTCTTTCTTGCCGAGTACCCGGGTTTTGATGAGCTCGCTCAGGTCGTGAATGCTGAGGGTGGTGGTGTCGATACGCAGGTCAGCGGTCGAGGAGATAGGCGCCAGCAGGTGGGTCTCCTCCCGAATCGCCTCATCCAGCGACAGCTTGTTGCGTGAGAGGGGGTGCAAACGGCGGCTCTCGCCATAGCGCTTGAGCAGGGTGCCGTTGTCGGCGTCGAAGAAAAAGCTGGAGAACTCTACCCGCCCCTCATTGCGCACCTGTGCCAGCAGATTTTCCAGTTTCTCCGGATCGCTCGGCAGGTTGCGCACATCGATGCTGACCGCCAGCTTGTCATACTGGCTCTCGACCGAGACGATCAGCTGGGGCAGCAGATTGACCGGCAGGTTGTCCACACAGTAGTAACCCAGATCTTCCAGCACTCGCAGGGCTACCGTTTTACCGGAGCCCGAACGTCCACTTACCACGATTAACTGCATCTTGTTCCCTCACGCCAAAACGGGTGTTTCATCCTTGGCCTGCTGTCAGGCCGAGGTCATGATCTGATAGAGCTCTTCGTCGCTGGTTGCCTGACGCAACTGGCGGCAAACCGCCTTGTCACCCAGCTTGGAAGCCATCAGAGAAAGGGTCTTGAGATGCTGCTTGCACTCGCTTTCCGGCACCAGCAAGGCAAACAGCAGGTCAACCGGTTGATTGTCGATGGAGTCGAAAGGAATAGGGTCGGCAAAGGTCATCAGGATCGCGGTTGGCGGGAACTCATCGTCAATGCGACCGTGGGGGATCGCAATACCGGCACCGATCCCGGTACTACCCATTTTTTCGCGGGCCAGCAAGCATTCAAACAGCGCCTGACGGGAGGTGCCAAGGCGTTCGGCGGCCAGCTCGCTGATGATTTCGAGGGCGCGTTTCTTGCTGGTACAAGGGACTGCACTCTTGGTGCAGTCCCGACTCAGTATGTGTTCAAGTTGCATGGTTATTTTTTATTTAACTTATCTTTGTGCTTGATGATCTGCCTGTCCAGCTTGTCGAGCAAGGTGTCTATCGCAGCATACATATCGGCATGTTCAGAGTTGGCAAACACTTCGCCACCGCTGACGTGCAATTTGGCTTCCGCTATCTGGTTCAGTTTTTCCACGCTAAGCACCACATGAACATTGTTGATGTGGTCGAAGTGACGCTCGAGTTTGGCAAATTTGTTATTCACATAATCACGCAGAGCTTCGGTGATCTCGACATGGTGTCCGGTCAGGTTAATTTGCATAACATCATCCTTTTGTTTGCCTAAACCAGGCGTTTGCGCTGATTGGAAGGTGGGATAAACAAGGATTCGCGATACTTAGCGATCGTGCGTCTCGCCACCATAATACCCTGTTCGGCCAGCAAATCCGCGATCTTGCTATCACTTAACGGCTTGGCAGGATTCTCTGCCGTGACCAGCTTCTTGATGAGCGCGCGAATTGCGGTCGATGAGCACTCTCCTCCTCCTTCGGTGTTCACATGGCTGGAGAAAAAAAACTTCAATTCGAAGATACCACGGGGGGTATGCATGTACTTCTGGGTCGTCACCCGGGAGATGGTCGACTCATGCATCTCCACCGCTTCGGCGATGTCATTGAGCACCATCGGCTTCATCGCCTCTTCACCATACTCGAAAAAGCCCTGTTGCTGCTCGACAATGCAACTGGCCACTTTCAGCAGGGTGTCATTGCGACTTTCCAGGCTCTTGATGAACCACTTGGCTTCCTGCAAATGGGAGCGAATAAACTGGGTGTCGGTGCTGCTGCGGGCGTTGCGGGCCATGGCGGCATAGGTCTCGTTGACCCGGATGCGGGGGGCTGAGTCGGGATTGAGCTCGACCACCCACTTGCTGCCCTTCTTGACCACGGAGACGTCGGGGATCACGTACTGGGAGTCGCTCTGGATGATGCCGTTGCCGGGGCGCGGCTCCAGCAGCTGGATCAGATCCAGCACCTCCTTGAGGTCGCTCTCCTTCAGTTTGGTCTTGCGGGCAAGGGTACGGTAATCCCGGTTGCCGAGCAGCTCCATGTGCTCGAGGATCACCTCCTTGGCCTCATTGAGCCAGGGGGTCTGCGGGTCATACTGATCCAGCTGGATCAGCAAACACTCCTGCACAGAACGGGCAGCAATACCGACCGGATCGAAGTGCTGCACCCGCTTGAGTACCGCCTCGACCTCATCGAGTTCCACCTCTACGTCATCGCTGGTGACGGCAGCCTGAATATCCTCCAGCGCAACGGTCAGATAACCGGATTCGTCGATGGCATCGATGATGGCGAGCGCGATGGCGGCGTCCACATCGCTGAAAGGTGTGAGCCGCATCTGCCACAGCAGATAATCCTGCAGGTTTTCGGTAGTTTCACCCTGATAGACGCTATCTTCCCCATCGTGGATCGGGCCCGCACTCTGGGCGGTGCCGGCAGAGTAAACCTCGTCCCAGGTGGTATCCACCGGCAACTCGTCCGGCATCTGCTCCTGAGCCATGGCATCGCTGGAATCCAGCTGGCTGGCATCGACCGGCGCTTCCGGACTGGTCTCTTGCGCCTCGCTCTCTTCCTGCTCCAGCAGAGGGTTGTTTTCGAGCGCTTGCTGAATTTCCTGCTGAAGTTCCAGAGTGGAGAGCTGGAGCAGACGAATCGCTTGTTGTAATTGCGGCGTCATGGTCAGGGACTGACCGAGACGCAACTGTAATGTCGGCTTCATCTACGTCGGGATATCCTTATGTTCAGCGAGGCACTCGTCAAAGGAAATGAAGGCATGCCCCCTTACTATAGACTGAATTGATCGCCCAAATAGACGCGCTTGACCTGCTCATCGGCAAGGATGTCAGCCGGTGCACCTTCGGCAATCATCTTGCCGTGGCTGACGATATAGGCCTTCTCACATACGTCCAGAGTCTCTCTGACGTTGTGGTCGGTAATCAAGACGCCAAGGCCTCTATCTTTCAGATGCTGAATGATCTTCTTGATGTCTATCACAGAAATCGGGTCAACCCCTGCAAAGGGTTCATCCAGCAGAATAAAACGCGGTTCCGCTGCCAGCGCACGGGCAATCTCGACCCGACGGCGCTCACCGCCGGAGAGGCTCTGACCCAGGTTGTCGCGAATGTGGGTGATGTTGAACTCTTCCAGCAGTTGCTGAACCTTGTCCTCACGCTCCTCGCGACTCAACCCCTTGCGGGTCTGCATCACGCCCATCAGGTTGTCGAACACCGACAGGCGACGGAAGATGGAGGCCTCCTGCGGCAGGTAACCGATGCCGTTACGCGCCCGCACATGCATGGGCTGCAGGCTGATGTCCTGATCGTCGATGGTGATGAGACCGGCATCGCGCTGCACCAGCCCCACGATCATGTAGAAGGAGGTGGTCTTGCCCGCCCCGTTGGGGCCGAGCAGGCCGACAATCTGGCCGGTGCCCACTTCAAGGCTGACGTCACTCACCACCATGCGGCGCTTGTAGCTCTTCTGCAGGCCCACTGCTTTCAACACTGCCATGGCTTATTTTCCCTGCTTCTTCTGGTCGGCGGGCTTGTCGAAATTCTCTACCTGATCAGGCAGGAATACGGTTTTGACCCGCTGGCTCGGGCTCTTGCTCTCGGCGATCATCTTCTGTTTGACGATGTCGTAGCGGATCAGATCGCCATTGACCTGGCTATCTTCCTGCTTGAGCTGACCGTTGCCGGTGATGGTCACCAGCCGGTTCTTCAGCTCGTAGCGGATAGTGTTGCCGTGGGCATTGACCGGCTTGCCGTTATCCAGGATCTGGAAGAAGGTGGCGGGCTTGCCGTAGGCAGTCATCACCTCGGCCCCTTTCTCGCCGGAACGGGTCACTACCACCTTGTCAGCCTTGATCCGGATGGTGCCCTGATTGATGGTCACATCCTCTTCGAAGGTGATGCGGTTGTCCTGCATCTCGGCCACCTGTTTGACGGCATCGACGTAGACCTTCTCGGCAAAGTCGGACTCTTTGGCGGTCACCGCACCACACAACAACAGGGCTGCGAGGGCCAGATTAGCGTTTTTCATTGAAATAGATGGCATGGCCTTGATCCAGTAACTCAAAATATTTGCGGTCCAGATGGCCCTTGAGGCCAACCCCTTGGGTCTGGAAATCCCGACCCAGAATATTCACTTCCCGGTTGCTGCGCACATCTTGTGTCACCAGATCCAGCTCCAGATAGGGGGTATCCAGTGTGGAGATGAAAGAGGTCGGCAGCAGACCATCCAGATGCACCTTGTCCCGCAGGATGACGTTGTCGCCGGTGTTGAGCACGCCGGTTTCGGCGGTCACCTTCCACTCGGCGGTACCCTGATCGTCATACATGTAGACCACCGGCTTGTCGAAGGTGGCCTGCTCGAGGATTTGATAATACTCGGCGTAGGTCGACTCCAGCCGCTCAGTGCGCTTGCCGTTGATATCAAAACGGGTGGTCACCAGATCTTTGGCGACAAAATCCGGCTGATAGTTTTCGATTTTGACGGTGCTCTCCGGCACCAGCTCAACCTTGCCCAGCTGCCAGGCAACCAGCGCAACCAGAAACAGCAGGGCAAACAACAGGGTCTGTCTGCTCATACCGAGGCCTCGGGCTGATAATCGTCGTGGCCCTGCGCCTGCAAAATGAGGTCACACACCTCGCGCACCGCACCCATGCCACCGCCAAGCCGGGTCACCATATCGGCACGGCTCAGCACCAGCGGATGGGCATCAGCCACCGCGATACCCAGGCCACAGGCGGCCATCACCGGCAGATCGATGGTGTCATCGCCCATATAGGCGGCCTGTTCAGCAGTCAGCCCCAGCTTGGCCAGCAGCGCTTCGAAGTGAGGCAGCTTTTTATCAGCCCCCTGCACCACATGAGCCACCCCCAGGCTTTTCATCCGATCGCTGACGATACGGGAGTTGCGCCCGGTGATGATGGCGATCTCGATCCCGGCATTGAGCAACGCTCGCATGCCCGCACCATCGCGGGTACAGAAGGTTTTCAGCTCTTCGCCGTTGTTTCCCATGTAGATGAGGCCGTTGGAGAGCACCCCGTCCACATCGCACACCAGCAGGCGGATTTGCGCCGCCTTCTCGAACTGGCTGCGCGTCACCGGACCATAGAGGGTCGGTACGTTTTGCATCAAATTACTCCGGCTTTCAGCAGGTCGTGCATGTTGAAGGCGCCGAGTGGGCGTTTCTCTTCATCCACGACCAGTAATCCGTTGATTTTTCTCGTTTCCATCAGCTTGACGGCTTCCGCAGCCATCATCTCTGGACCTACGGTAACACAGTTGGCCGTCATCACACGGCTGATGGGGGTGTGATGGATATCGATCTGCTGGTCAAGAATGCGGCGCAAGTCGCCATCGGTAAAGAGCCCGGCCAGCAGGCCATTGCCATCGACCACCGCCGTCATACCGAGCCCCTTGCGGCTCACTTCCAGCAGCGCCTGGCTGATGGTGGCATCTATCCCCACCCGGGGCAACAGCTCGCCACTGTGCATCAGGTCGCCGACCCGCAGCAACAGACGCTTGCCGAGCGACCCGCCCGGGTGAGAGAGGGCGAAGTCATCGGCGGTAAAACCGCGCGCTTCCAGCAGGGCGACCGCCAGGGCATCACCCATCACCAGGGTTGCCGTGGTGCTGGAAGTGGGTGCCAGCCCCAGCGGGCAGGCCTCTTTCTCCACCTTGATGCACAGATGCACGTTGGCCTCTTTGGCCATGGTGGAGGCCGGATTACCGGTCATGCAGATGAGCGGAATGCCGCGGCGCTTGAGTACCGGCAGCAGGGCCAGGATTTCGTCACTCTCGCCGGAGTTGGAGATGGCGATGATAAGATCGCCGCTGGAGATCATCCCCAGATCGCCGTGACTCGCTTCCCCCGGATGGAGGAAGAAGGCCGGGGTGCCGGTGCTGGCGAGGGTGGCAGCGATCTTGCTGCCGATATGGCCCGATTTGCCCATGCCGGTGACCACTATCTTGCCACCGCAGCGCAGCACCATTTCGCACGCCTTGTCGAAGGCGTCGTTCAGATACTGATAGAGTCCATCAATGGCTTGCTTTTCTGTGTCCAGCACCGCGCGGGCACTGCGACGAAAATCGAACAGTTCAGACACTTTCTCAGGCTTTACAGACATAAAGACACAGCTCCGGGCCGAAATTAGCTGCGGGATTATAAAAAAGTCTGTCCGGATAAGCGAATCGGATGGCAAGTCCCGCTCTCAATGACGCACTTTGTTACAGAAAACTGTCGTGCAAATGGGCTTGCAGCCTGTTCAATAGTTGTTCCTTGCTGTTGCTTAGACCTAGACTACCCCATAAAATTCGCACCTCATTTACACCGGATGGACAATTGTTTGAACAATGACCTGATCACCATCTCCGACCTGACCTTCAGTCACGGAGATCGGCTGTTGTATGACGGGATCAACCTGACCATTCCTCGTGGCAAGGTAACCGCCGTCATGGGCCCGAGCGGCATCGGTAAAACCACCCTGCTGCGGCTGATCGGTGGCCAGCTCAAGCCGGAGTCCGGTCACATTCTGTTTGACGGGGAAGATATCCCCACCCTCTCCCGTTCGCGCCTCTATGAAGTGCGCAAACGGATGAGCATGCTGTTCCAGAGCGGCGCCCTGTTTACCGGCATGACGGTCTACGACAACGTGGCCTTCCCGCTGCGGGAGCACTCCGGCCTGCCGGAGGAGCTGATCCACACCATCGTCATGATGAAACTGCAGGCGGTGGGCTTGCGCGGCGCAGCGAAACTGATGCCCTCCGAGCTCTCCGGCGGCATGGCGCGCCGGGCGGCGCTGGCACGGGCCATCGCCCTTGACCCCGACCTCATCATGTATGACGAGCCGTTTGTCGGGCAGGACCCCATCACCATGGCGGTGCTGGTCAAGCTGATCAAGGAGCTGAACGATGCCCTCGGTATCACCTCCGTCATCGTCACCCACGATGTAAAAGAGGTGCTGAGCATCGCCGATTACGCCTACATCATTGCCAATCGCAAGGTGGTGGCGCACGGCACACCGGATCAGCTGCGCGAGGAGCACAATCCCGAAGTCGAGCAGTTCCTCAAAGGATTGCCCGATGGTCCTGTTCCGTTTCATTTTCCGGCAGGCGATCTGCTACAGGATCTCTGATGTTGATAAGTCAAATAAGCAAGCTGGGGCGGGTCGGAGTGCGATTTATCAGCTCCGTCGGTCGCGCCACCATCATGTTGTTCCATGCGCTGGCGGGCAAACCCGAGCCGCGCAAGCACTTCCCGCTGCTTGTCCAGCAGTTGTATGTGGTGGGCGTACAGTCGGTGGCCATCATTCTGGTCTCCGGCCTGTTCATCGGCATGGTGCTCTCGCTGCAGGGTTACAACGTATTGAAGGATTTCGGCGCCGAGCAGAGCCTGGGGCCGCTGGTCTCCCTCTCCCTGCTGCGGGAGCTGGGTCCTGTGGTCACGGCGCTGCTGTTTGCCGGCCGTGCCGGTTCGGCCCTGACCGCTGAAATCGGCCTGATGAAGGCCACCGAGCAACTTTCAAGCCTAGAGATGATGGCGGTCGACCCACTGCGCCGGGTGGTTGCCCCCCGCTTCTGGGCTGGCGTCATCAGCATGCCGCTGCTGGCCTTTATGTTCAGCCTGATCGGTATCTTCGGCGGCAAGCTGGTCGGTGTGGACTGGCTCGGCGTGGACGAAGGGGGCTTCTGGTCTGCCATGCAGGCCTCCGTCGACTGGCATGAAGACATCATGCAGGGCGCCATCAAGAGCCTGATTTTCGCCCTGGTGGTCACCTGGATTGCGCTCTTTAACGGCTATGATGCCAAGCCGACCTCGGCCGGGATCAGTCAGGCCACGACCCGAACTGTGGTCCACTCATCCCTCGCCGTGCTCGGCCTGGATTTTATACTCACTGCAGTCATGTTTGGATAAGGTAAAGATGAAGTTCAGCAAAGTAGAATTCCTGGTCGGCACCTTCATGCTGGCTGGCATCGGTGCCATTCTGGCACTGGCCCTGCAAGTGGCCGGTTTGAGCTTCAAACCGGAAGGAGAAACCTATACCCTGCGCGCGCATTTCGATAATATCGGCGGCCTGAAAGTCCGTTCGCCGGTCAAGGTTGGCGGCGTGGTGGTTGGTCGGGTCAGCGACATCGTACTGGACCCGAAAACCCAGGTGCCCGAAGTGACCCTGATGATGCAAAAGAGCGCTGGCGAGTTTGCCGATACCAGCTCCCTCTCCATCCTCACCTCCGGTCTGCTCGGCGAGCAGTACATCGGTCTGGCCCCCGGCTTCAGCGATGAGGAGATGGGCACCGAAATGCTCAAGGATGGCGACCTGATTGAAGACACCAAATCCGCCATCGTGCTGGAAGATCTGATTGGCAAGTTCCTCTATAGCCAATCCTCCGACAGCAAATCAGACAGCAAGAAGGAGTAATCATGTTCAAGAAAATCGCCCTGCTGCTGGGTCTGATGACCAGCATGCTCTTTTCCCTGTCTGCCCAAGCCGCCGTCGATGCCACCGACCCCAACGCGCTGGTGGATCAGGCTGCCAAGCAGACCTTTGCCCGCCTGAAAGCCGATCAGGCCCAGGTGAAAAGCAATCCGGATCACCTGCGGGTGATCATCCGCGAAGAGCTGCTGCCCTATGTGGACAACCGCTTCGCCGCCTACAAGGTGCTTGGCAACCAGATTAAAGAGACCACCGAAGCGCAGCGCAATGCCTTCGTCGAGGTGTTCACCGAGTACATGGTGAGCTCCTACGCCGATGCGCTGGCCCATTTTGACAAACAGACCGTCAAGGTCGAGCCGGGCAAAGCTCCCAGCGGCAACATCACCGCCGTCAACGTCAGCGTGAAAGAGGCCGGCAAGCCGGACATCTTCCTCGAGTTCAAGCTGCGCAAGAACAACAAGACCGGCGAGTGGAAAGCCTTCGACATGGTGGCAGAGGGGATCAGCCTGCTCTCCGCCAAACAGAGCGAGCTGGGCGGTTTGATCCGCCAGAACGGCATCGATGCGGTGATCGCCCAGTTGCGCGAACACAACGCCAAGCCGCTGGTACTCAAACCATGACCCTCAGCGGTGAGCTGCAGGCGCCACAGGTCAATGACCTGTGGCAACGCCGCGCCGAATGGTGGCAGGACGACCAGCTCGAGCTCGGCGGCGTCACCACTCTCGACTCCGCCGGACTGGCCCTGCTGGTCAAATGGGCCAAAGCCGTATTAGCACGAGGCGCCACACCGCAACTGGTGGGCGCCTCCAGTGATTTCTATACCCTGGCCAACCTCTACGGGGTGGCCGGGCTGTTTCAGTCAA
This sequence comes from Aeromonas sp. PI_26, assembly GCF_027854445.1. Classification (NCBI taxonomy): domain Bacteria; kingdom Pseudomonadati; phylum Pseudomonadota; class Gammaproteobacteria; order Aeromonadales; family Aeromonadaceae; genus Aeromonas; species Aeromonas sp. PI_26. Next base: position 159,923 of record NZ_JAJNOE010000008.1, read on the forward strand.
CCCCGCTCACAACTGAGGACGCATAATGCAAGTCTCTGAAATTGAAGCGATACTCCTTGAGGCTCTGCCATTGTCCGAAGTCCATGTCAAAGGGGACGGTAGTCACTACCAAGTGATCGCCGTCGGTGACATGTTTGACGGCATGAGCCGGGTCAAGAAGCAGCAGGCTATCTATGCCCCGCTGATGGACAAGATCGCCAGCAACGCCATTCACGCCCTCTCCATCAAGGCGTTCACCGACGCCGAGTGGAAACGCGAACGTAAATTCCTATTGCCCTCCTGATTTGGTAACGAAGTAAAAATGGACAAATTCAAAATCGATGGTCGTTGTACTCTCAACGGCGAAGTGACCATCTCCGGCGCCAAAAACGCCGCCCTGCCGATCCTGTTCGCAACCCTGCTCTGTGATGAAGAGGTTCACCTCTCCAACGTGCCGCGCCTGAAAGATGTGGGCACCACCATCAAGCTGCTGGAGATGCTGGGCGCGACCACCAAGGTCAACGGCAACGTCACAGTGCTGACCGGTGCGGTGAACAACCACGTCGCCCCCTACGAGCTGGTGAAGACCATGCGCGCCTCCATTCTGGCGCTGGGCCCGCTGGCTGCCCGTTTCGGCGCGGCTGACGTCTCCCTGCCCGGCGGCTGCGCCATCGGTGCCCGTCCGGTCAACCTGCACGTCCACGGCCTGGAGCTGATGGGCGCCAAGATCACCATCGAAGATGGTTACATCAAGGCCCGTGTCGATGGCCGCCTGAAAGGCGCCCACATCCTGATGGATATGGTCTCCGTGACCGGTACCGAAAACCTGATGATGGCCGCGACCCTGGCTGATGGCCGCACCGTGATCGAAAACGCCGCGCGCGAGCCGGAAGTGGTCGATCTGGCCAACTTCCTCAATACTCTGGGCGCCAAGATCCAGGGCGCGGGCACCGATACCCTGACCATCGACGGTGTCGAGCGTCTGCACGGCGGCAACTACAGCGTGCAGCCTGACCGCATCGAAACCGGTACCTTCCTGGTGGGTGCAGCGGTCACCGGCGGCAAGATCACCTGCCGCAAGACAGACCCGACCCTGCTGGAAGCGGTACTGGTCAAGCTGGAAGAGGCTGGCGCCCTGATTGAGAAGGGTGAAGACTGGATCACCCTCGACATGACTGGCCGCCCCCTCAAACCGGTCACCATCAAGACTGCCCCCTACCCGGCCTTCCCGACCGACATGCAGGCGCAGTTCACTGTGCTGAACGCCGTCGCCAAAGGCACCGGCATGGTCACCGAGACCATCTTCGAGAACCGCTTCATGCACGTTCCCGAACTGGTACGGATGGGTGCAGACATCGAACTGCAGGGCAATGTGGCCATCTGCCGTGACACCGAGCAACTCAAGGGCGCCCAGGTGATGGCGACCGATCTGCGCGCCTCCGCCAGTCTGGTACTGGCCGGCTTCGTGGCCGAAGGCTCCACCATCGTCGACCGTATCTATCACATCGACCGTGGCTACGAAGACATCGAGCAGAAGCTGCAGGGTCTGGGTGGCCGCATCGAGCGCATCAAGGGCTGATAGCCCACTGATCGCTAGCCGATAAAAAGGCCCCCTCGCGTTGGCGAGGGGGCCTTTTTCATGGTTT
>NZ_JAJNOE010000009.1:0-158573 GCF_027854445.1 Aeromonas sp. PI_26
TACAGAAGCCCCCTGGCTCCAATCTTGCCGACCATGTTTACGCAACCATACCAGAACGGTGGAGCGGCCCTGAATGCCATAACGCGCCTGAGCCTGTTTATAGGTGAGCTCGCCTTTTTCAATTTGCTCGACCAGTGCCAGTTTAAAAGTCAGCGAGTAATCGCGCTGTGTCCGTTTCACACCTTGTCCCATCGGGTTCTCCATTTATTGGGGGGGAAGGTGTAAACCATATTCAGGATGGGACAACAATATAAAAAAGGCCTTATCACAAGGCCTTTTCAGACATATCCAGATTCAGGCTGATAGCCCGCTTTTACCACAATCAACCCGGCTCAGGTGACAAAGGCAGCACCTGCCCATCCAGCGCATGATCACTATTGGATGGATAGTCCGGCACCGGTTCGCAGTAGGGAATGCGGCTTAGCACCGGTGCCTTGACCAGGGCGGCCAGTTGATCGGAGCGGCGCAGGCTGGCATCCGCCAATTCGGCCACCAGCGCCAGACCGCAGCCCAGCCCCAACCCGCCAACAATGCCCGCCAGCAGAAACAGCCAGAGCGGGTAGTTGCTCGGCTTGCTGGGGGCAAAGGGTTTGTCGATCACCTTGATCCGCTCCCCCTGCTCGAAGTTGCCCAGATCGCCGGTCACCTTGGCCTTCTCATAGCGCAGCAGCAAATCCTGATAGAGGGTGCGCTTGACCGCCAGATCCCGCTCCAGCTCGGCGAGCTGGCGCTCGGTATCTCCCTGGGAGTCGACCACCTTGTCCAGCCCATCCAGCTGGTTCTTCAGGCCGGCGGCGTTTTGCTCCGCCTCCGTCAGCTGCGTCTGGGCCAGCTGCCACTCGGGCCCGCGGGCCATATCCGGTTGAGATTTGAGCTGCTCAAACTCCTGCTGCAACTGGTCAATCTGATAGCGCAAACTCTGCACCTTGCTGTGCTCGTCGCTGTAGCGGGCCCGCAGCAACACCAGCTCGGTGCGCATCAGCTGGAGCTTCTCATCCAGCTGGCGGGCCAGCTGACTCTCCTGCCCCAGCGATAGCTGATCGACCCGGGCCTTGGCCTGCTGCAGGGTGATCAGGCTCTCGGCGTAACGCTCCTGCAAGCCATAGAGACGGGCGACGTTGGTACTCTGCTGCTGGGGCAAGGCGCTGGCATGCTCCCGTTTGAAGTCGGCGAGCAGCTGCTCGGCTGCTTGCAGTTCGCTGCGGCGGCTGTCGAGCTGGCTTTGCAGGAAACGTTCGGACGATTCCGCCGACTGGCGCCCCTTGCTGAGCAGGTTGAAGAAAAAGCGCCGTGAAATGGCTTCGAGCAAACCGGCGCTGTTGGCCGCCGAATCCGCTTTGACCTTTATCTCGATCACCTCATCGCCAATCAGCCGCAGCGAGACGGCACTCGAGAGCCAATCCATGATGGCATCGCGCTGGGCTGGGGGGGTCTCGTCATTGACCAGACCGCGATCCCGCGCCACCCCGTCCAGCACATAACGGCTGCGCAGCAGGGCTTCGAGCACCGCAAAGCGATCCTTGAGACTCTCCTGAGTGATCAGATCCTTGAGGGTCGGGGTCTGGTTGGCATCTTGCGGCACCATAAAGGTGGTGCGGCTCTCATACTCCTTGGGGGTGAGCAGGCCGATCGTCACGCCCACCAGCGGCATCACCAGTACCGGGATCACCAGCAGATAGCGACGGCGCCAGGCGGCAAAGAGAATGATGTAGAGGTTGTAATAGAACTGGACAGGCATGGCATCACTCCCTGAGAAAAGCCCTCCCCCGCACGATGCAAAGGCAGTGCCACCAGAGGAGCTGATCGCCTCTGTGGGTAGATCGCAAGAGTGGTACAAGATTCGCATTCTCCCGTTATCCGGGGTGTTACCCCTTCCCTTGCCGGAGCGCGAACCATGTTGTCATCAACCCCGTCGCACAGACCCCATCCCCGCAGGAGCACCATCCCCCAGCCCGTCGTTCGGTCTGTCCTGCAACCTGCTGTTCCACCTGTCGTGCAAATCGTGCAGCACCTGCAGCCCGGCGGGCTGGAGACCATGGTGCTCAACCTCACGCAGGCGAGCCCTGCCGAGCAGCCAGTGTACATCATCTCCCTCGAAGGGCGCAAAGGGGATGTGCTAAGGGCATGGCCCGCCCTGCATCCCTTCGCGGGCCACATTCACTGTCTGGAAAAGCCCGCAGGCTGGTCGCTGGTAACCCTCTGGCGGCTCACCCGACTGCTGCGCCAACTCAAGCCCGTCGCGGTACATACCCACCATCTGGGGCCCATGCTCTATGGCGGCCTCGCCAGTCGGCTGGCCCGGGTGCCCACCCTGGTACACACAGAGCACGATGCCTGGTATCTCGATGATCCCCATCAGCGCATGCTGGCCCTGTGGGGGCTGCGCGCCTTCAAACCCATTCTGGTGGCCGATGCCACGCCGGTGGCCAACCAGCTGCTGGCCAAGCTGGGCCAGCTGTCGCCAACCGTGATCCCCAACGGCATCGATGAGCAGCGCTTTGCCCCGGGCGCCGCTGCCCTCGCCCGTCAGGAGATGGGATTGCCGCAAGGGGTCAAGTTGATTGGCTGCGCCGCCCGCCTTGAGTCGGTCAAGGGTCACACCTTGCTGCTGGAGGCGATCCGCGCCCTGCCGGAAGAGGTGCATCTTGCGTTGGCTGGGGTCGGCAGTTTGCAAAATGCGTTGCAACAACAGTGTCAGCAACTGGGAATCGCTCATCGGGTCCATTTTCTGGGGCTGGTCGAAAACATGCCGCGCTTCTATCAGGGGCTGGATATCTTCTGCCTCCCCTCGCTGGCGGAGGGGATGCCGCTTTGCGTGCTGGAAGCACAGGCGTGCGGGGTGCCGGTGGTGATGAGCGACGTGGGGGCGGCCAGAGAGATCGTCTGTCAGACCAGCGGCCATATCCTGTCGGAGCGGGATCCCGGCCGCCTTGCCCAGCTTCTGGCACAAGGGTTGCTGCAGTGCCATAGCCTGCGTGCCGTCACCCGTGAGTTTGTGTGCAAGCAAAGCAGCTTGAGCCGGATGGCTCAGGCCTATCAGCAGCTCTACAGCCGCTGATCAAGCGACCCGATGACCAGAGGAGCATCCCATGGAATGGATCATGATCGTGTTCTGGCTGTGCGCTGTACTGGTGGTCTACCACCATGTCGGCTATCCCCTGCTGCTCAAATTCGGTGGTCGGCAGGCGCGCAAGGTAGCCAATCCGCCCCGCCCTCTGGATCGGGGATTCAAAGCAGAGGCCGCCGATGAGGCGCTGCCGACCATCACTTTGCTGATGCCGGTCTACAACGAGGCGGCGACCATCGCGGCCAAGCTGCAAAACCTCGCCAGCCTCGATTACCCCGCCGACAAGCTGTGGGTGCATGTGCATTTCGACGGCTGCAGCGACAACAGTTACCCCATTGCGCTAAGCCAGCTCGGAGATCCCGCCCTGCAGCAGTTACAGATCAGGCTGTTTGATCACCCCCTCAATCGCGGTAAGGTCGCCGTGCTCAACGAGGCCATGACCCGGGTGCACAGCGATCTGGTTGCTTTCAGCGATGTCTCGGCCCTGCTGCCCATCGACAGCCTGCTGCTGGCGGTCGCCCATTTTGCCGATCCCAAAGTAGGGGTGGTCGGGGAAGCATACCGCTTCTGGCAACCGGGCTCACAGGGCGAGGAGAGTTACTGGCACTATCAAAGCCAGATCAAGCTCTGCGAATCGGCCCTTGGTGGCATGCTGGGTGCCCACGGGGCCTTTTACATGATGCGCCGGGAGTGCCTCACCCCGCTGGCCGCCGATACCATCAACGACGATTTCATCCTGCCGATGCAGGCCATCGCCAAGGGGTATCGCGCCGTCTATGACAATCGCTGCGCCGCACTGGAGCTGGAAGTTTCCGATGCCGCGCTGGAGGCGACACGGCGCAAGCGGATCGGCGCTGGCAACACCCAGCAGCTGTTGCGGTTGCTGCCCCTGCTGCACCCCAAATTCGGCTGGGTTGCCTTCAACTTTGCCAGTGGCAAGGGACTGCGGGTGTTGATGCCGCTCTGCCTGACCCTGCTGTGGCTCTGCGCCATCCCGCTGGCCACCCAATCCCTGCTGTTTCAGCTGCTGCTGGGACTGCAACTGCTGGGGTATCTGCTGGTCATCTTGATCCAGCTGACCCCTGTGCACCCCTGGCCCAATCTGTTTCGCAAGATCCACTATCTGGTACTCGGACACTGGTACAACGGCATGGGCACCCTGCGCTACTGCCTGCGCGCCCCCATACGTTTCATGTCACAGGAGAAAGCCGTATGACACACCCCATTCCAAGATTGACCCTGGTGGTCAAACGCAGCATGGATCTGCTCGGTGCCACCCTTGGCCTGCTGCTGACGCTGCCACTGTGGCCGCTGATCATGCTGGCCATCCGGCTCGATAGCCCGGGGCCGGTGTTCTTTCGTCAGCTGCGGATCGGGCGCAGCCATGCCACCTATACCGAGCTCTTTTTCATGATCAAGTTTCGCACCATGCGCGCCGACGCCGAGGCGGCCACCGGGCCGGTCTGGTGTGGCAAGGGGGACAGCCGGATCACCCGCAGCGGCGACTTTCTGCGCAAAACCCGGCTCGATGAGCTGCCGCAGTTTATCAATGTGCTCAAGGGGGAGATGTCACTGATAGGCCCCCGCCCGGAGCGGCCCGGGATCGCCAACCGGCTGGAAGATGCGGTGCCGTACTTTATCGAACGCACCTATGAAGTGGCCCCCGGCATCACCGGTCTGGCCCAGGTCAATCAGGGTTACGACGAGTCGCTCGATGATGTGCGCAGCAAGCTAGCGTTCGATCTGGCCTACTCGGTTGCCCTGCTCCACCCCTGGCGTTGGCTGGTGCAGGATGTGCATATCATCGGCAAGACGATCGCCATCATGGTCGGCAAGAAGGGGCGCTAATCCCGCCAATCTCAGCCACACCTCGAGACCATCAGGCCATTGCCACTGCAATGGCCTTTTTTATGGCGCATCTTTGTGGCACGTCCGCGGTAATCACCGAGAAGTCAGCGATCTGATCGCCATCATCTGGCCCCATCCACAGGCCTGATGTCCGCTTGACCCACTGCAGAAACCCGAGCGTTGCGTGATCACAGAAGCAATCCGCCCCCTGCGACCTCTAACACCGGCACATAAAAAAACGAGTAGCCAGCGGCCACTCGTTTTGACAGGTTTCTCTGGGATTCAGGCGCCGTAAACGGCCAGAATATCGGTCACTCTGTTGTTGACGCTGTAACCCTTGGTTATGGTGTTGCGCGCCGCCTGACTCATTTTGCTGCGCACCACCCCATCGCTGCGCAGCCAGTAGTTGACCAGCTCAGCCATATCCCGCACATGGCCGGGCTCCACCAGCCAGCCATTAGACTTGTGGTCGATCAGGTTGACCAGGCCCCCCACCGCAAAGGTACAGACCGGTATGCCGTGAGCCATCGCCTCCAGGGCCACCAGCGGCAACCCTTCAAATCGGGAGGTGATGCAGAGCAGGTCGATGTTGTGCCACTCATTGGCCATGTTCTGGAAACCATGAAGCTGGACGCGATCACCATACTGCTGCAACAAGGCACTTTTCATGGGGCCATCCCCGTAGAGATGAAACGCCCCGTCTGGGCAGAAGGCGGCCAGCTGGCAAAACGCCTCCGGCCCCTTTTCCGGCGAGAGGCGGCCGACAAAGGCAATCCGGTTGCCAGTTACCGTAGCCGGCGTCGCAGGCATGGGGACAAAATTGCTGATCACCGTGCTTGGCACAGGCAATTTGCGAGCGATGGGCTCGCTCACTGCAATACACTTCGCAAAACGCGCTGTGGTGCGATCCAGCCAGCTGTAAAACTTCAGCAAACCCTCCCCGTCATCCCCGCTGTGAAAGGTCGAAACTACCGATTTACCGGTGAACCAGGCTGTCAACCGCCCCAGCACCCCGGCCTTGTAGCCGTGGGTATGGATCAGCACAGAGGCAGGCTGGCGGGCCAGACGGCGCATAAAATCGCGGCTGTTGTGGCACACCTCATAGGGCAAGCCCTGTTGTTTGAGCAGGGTCGTAAAGGGGGTCATGCCGTGGTTGCTCACCAGCACTATGGTGGGGCGAAATCCCCTGGCCAGCAGATCGTTGGCCAAGTGGATAATGTGAACTTCTATTCCACCGACCTGACGCGCATCGATGGCCAGCCAGATCTGCTGCATGGGTAACATAGGCACCTCCTCCCGTGGCTCCATGCCACCTGAAATGAGGCGTTGCATAGAGCGGGCCAGTCAGGCATGGATCAGGCGCCGGGACAGGCGACCAGCAGGAGGGTCATGTCATCGAGGGCGGCATCATTGATGCGCTCATCAAACCAGCGGGCAATGCGATGAGCCAGTTGCTCAAGACCGGGCCCCGAGGTCAGGCAGATCTCTTTTAGCTGCGCCTCCCAGCGCTGGCGCTCTGCGGCATCACGGCTATCGAGCAGGCCGTCGGTCCAGAACAGCAGGATCTCGCCGGGCTTGAGCTGACGCTCATTGGTCACGAAGTGGGGATCCGGGCGCAAACCGGGCAAGGGGCCGGTCACGCCGACCTGACGGATGGTACCGGGCCCGACCAGCCAGGGCGCAGGGTGGCCCGCGCTGGCCCACTGCACCCGCCCCTCGTTGCCGAGCTCAATACAGAGGGTGGTGAGCAGGGTAGCCCCCAATAATGGATCACTGTGAACCGCATTCGACAAGATGGTCAGCAAACGGGCGGGGGCGCGCTCCAGATCGTGGGCGGTCAGCAAGCCGCGCAGATAACCGGCATAGGCATGGGCGAAGAACTTGGCTTCCGCATCGTGGCCCATCACATCCCCGAGCCACAGCACCCGATCCTTGACCAGCAGAAAGTCCCCGCCCCCCACGGTGGCCGCACGGGTTTGCAACGCCAGCTGGTATCCCCCTATGGAGGTGGCGGGCAATAACGGGCGCAGCGCCGAGGTCATGCGCTGATCCAGCTGCTCGCCCCATTGCGACTTGAGCTGCTCCGAGCGTTGCAGCACCCGCGAAACCGCCAGCAACAGGTCCTGCTTGGTGATGGGTTTGACCAGAAAGTCATCGATCCCCAGCGCCCCCGCCCGACTCTGGGTCCACTGATCCTGATGACCGGTCAGGAAGATAAAGGGCACCCCCTTCATCTTGGGATCCTTCATCAACTGCTGGCGCAGCCCAAAGCCATCGATCCCTTCCATCTCGATATCGGAGAGCACCAGCGCGGGAGGTTGCTTTCCAAGCGCCAGCAGGGCGGCATGGGAGTCGGCATAACTTTCAACCCGGTAGTGCTCATGAAGGTAGGCGGTGAGCAGGGCACGCATCACCTTGTCATCGTCGATCACCGCAAGCACCGGCAGTTGGTTGACCGGGCCCTGCTGGCGAAGAGTCACGCGATTGCGCTCACCGTCGCGAGAGAAGTGCACCTCGGCAAACAGCTGGTGCACCAGCGCCAGCCCGTATCCCCCCTCCTGCAGCTCATCGGGTAACTGCGCGCTGGCAAGACCGGGTTGCGGGCCGCCATCATCTTCCAGTATCAGACTCAAGCCCGTTTCATCCTCTTTCAGCGTGAGCCAGAGCCTGGTCGCGGGAGGGACTGTGTGTTTGACGCTATTGGTGGCCAGCTCACTGAAACAGAGCAGCCAGTTGGCTTGATCCTTTGGGGATACCTGAAACAGGGAGAGCCCCTGTGCCAGCCGGTTGCGCAGTTCGCGTACCGACTGCAGGGTTGCCGGAGCAGATCGCAACCAGTCATCCATATCGGGCCTCCATCAGCGGGCGATCAGATCCGGAAATTGAGCAAGGCACTGCGCCGGCACCAGCGCTTGAGCCATTCGGTCACCCGGTTGCTGGGCAGCCGGTTGAGCTCGCGCAGGATCTCGCTGGCCAGCCCTGGGTTGAGTTTGTCGTTATAGACTGCGCCAATCAGATTGGCCTCGGCACGAGTCAGTTTATCCACCGCACTTTGTACCACGGTCGTCGGGGTCACCCCCGCCAGTACCACCAGCAGCGCCCCTTCACAGGCCCCACACACCTGATCGGCCGGAATATTGCCCCGATTGAGAGCGGTGAGCGGCGAGGTATCGAAGATCACCACATCGTAATGCTCCAGCCAGCGAACCAGCAGCTGACGCAAGGTATCCTTGTTGCGAAAGGCCATCAGATCCTTGCCTGGCGCCGGGAGCAAGGACAAGGAGCGGCCAGTGGCTACCGGCTCGGGCACATCATTGGGCCCCCAGGCAATCGCCGTGGCGCGGCCGGGATGATAGAGGTTGAGATCCACCAGCAGGGTGCGCAGCCCATCCGCCTCCGAGCGCCTTGCCAGCGCATCGCAGATGGAGCTAACCCCCTCTCCCCCTTCTGACGAGGTGACCGCCAGCGAGCGGATCCCCCGGGCGACCGTCGCCGCGTAGAGGGATTCGAGCTCCAGATATTGAATGGGGATGCTCATATCAAAGCGTTCCGACCAGGGCCACCACCGAGATCGTGGTCAAAATGTCGCGCATACCATCCATGAAGATGGCCCAGTTGCTGCTTTTGCTATCAGGGATAAAGACGGTGTCCCCTGCGCGCAGCACCGGTAACTGGCTAAAGTCGGGCTCTTTGGCAAAGCCGTCGAGATCGAAGCTGCGGGCCTGATCCCCCTGACCACTGGTGGCCATGTTGATCACCACAATCTTCTTGATATAGGCGCTGCTGGTCGGGCCCCCCGCCTCGGCCAGCAGATCCAGCAGGGTCATGGAGGAGTCAAAGCGGTAGCGCCCAGGGCGGGCAATCGCCCCCAACACCCGAATGGTGTTCTCCTTGGGCTCGTCTAGCCAGGGACGATTCTTCTCCGGCAGGTAGATGGAGTCGCCGGGCAGCACCTTGGGCAGCAAGGTTTCATCGCCGGTTTCAAAGTAGAGGGCAAGGTCGAGCTTGCTGACCCGCGCCGTGCTGCCACTGCGATGGGCGATGCGCACATTGCGCAGATCCGCCGCCGCAGTCGGACCATCGGCGGCCGACAGGATGTCGATAAAGCCCATCTGCTCATTGAAGGCATAGCGACCGGGGGCTCCGACCTGACCGAAGATATAGATGGAACTGTCCGGTGACTGGCGCACCCACTGGGACTTGTTGTCACTGGGATCGGTGGGCAGCTCGGGGATCATGATGGTGAATCCGGCCCGGATCTTCGGCAGGCTGGCCAGCGCCCCGCCCTGATGAAGGAACTTGTCGAGATCAAACAGGGTTGGCGTGGCCTGCCCCCCTTCGGCGGTCAGGATCTGCACCTTGGCGATATCGGCCCGCTCGTTGGGCCCTCCGGCGTGGGCGATCAGATCCAGCAGCGACATTTCGTCAGACCATTCATAGCGGCCCGGGATCCGCACCGCCCCCATCACCATCACCGCCCGCCCGGGTGCCACCTTCAACCAGGACTTCTCGTTGATATCGGTCTTTTCCGGCACAAAGATGGCATCACCTGGTTTGACTTGGGGCAGCGCCTTTTGCATCCCTTCGGTATAGGCCTGCAAGTCGATGGGTTCGATCGTGCCATCGGTGCGCAGCAAACGGATCTGGCGACTCTCGGCATAGCGGGTCGGGCCACCGGCATTGGCCAGAATATCGAGGAAAGAGTCCCCTTCCCGCCCCTCATAGGCGCCGGGTTTGAACACCTCGCCCATGATGTAGATAGTGCGTGCCCCCCGTTTTATCTGCTCTTCATCCTTGGGCACGAAGATGGTGGCGCCCGGCGCCAGATTGGGCAGCAGCTTGTTGTTGCCGGAGTCGAGATAGGCTTTGAGATCGAACAGTTCGGGGGCATCACCATTGATCACCCGGATCCGCTCCACCCCGGCAAAACGGGTTACCCCACCTGCCCGCATCAGCAGATCCACGATGGAGTTGCCACTCTTGAAACTGAAGGCGCCGGGGCTGTTGACCTCGCCAAACACCTTGATCGCCTTGCCGGTATCGCCATCCCCGCCTGCCGCCAGGGTTGCCGCATCAAAATCGATCTGCACGTTGCCGATCAGCGGAGAGGCGGGTACGAACACCACATCAAGGGATTGCAATGGCGGCAACACGCTGGCATCACCGGTATCGAGATAACGCTTGTAGTCGAAGCTAGAGACCGTGCTGCCGCGCCGCACCTGCATGTTGTTGAGCTGGGCACCGGGCACCAGACCACCAGCGGCATCGAGGGCCATCTGCACGTTGCCATCGGGCGCCAGATCATAACTGCCGGGTTTTTTGACATAGCCCATCACGCTGATCAGCAGCCGCTTCTCCAGCAAGGTGACGGTCAATTGAGAGAGGTTGTTGTAAACAGGTTTGAGGGCGGTGCGGATCAGCTCATCCGCCTGTTGCAGGGTCTTCCCCCCCACCACGACGTTGCCAACTTCAGGCAGTGCAATCTCCCCCTGCTTGTTGATCTGGAAAGGCTGATCAAAAGCAGGCTCACCGGGTTGCACTATGGCCAACCGATCACCGGGAGCCAACAAGGTGGAGGCCAGTAACGGGCAGGTGAACAACAGCAAGAGAACACAGATCAATCCTTCGAGAGCGCCCCGTTTCATAGACATCCTTTTCGTCTGTTACGTCTGCCCCCATTGGCGTAAGGGGAGCCCTGACCAATCAGCACGACAGCCATCCGCTGTTGTCTGTTGCAGCCGCAAACGTACTTGTTGTAGTGATTGTGCCAACACGGTCTGACGCCAGGCTACATCCGACCAGAGCCGTCCGTGCATATCCCGTTCGATATCAATACGTTGAGATTGTAGCCGTTTCAACTCGGCAGGCATACACCCCTGCAGACTCGCTTGCTTTAATTCCGTCAGCTGCAAGTCGAGTTCCTTCTGACGCTCATCATAACGAGACCAGACCCGCCGTTCATCCTCATTGACCGGAATACGGGTGGGTCTTGCCTCGGCCATGCCGCCATACCCCTGTGGCGGCCACTGCGCACAACCCGACAGCAGAATGGACGAGAGCAGGATACCAAAGCGTTTCATGATGCAGCGGCCATCATGCCACGGGAGCGCATATAGGCCTTGATGCTCTCATGGCAGGGGATCACTCGGTCAATATGCAGCATCTCCAGCAGGTCATGGGGTTGACCGGGTCCGCAGACAAGGGCCATCTGATGCCCGTTCATAATCAATCTTTTATAGAGAAATACCAAGGCTCCGATCCCCGAAGAGTCGATAAAATGAACATCGCTGATATCGGCCAGGATATCTCCCGGGTGGGTCGAGAGGGTTTCAAACAACGGGCGGAGCTCACTGACGGCCATCGCGTCAAACTCGTTTTCCAGTACCACTACCTGGATATCATTAAGGGTGTAAGTCATGCTTTCCATCGCTAGCTCCTTGTCGATTCTCAGACTATTTGCTGTCACGGCATTCAGCACGTTGCAAATGTTATGCCGGGCAGTGCCACGGCACTTGTTCTCCAAATGATACTCTTTGTGCCTTATTCGCCAACACCCACGCCTCGTTTTGATTGCCAAATTGCAATTAACCTCCCCCGCACGTTGCAAACTGCAATTCACCTTGGCCGAGATCGCCCGATAACAGGCTAAATCACTGATAATTCAAGCACATTAGACTGGGCCCGATTATTGCTTGCCTTTGCACACAGCTCACAAGCCACCGTTGGCTCGGCCCCCATGCCGCCATTTTCCAGGAAGGAGAGATCATGAAAGCAGGCCTGTACATAGCACCACTGCTGGCAGCCCTTTGCGGCACCGCATACGCAGCCCCCTCCCCTGACAGCGCCGTATTGAAGGTTGAAGGCGCCATCAGCAGCCCCACTCATCAGGCTCTGGCCCTGTGGGACAGCGCCATGCTGGATCAACTGCCGGTACACGAAATCAAAACCCATACCCCCTGGTATGACGAAGCCAAGACCTTTCGCGGCCCGCTGCTGCAAGATGTATTGGCCAAGGTCGGGGCAACCGGCAAACAGCTCACCATTACCGCGCTCAATGACTACTCGGTACAGGTGCCAACAAGCGATGCCGAGCAGTATCGGGTCATCCTCGCTCGCACCATCAATGGCAAGCCACTGTCGGTGCGTGACAAAGGGCCGCTGTTCCTTGTCTATCCGTTCGATCAATATCCCGAACTGCAAAACAAGCTCTATTACGGTCGGGCTATCTGGCAGATCAGTGCGATAAAAGTGGAGTAAATCCCATCATGCGTTCCATGGCGGCCAGTCAACGTTTCTTGTTTGTGGTGCTTTGTGTGCTGCTCCTAGCCTTTGCCGGTATTGGTACCATTCAGTATCGGCAATTTCAGGATCTGCAGCGCAGTACCAGCCAGGGCGAAGACAACGTGATGTGGAACTATTTCCAGCTCTATAACGAAGCGCTGCGTTTTCAAAGCTCGCTGCTCCATGAGTCGCAACCGACCTTCCAGCTCAGATACGATATTCTGGTCAGCCGCATGGATCTGGTGCTGGAGAGCAAGGATCGCAGCCTGCTTCAGCAAACAGAGATCTACCAGCAGGCAAGCAAAGCCATTCGATCCTACATCTCTCTGGCGGATATCTGGCTCGGCCCGGAAGCCACCAAGCCGCTCGACAATCTTGCCCATCAGGAGCTGCGCCAACAGCTTGCCTCCCTGCTCCCCCTGCTCCATCAGCTGACTCTGGAGGTGAACCAGCAGGCGACCCTGTTTGATGTGGCGCGTCGCGACAGCGTGAGGGAGCAGATCATCACGACGACACTCATCGCAACCCTGCAATTTGCGCTGCTCTTTGTGCTCGCCCTGCTGATCTGGCGGCAAATGAATATCTCGTTTCTGCAGCACAAACTGATGCAGCAGCTCAATGACAAACTGCTGCGGGCAAATCAGGCGGCAGAGGCCGGCACAAGAGCCAAAAGCAGCTTTTTGGCCAACATGAGCCATGAAATTCGCACCCCCATGAATGGCATTCTCGGCATGCTCTCACTGCTGGCCGACCGGGATATGGACCCAAGGGAGCGAGACTATCTGGAGACGGCGCGGGAATCGGCAAACCATCTGCTCGGTCTGCTTAACGACATTCTGGATGTATCCAAGCTGGAAGAGGGCAAGATCGAGCTGCAACTGGCCCCCCATCACTTGCCCCAGCTGCTGGAGGATATCCGGGCCCTGATGCAGAGCAACTGCGATGCAAAAGGGATCAAACTGACCCTGACTGTTGCCCCCGATACGCCGGAGTGGTTGATGATCGACCCGCTGAGGGTCCGCCAGATCCTCTTCAACCTGGTGAGCAATGCCATCAAGTTCACCCATCAGGGGGAAGTAAAGATCCATGTTGATAGCACCCTGTTGGAGCAGGATCGCCACTCGATACGCATCTCAATCCAGGACACAGGGATCGGCATGAGCAAAAGTCAGCTAAAGAACCTGTTTCAACGTTTCGCCCAGGCGGATGTCTCGATCACCCGCCAATATGGCGGATCGGGCCTGGGACTTGAAATATCCCGTAACCTCGCACGCCTGATGGGCGGCGATATCTCGGTAGAGAGCAGCGAGGGACATGGCAGTACTTTTACCTACATCTGGCCCGCCAGAGCCACGAGCCCCTCGATTGTTTGCCTGCCGTCCAAGCCGCTGGATCAGGAGAGCTATCGCATCTTGCTGGTTGATGACAATGCCACCAACCGCAAGGTGATCGGCGCCATGCTCGACTCCGTGGGCCATCAGGTCACACTGGCCGTTCAGGGAGAAGAGGCGCTGGAGAAACTGGGTCACACCGAATTTGATCTGGTGTTGATGGATGTCCAGATGCCAGTGATGGATGGTCTGGTGGCCACCACCCGGATCCGCACCTCCCAGATGCCTTGGGCAGATATTCCCATCATCGCCCTGACGGCTGATGCGATGCCGGAATCCAAGCAATACTATCTTTCCCATGGCATGAACGGGTATATCACCAAGCCCATCAATAAAGAGACGCTGCTAAGCGAGATAAACAGACATATTTCCCATGGTCGGCTTAAATACAACGCAGCCATGCGTGTCACCAAGCAATAAAACCGCGGATTCCGGGCTACTGATTGCTCATGTGGGGCAACATTGACCTCTGCAGGCAACTGAATGGGCTTGGGTCTGGAACGTACGCAGGCAAGCAGCTGAGTCACCTTGTGACGTGCACAAAGTTTGTCTCTGGTATGCAGGGATTTTTTGATCTCTTTGCGGCGACCACAGGGGAGCGTGGTGACTTTCCGGTAATACCAGATGCCGTGGGGACTGAGCCAGAGATTCATCGATGAGCTCCTCGTCGTCCACACAAAGTGGATGACCAAGGGCTTTAGGAAGCTAACTTATTGAATTGCAGAAACAAGTGGTGGCCCTACCAGCCACATCCCGGCACTCGAGTCCCCCGCCTTGGCTGCTACCTTCCGGTCCTGACCAGGTCGACGGGTTATCAATGCGAGAGGACCAATAGGACCACCGGGGAGGAGAATAGGCAAACTGGGCGTTCAATGCAACGGCTTTCTACCCTTCGATTGTTCGTTTGCCTTATTTTTCAACAATCTGCCGAATGAATCAGCTAAACAGCATAAATTTCGCCCCCACCAGCAGCATCAGCAGAGCAAATGCCTGCTTGAGGCGTCTTGGTGACAATCGGTGTGCCAGCTTGGCACCAAGGCGGGCAAACTGGGTACTGGTCAGCACAATGCCCAGCAGGGCGGGCAGATAGATGTAGCCCACACTCCACTCGGGCAGATCGGCATGACCCCAACCCGCATAGAGGTAGCTGAGGCTCCCCGCCAGCGCGATGGGCATGCTGCAAGCTGCAGAGGCCGCTACCGCATTGCGCATTGGCACCGAGTTCCAGCTCAGATAAGGGACGGTCAGCGAGCCACCGCCAATACCAAACAGCGCTGACATCCAGCCAATGATGGTACCGGCGATGCCTGTGCCGAACGCTCCTGGCAGGTGTCTTTCCGCCTTGGGCTTGAGGTTAAGCCCCATCTGCAGCGCCATAGTCCAGGCGAAGCAGCCGATAATGATATTGAGGGTACTGGCACTGAGCAGATTGGCCGTCATACCACCGAGCCAGGCACCAACCAACATACCAGCCCCTAATCGGCGGATCATCACCCAGTCGACGGCGCCCGCTTCCTGGTGCGCTCTAAGCGAGCTGAATCCGGTAAAGATCATGGTGGGAAGGGAAGTGCCGAGGGCCAGATGGGTAATTATTTCAGGGTCGATGCCCTGGGCGCGAAAGGTCATGACCAGCACGGGGACAATGATCAATCCACCGCCAATCCCGAACAGCCCCGCCAGCATGCCAGCAAAGGCCCCCAGCAGGAGGTAACCCATAAACAGCATAAAAATTCCTGTTTTGAACGATAAACGGCCAACTCGGCCGGACGACACTGGATATCAGCATGAAAAAAAAGAGATGGCGCGAGGGCCATCTCTTCATTGTGCCGGTTAGTGCAGTGGAATGGTACCGTCCATCACCTTGTAGAAGGCCAGCACGGCACAGCCAAGCAGGGCCGCCGTCATTCCCTGCTCCAATCGGTTAAGGCCGCGCAGACCGTGATGCTGACGCGCCTTCCAGTAGATGAAGATGCCCGGACTATAGAGCAGCGCCACCAGCAACAGGTACTCCACACCGGCAGCGTAGACCAGCCAGCAGCCGTAAACCGTCGCCACCAGGGCCAGCAGCAGGTCACGCTTGCGCTGATGGGGTTGCCCCTGATAGGTCTCCCCTTTCAATGCCAGCTTCAGGCCATAGGCACCGGAGAAAACGTAGGGCACCAGCGCCGCCGAGGTTGCGATGTTGACCAGCGCCAGATAGGTGCTGCTCTGGAAGTAGATGATGATCAGGAAGATCTGCACCAGACAGGTGGAGCACCAGAGCGACACCTGCGGCGAGCCGTTCTTGTTCTCCTTGGCAAACCAGCCCGGGAAGACGCCGGTCTTGCCTGCGATGTAGGGCACTTCAGCGGCCAGCACGGTCCAGCTGAGCAGAGCACCCATCACCGACACCACCAGACCGATGTTGATAAGCCAGGCGCCCCAGGGGCCGACCACGGCTTCGAGGATCATGGCGGTCGAAGGGTTCTTGAGCGCCGCCAGTTGCGGCTGGCTCATGACACCTAGCGAGAACAGGGTCACCATCACATAGAGTGTCAGGGCGCCGAGCAGCGCCAGCACGGTCGCGCGGCCCACATCCTTGCGATGACGGGCACGGGCAGAGACCACCACGGCCCCTTCAATCCCGATAAAGACCCAGAGGGTCACCTTCATGGTGGACTTGACCTGATCCATCACGGAGCCCAGCTCCATGTTGTTCTGGCCCCAGATATCCAGAGTGAAGGTATCCATGTTGAAGGCCAGCAGGATCGCAACACAGAAGACGATGAGCGGCACCATCTTGGCGATGGTAGTGACGATATTCACCAGTGCAGCAACCTGTACCCCGCGCAGCACCAGCGCATGCACCGACCAGATCAGGATGGAGGCCAGCGTGATGGCCACCGGCGTATTGCCGTCACCGAAGATGACGTTGTCAGGCGTATCGAAGAAGTAGCTCAGGGCGCTAAACACTACGATGGCGTAGGAGACGTTGGCCAGCAGTTGGCAGAGCCAGTAACCCCAGGCGGCGTTGAAACCGATGAAATCGCCGAAACCGGCCTTGGCATAGCTGAAGATACCGCCATCGAGATCAGGGCGGCGCATGGAGAGGTTCTGATAGACCAGCGCGAGACAGATCATGCCAAGACCGGTGATGGCCCAACCCAGGGCGACCGCCCCGGCACTGGCATGCGCAGCAATGTTTTGTGGCAGACTGAAGACCCCGGCGCCGACCATGGAGCCGATCACCAGCGAAATGAGGGCGCCCAGCCCTAGTTTCTTGTCCATTTCAATCCTGTTTATTTAGGCGGCGGCAGAGCGTCCGTATTCATACTGCGCGCAATATGGGAGGGGCTGGGAATCCTGACCCCGTGAAAAAGGCGGCAACTATATTGCATGACTATTCCGACCGCAATCCCTCGTCCCGTCAATCATGCACCGCCTTGACCGCGCGCAATTTTACAGCACTGACCCATATGGCCTGTGAGCTGGCTCAAATTAACCAAGACCCATTGATATTTCTCATTTTTCTGCCAACACAACCTGACTCGCATGGTTCCTATGCATCGCCATTCAGGCACTCTCTGTATAAATAATCTGCATAAAAAAGCCCCGGTGGAAACACCGGGGCCCATTATGTAAATCCCTATAAACGCAAACCGCCATCCAGTTCTATCATCCTTCCCGACAGATAGTCGTTGGCAAAAATAAAGCTCACCGTCTCGGCCAGCTGCTGCGCCTCGCCAAGGGTGCCGACCGGAATAGCCTGCTGCATCCGCGCCATCGCCTCCGGCTTCATCGCCGCCGTCATGTCGGTGGCAAACACCCCGGGGGCAATCCCCATCACCCGAATGCCATGGCGCGCCAACTCCCGCGCCCAGGTCACCACCAGCGAGGCAACCCCTGCCTTGCTGGCGGCATAGTTGCTCTGGCCAATATTGCCGGCGCGGGCGATGGAAGAGATGTTGATGATAACGCCCCCCTGCCCCCCTTGCGCCATCAGCGCCGCCCCTTCGCGCCCGCAGAGGAAGGTACCGGTGAGGTTGACGTCAATCACGCTCTGCCACTGGGCCAGCGTCATCTTCTCCACCAGCTCACCCTCTTTCACCTTGATCAGCATGCCATCGCGCAAAATACCGGCGCAGTTGATAAGACCGTGCAGCACGCCAAAACGCTCCTTGATGCCAGCAAAAATCGACTCAACCTCGGCTTCGCTCGCCACATTGCAGACAAACAGCTCGCACTGGCTATCTTGATCGCACTGATCATTCTGACTGCGCACCAGGGCTGCGGTCGCCTCCAGATCGGCGCGATTGATGTCGAGCAGCGCCAGCGTCGCCCCCTGTGCGCTCAGGGCCAGCGCAATGGCCCGTCCCAAGCCACGTCCGGCACCGGTAATAACGATGACCTTATCTTTGATATCCATCAATGCTCCTTGTAGCTGGTCGAGGGGAGATGCCTTGAAGAGAGGTGCCCGTCAGGCGGGATCCTGTTTATCCAGATAGAGTTCGACGATGCTGGAGAAATCGCGGCTCCCCTGCCCCTGGGCGGCATGCAGGTTGAACAGGTTACGTGCGAGCGCCCCCATGGGCACCGTACTGTGGCCATGCTCGGCCAGCGCCATGGCCAGCCCCAAATCTTTCACCATCAGGCGGGTCATAAAGCCCCCCTGATAGTTGCGGGCGGCAGGGACATTCTCCATCACCCCGGGCCAGGGGTTGTAGCGCTCCAGACTCCAGTTGTTGCCGGAGCTCTTGCCCATGATGGTGGAGAGCACGGCGGGATCCAGCCCCTCCTTCACCCCGAGGGCCAGCGCCTCGGCAGTGCCCGCCATATGGATCGCAAGCAGCATGTTGTTGCACATCTTGGCGATCTGCCCGGCGCCCAGCGTCCCGGCGTGAAACAGGTTCTGCCCCATGCAGGCGAGCAAGGGTTTTGCCGCCTCGAAATCTGCCGCGGCGCCGCCAACGATAAAGGTGAGCGTCCCGGCGGCCGCACCGGCGACACCGCCCGAGACAGGGGCATCAATAAAGCGCAAACCGCGTGCGCGGGCCGCCTCCCCGACCTGACGGGCAGAGTCGACATCGATAGTGGAGCAGTCGATCACCAGTGCACCAACCGGCAGGGCTGCCAGCAGATCCTGCCCCTCAGACAACCAAAGGTCGCGAACATGTTCCCCCGCAGGCAACATGCTGATCACCACCTCGCAGCCAGTCACCGCCTCACGGGCATCCCCCGTGGCGATGCAGCCAGCGGCGATGGCGCGCTCAATGTTTTGGGCAACCAGATCAAACACCTGCACCCTGTGCCCGGCCCTGGCCAGATTTGCCGCCATGGGCCCCCCCATGTTGCCGAGCCCGATAAACCCGATCCTTGTCATCCCGCTTGCTCCTTGCGTTGCTGATGGCGGCGTCCGCCGGTTGCCAAGATGTTATTCCTTGCAGGCCAACGGATTGCGCCCCTGCGGCCAGCGATAGAACTCGTCCAGCCACTTCCCCTCCGGTGGCCACTGTTGCCAGCGGGGATCTTTATCCTTGTCGATCAGCAGTGCCCGTACCCCTTCCACAAAATCCCCCTTCAGCACGCAGTTGACCGAGAGGGTCAGCTCCTCGGCAAATACTTCGGCCAGGGAGTTGCGGCGAGCCTGCCAATATTGGCGCCACAAAATGGCGCGGCTGATGGGGCTGCCGGTGCGGCAAATCTGCTGCGCCTGCTGGAGCACAGCTTCATGTTCATCGAACTGGGCATCGAACAGCCGCGCCAATACCCCTTGCAACGTGCGCCCCGCCAGCAGGGTATCGATCCTCTGTTGATGGGGTAACAGCACAGACGCAGGCAAGCGGGCCGCCACCTCACCATGTAACCCTCTGAACAGCAGATCGATCTGCTCACGGGGATCACCACTGCCAGTCCAGTCGAGTACGGCGAGGTGTGACAGCAGCGCACTGCGCTCGCCACTGGCGATGGCGTGATCCGCCAGCCCAAGACCGATGGCATCACTCCCGTTGAAGCGGGCGCCAGTCAGACCGAGCCAGAGCCCGAGTCGCCCCGGCATCCGGCTTAAAAACCAGCTTGCCCCCACGTCGGGGTAGAGGCCGATGGTCACCTCCGGCATGGCGAACAGGCTTCTTTCGGTCACCACCCGAAAATCGGCTCCGGCAAACAGGCCAATGCCGCCCCCCATGCAGATACCGTCCGCCACGCAGATCAGGGGCTTGCGGTAAGAGTGGATGTGGTGGTCGAGCCGGTACTCCTGCTCGAAAAAGTCGCGGGCATATTCGAACAGTTCCGATCCGCTTGCCTCCTGTTTGCGGTAATAGAAGGAGCGGATATCGCCACCGGCACAAAATGCCTTCTCACCCGCCCCCTGCAACAGCACACAGACGATGGCGGGATCCTGCTCCCAACGGGTCAGCGTCTGTTGCAGGATCTGGATCATCGGCAGGCTCAATGCGTTGAGAGACGCCGGGCTGTCGAGGGTCAACACCCCGATCTGATGACCATCTTCGGTGGGATAACAGCTAACCTTGACCGGCTCACTCATAAACGGCTCCGTATGGATTTATTTTGTTGGGCCATATTGCCAGCGCGGTAAGCGTTTCTCCAGGAAGGCGGCCACCCCTTCACGCTGATTGGCATCGCTAAAGAGATCGAGAAACAGCGACCGCTCAAGGGGCAAGGCGGCATCCCGCGGACCACTGCGGCCCTGATTGATCAGGGTTTTGCAGGCGCGCAGGGCGATCGGGCTCTGGCGCTCCACCAGATGGGCCATCTGGTGCGCCGCCTCCCACGCCTGACCGGTTTTCACCACCTCCTCCACCAGCCCCATCTCGTAGGCCAGCGAGGCACTCACCTTCTCACCGCAGAGGATCATCCGCTTGGCCCAGCCCGGCCCCACCAGCTCGGTCAGGCGCTGGGTGCCACCGGCACAGGGAAGCAAGCCCACCGAGGCTTCCGGCAGTCCCAGCAACGCCTGCTGCTCGGCGATACGGATATCACAGGCCAGCGCCACTTCCAGGCCGCCGCCCATGGCATAACCATTGATGGCGGCGATACTGACGCCATGAAAACGGGCCAGCGCCTCGAAGGCCTTACCAAAGGCCTCGGCTACTTCGCGGGCCAGCTCGACATTCCCCTCGACAAACATATTGAGGTCGGCACCGGCGCAGAAAAATTTGTCGCCCGCACCACGGATCACCAGTGCCACCACATCGGGACGACTGTCGAGCTCCACCATCATCTGCAAAAAGGCCTGCAGGCTGGCGAGGGTCCAGGTGTTGGCAGGGGGATGGTCGAGGGTGATATAGGCCACGTGGCCATGATATTCGAGTCTGATCCTTGTCATAACATTGTCCTTGTCGATGAAGCTGCCGCCATGATGACAGGCTTGAGTGACACCAACCTGTGGCTGGCTCACAAAGCCGAAACCGGCATGGTGCAATCGGGTGGCAGGCAACACACCCTTGATGCGACCACCGGTTAGCCCAGCGACAAACCGGGATCGGCCAGCATGCGGCGCGCGATGATGAGTCGCATCACCTCGTTGGTGCCCTCCAGAATGCGGTGTACCCGGGTATCGCGCAGATAGCGCTCGAGCGGATACTCGCGGATATAACCATAGCCGCCAAAGAGTTGCAGAGCCTCATCACAAATTCGATAACCCACATCGGTAGCATAACGCTTGGCCATGGCGCACCAGGCACTCTTGTCCGGTGCCCCGCGATCCAGCTTGTCGGCGGCCTGACGCACCAACAAACGGGCGGCAGCCAGCTCGGTCGCCATATCGGCCAGGCGAAACTGCACGCTCTGGAATTCGCTGATCGGGTGACCAAATTGCTGGCGCTGCTGCACATAGGCCATCGCATCGTCCAGCGCCTGCTGGGCGGTGCCCACCGAACAGGTGGCAATATTGATGCGCCCACCATCGAGGGCCTGCATGGCGAACTTGAACCCTTCCCCCTCTTCGCCCAACCGATAGCAGGCAGGAATGCGAACCCCATTAAAGACAACCTCCCGGGTCGGCTGGCTGTTCCAGCCCATCTTCTCTTCTGCCTTGCCATAGCTCACGCCGGGGGCATTAGCCGGCACCATAAAGGCAGAGATCCCCTTCGCACCTTCACCACCGGTACGGGCCATCACCACCAGCACATCGCTGCTGCCTGCTCCCGAGATAAAGACCTTGGTTCCCTCGATGAGGTAGCTGTCACCCTCGCGCACCGCCCGAGTCTTGAGTGCCGCAGCATCGGAACCCGCCCCCGGCTCGGTGAGGCAATAGGAGCCCAGCAGCTCGCCGCTGGCCAGTTTGGGCACCCACTCCTTGGCAACCTCGGTGGGCAACCAGCTGCCCAGCATCCAGCTCACCATGTTGTGGATAGTCAGATACGCCGTGGTCGAGGTACAGCCCATGGCGAGGCGTTCGAAGATGAGGCTCGCATCGAGGCGCGGCAGCCCCAATCCGCCAAACGGCTCCGGCGTATAGAGACCGCAAAACCCGAGCTCTGCCGCCTGCTTGATGGTCGGGATCGGAAACTCATGCTCCTTGTCCCAGCGCGCGGCATGGGGTTTGAGCGCCTCATCGGCAAAGGCGGCGGCCGCCTCCACATACGCCTGTTGATCATCGGTCAGGGTAAAATCCATCTTGTCGCTCGCTCCCTTGTTGCCCCGCGCTTACTTTACCGCGTTAGCGCTTTATGACGCGGCGCCCACACACTGGTCATTCGGATCTGCCACTATGGCGCTGTTGTCGTGGTAGCTGCTGACTCTTTCACTACCACCGCTTTATCGACACACAATAGATTAACAATTGATTTACGTTTACGCTAACGTAAACTTGTGGCAGAAGTGAAGTACAAAATGGACCGACCACTGCCAGCCGTAACGCCGAGTCAGCCGGTCGAACCAACCTTCCAAACCGACTGTCATATCCGCAAGGAGAGCATGGATGCAGATGGATGAGACCCTGAATGCCCTGGCCGAACAGGTTGCGGCTTTCTGCCAGAAAGTGATTGCCCCGCGCGCCAGCGAGATCGATCAGAGCAACACCTTCCCCCGTGATCTCTGGCCCCGGATGGGTGAGCTGGGGCTGCACGGCATCACAGTGGCGGAGGAGTATGACGGGGTGAACCTCGGCTATCTGGCCCACGTGCTGGTGATGGAACAGGTGAGCCGCGCCAGCGCCTCGGTCGGCCTCTCCTACGGCGCCCACTCCAATCTCTGCATCAACCAGATCCATCGCCACGGCACGGCGGAGCAGAAAGCGCGCTACCTCCCCCCGCTGGTGAGCGGCGAGCATGTGGGGGCGCTGGCCATGAGCGAGCCGGGCGCCGGTTCAGATGTGGTCAGCATGCGCCTGACCGCGGAGCGCGAGGGCGATCACTTCGTGCTCAACGGCAACAAGATGTGGATCACCAACGGACCCGATGCCGACACCTTCGTCATCTATGCCAAGACAGATACCAGTGCGGGCCCCAAAGGAATTTCTGCCTTTATCGTTGAAGCCGGCACTCCCGGTTTTTCTACCGCCCAGAAGCTCGACAAGCTGGGGATGCGCGGCTCCAGCACTTGCGAGCTGGTGTTCGACAACTGCCGAGTGCCGCAGGAAAACCTGCTGGGCACCCTGCACGGCGGGGTCAAGGTGCTGATGAGCGGGCTCGATTACGAGCGGGTGGTGCTGGCTGCGGGCCCCCTTGGCATCATGCAGGCCTGCATGGATGTAGTGCTGCCCTATGTGCGTGAGCGCAAGCAGTTTGGTCAAGCCATCGGCGAGTTCCAGCTGGTGCAGGGCAAGCTCGCCGACATGTATACCCGCTTCGCCAGCAGCCGGGCGCTGGTCTACTCGGTGGCGAGCGCCTGCGATCAGGGGCGCACCAGCCGTAAAGATTGCGCCGCAGCCATCCTGTTTGCCGCCGAAAACGCCACCCAGATGGCCCTCGACGCTATCCAGCTGCTCGGCGGCAACGGTTACATCAACGAATACCCCACTGGCCGCCTGCTGCGGGACGCCAAACTCTACGAGATCGGCGCCGGCACCTCGGAGATCCGCCGCTGGCTCATCGGCCGCGAGCTGATGGGAGAAAATGCATGAGTCGTATCCACTCCCGCCTCGACACGGCGAGCCCGGAATATGCGGCCAATCGGACCGCCATGCAGGGGCTAGTCGACGATCTCCATATTCGCATTGCCGAGATCGCGCTAGGGGGCGGCGCGGCCAACAACGCCCGCCATCTGGCCCGTGGCAAGCTGCTGCCCCGCGAGCGCATCAATCAGCTGCTGGACCCGGGCTCCCCGTTTCTCGAACTCTCGGCGCTGGCTGGCTGGCAGGTCTATGACGAGCCGGTCCCCGCCGCCGGTATCATCACCGGCATCGGTCGGGTCTCGGGCCGGCTCTGCATGCTGGTGGTGAACGACGCCACAGTGAAAGGCGGCACCTACTACCCGCTCACGGTGAAAAAACACCTGCGCGCCCAGGCCATCGCCGAGCGGCTGCGCCTCCCCTGCCTATATCTGGTGGATTCCGGCGGCGCCTTCTTGCCGATGCAGGACGAGGTGTTCCCCGACCGGGATCACTTTGGCCGCATCTTCTACAACCAGGCCCGCATGTCGGCCCAAAACATCCCTCAACTGGCAGTGGTGATGGGGCTCTGTACTGCAGGCGGCGCCTACGTCCCCGCAATGGCTGATGAATCCATCATGGTCAGGGAGCAGGCCACCATCTTTCTGGCCGGCCCACCGCTGGTCAAGGCCGCCACTGGCGAGGAGATCAGCGCTGAGGCCCTGGGCGGCGCCGAGGTACACTGCGCCCACTCCGGCGTTGCTGATCATATGGCCCGTGACGATGCCCATGCGCTGGCCATCGCCCGCACGCTGGTTACTCATCTGGGTAACGAGCCGATAGAGAGCAGCCCCGACTACGACCCCCCCTGCTACCCGATCGAGGAGCTCTACGGTCTGGTGGGCACCAGCCTCAAACGCCCTTACGATGCCCGCGAACTGATTGCACGACTGGTGGATGGCTCTGATTTTGACGAATTCAAGGCGCTGTTCGGCACCACTCTGGTGACCGGCTTTGCCCGCATTTGCGGCATGGAGGTGGGGCTCCTCGCCAACAACGGCGTGCTGCACAGCGACAGCGCCCAGAAGGGGGCCCACTTTATCCAACTCTGTAACCGCCGTGCCATCCCGCTGCTCTTTTTGCAGAACATCACCGGCTTTATGGTGGGGAGTAGTGCAGAAAAGGAGGGGATCGCCAAGCACGGCGCCAAGCTGGTGACCGCAGTGGCCTGCAGCCGGGTGCCAAAGATCACCCTGATCGTCGGCGGCAGCTTTGGTGCCGGCAACTACGGCATGTGTGGCCGCGCCTATGAACCCGATTTTCTCTTTAGCTGGCCCAACAGCCGCATCTCTGTCATGGGTGGCGAACAAGCTGCCGGAGTGCTGGTGCAGGTGCGTCGGGACAAGCTGACTGCCGAGGGCAAAGATTTGAGCGAGCAGGAGGCGGCCGCCATCCGTGCCCCGGTGATCGAGCAGTATGAGCGACAGGGTCACCCCTACTACGCCAGCGCCCGCCTCTGGGATGACGGCGTCATTGACCCGGCCCAGAGTCGCACCGTGCTGGCGCTGGCGCTCGCCGCCTGTCAGGGGGCCCGCGCAGAACCCGAGCAGTACGGCATCTTCCGGATGTAAGGAGCAAAACGATGTCAGATCCACTTACTTCCTCAGCACTTGGCTCTTCAACACAGGGCCCGTTTCGGCTGGAGCGGCACGGCCCATTGGCCGAGCTGGTGCTGTCGCGCCCGGCCCGCCACAACGCCTTTGATGCCGACCTGATGCTGGGGCTGCTCGACTGCCTCGATGACCTGGCCCATCTCCATGGTCACTCACTTGCCGAACGCCCCCACGCTCTGCTGCTGCGGGCAGAGGGCAAACACTTTTGCGCGGGCGCCGATCTCAACTGGATGCGTAATCTGGCCCACGCCGATTTCGAGCACAATCGCGAAGATGCCCGGGTACTGGCGCGGCTGATGCAGACCCTCGATGAGCTCCCCTTCCCCACGGTGGCGCTGGTGCAAGGGGCCGCCTACGGCGGGGCGCTGGGGCTGATCTGTGCCTGCGATCTGGTGCTGGCCAGCGACGATGCCCGCTTTTGCCTCTCAGAGGTGAGCCTGGGTCTGGTGCCTGCGGTGATCAGCCCCTACGTGGTGCGCACTATGGGGATGCGTCAGGCGCGCCGCTACATGCTCAGTGCCGAGCCGTTCGATGCCATCACCGCCTGTCGGCTCAATGTGGCACATCAACTCTGCAAGCCGGATCAACTGCTGGCGGAGGGACGGGCGCAGGCCCTTCGTCTGTGCCGCAACGGGCCGGAAGCGATGAAAGAGACCAAACGACTGCTGGCGGCGATAGAGGCCCATCCTTCCCGCCTGCACGAAGAGAAAACCGTCGAGACCATCGCCCGGGTTCGGGTGGGTCTCGAAGCACAGGAGGGGATGCAGGCCTTCTTCGACAAACGTCCTCCCGCCTGGCGTCCCCGTTTCAAGGATGAGACATGACCCATCACACTCAGATTAAACGCCTGCTGATCGCCAATCGAGGCGAAATTGCCGTGCGTATCATCAAGACGGCGAAACGCCTCGGCATCCACACCATCGCCCTCTACTCCGATGCCGACGCCCATGCCATGCATACCCGTCTGGCCGATGAGGCCTGGCATCTGGGGCCTGCTCCGGCCAGAGAGAGCTATCTCGACACCGGCAAGGTGCTGAAGATTGCCAAAGAGGCGCGCGCCGATGCCATCCATCCCGGTTACGGCTTTCTGTCGGAAAACAGCGACTTTGCCACCGCCTGCGAACAGCGCGGCCTGCGCTTTGTCGGCCCAAGCGGCGCCGCCATTCTCGCCATGGGCGACAAATCGGGCGCCAAGGCGCTGATGCAGGCCGCCGGCGTACCTGTGCTGCCCGGCTATCACGGCACGGATCAGCGACCGGACTTCTTGCGCGATCAGGCGAGCCAGATTGGCTTCCCGCTACTTATCAAAGCAGCCAGTGGCGGCGGTGGCAAGGGGATGCGCCGGGTCGATCAGCTGGCCGACTTTGATGAGTCGCTGGCGGCAGTCAAACGGGAAGCCAAGGCCGCCTTTGGCGACGATCTGGTGCTGCTGGAGCGCTATCTGCCCCAGGCTCGCCATGTTGAGGTGCAGGTCTTTGCCGATAGCCTCGGCAACGCCATCTATCTGGGAGACAGGGACTGCTCCTTGCAGCGACGCCATCAGAAAGTGATCGAAGAGGCGCCCGCCCCCGACATCCCTCCGGCTCTGCGCCGCGCCATGGGGAAGGCAGCCGTGGCCGCAGCCAAGGCCATCCATTATCAGGGGGCTGGCACCATCGAGTTCCTGCTCTGCAAGGATGAGTTCTTCTTTATGGAGATGAACACCCGGCTGCAGGTGGAGCATCCGGTCACCGAAGCGGTGACCGGGCAGGATCTGGTGGCCTGGCAACTGGCCGTGGCAGAAGGCAAGCCGCTGCCACTCACTCAGGAGGGAGTTGTGCTGCGCGGCCATGCGGTGGAAGCGCGCCTCTACGCCGAGGATGTGGCGGCCGGTTTTCTGCCTGCCAGCGGGCCTATCCACTGGCTCCACTGGCCCGTTGGCGTGCGCATCGACACCGGCGTCACCGCTGGCGATGAGGTGAGCCCCTATTACGATCCCATGATCGCCAAGCTGATCGCCCACGGCCAGAGTCGCGCCGAGGCGTTCGCCAAACTGGCCGATGCGCTGGCGGCGCTGGATCTCGGCCCGCTGATGCACAACGGCGCGCTCTTGCTGCGCCTGTGTGAAGAGCCTGACGTCCTGGCCATGAGCCACCATACCCAGTGGCCCATCCCCACTACAGCGCAACCCATTCCTGAACTCGCCTGGCCGCTGGCCACCCTCTGGCTGGCGAGCCGCCCTGCGGGCATCTCCCCCTGGCAGCAAGCCTGCGGATTTCGGCTGGGGCCGGATCGCTGCTGGACAGCGGCGGTGCGCATCGGTGATGAGCGCCGGGTATTGACCCTTCACGATCATGGCGGCCAGTTTGAGTGGCAAGGGGAGACTCATTGCTACCAGAGAGGTGACGATAATATCCGGCTGCAGCAGGGTGGCTGCTGGCAACAGATCCCCATTCAGACGGTCGAAGGCTCGGAGGCAACCTTCATCATGACCCTGGGGGGCCAGCGCATCCGCTTCGCGGCAGATGATCGGCAGCACAGCCACCACCATGAGCAGGCAAACGAGAAGGCGCAGGGCGCCATCGCGCCTATGCACGGCATAGTGGTAGCCGTGCTGATCGAGCAGGGGCAAACAGTCAGCAAGGGGCAACCCCTGCTGGTGCTGGAGGCGATGAAGATGGAACACCAGTTGCGTGCAGAGCGGGACGGGGTAATTGAAGCCCTGCAGTGCAAACAAGGCGAGCAGGTAAGCCAGGGAACCGTGCTGGTGCGCTTTGCCGAAGAGACTGCTTCACAGGAGGAACACCCATGAACCGATCACAGGACGTCCGTGACGACAGGGTCAGTTTGGTGGAGATGGGGCCGCGAGATGGCCTGCAAAATGAAGCTGCGCCCCTCTCCCTGGTACAGCGGCTGGAGCTGATCCAGCGCCTTACCGATAGCGGTCTGCTGCGCATCGAGGTTGGCGCCTTTGTATCGCCCAAAAGAGTGCCGCAGATGGCTGACTCCGCAGCGCTGTTCGAGGCACTGCCGCGCAAGGGCTCAACCCGTTACGGCGCTCTGGTGCCCAATCTGCAAGGCCTGCAGGCAGCCATTGCCGCCCGCGCCGATGAGATTGGCCTCTTCACCGCCTGCTCCGACGGTTTTACCCGCGCCAATATCGGCATCAGCGTGGAGGAGTCGCTGGTGCGCTTCGCCCCGCTGGTGCAGGAGGCGCGCCGCCTCGGCATCAAGGTGCGCGGCTACCTCTCCACCGTCATCGCCTGCCCGTTCGATGGCCCGACCCGCCCGAAACGGGTCGCTGCCATGGCCGAGCAACTGCTGGATCTCGGTTGCCACGAAATTTCGCTGGGGGACACCATCGGCGTCGGCACTCCGGGCACGGTGGCGCCCATGCTGGATGCGGTGCTGCACGAGATCCCGGCGGGTCGACTCGCGGTCCATTTTCACGACACCTACGGCCAGGGGTTGGCCAATCTGCTACCCGCGCTGGAGCGCGGCATTCGCACCATCGACTGCTCGGTGGCGGGGCTTGGCGGCTGCCCCTATGCGCCGGGCGCCTCCGGCAATGTGGCGTCAGAAGAGGTGGTCTACCTGCTGCACGGCCTTGGCATGACAACCGGGGTGGATCTCGACAAACTGGCGGCCACCGGCCAGTGGGTGAGCGAGCAGCTCGGCCGCGCCAACGGCTCGCGGGTCGGTCAGGCCTTGCACGCCAATGCCGAACGGCTGCGTGCCCGCCTCTGCCAGCCACACGCCCAGCAACAGGAGTCATGATCATGTCCCGTTCCCTGCCCGGCAAGGAGATCACCTACAGCATTTCGGAGCTGGCCCACGAGTTCGATGTCACGCCGCGCACCATCCGCTACTACGAGGATGAGGGGCTGCTCACCCCGCTACGGGAGGGGCAAACCCGCATCTACAGCCATCGAGACAAGATCCGGCTCAAATTGACCCTGCGCGGCAAACGGCTGGGGTTTAGCCTGGCCGAGATCCGCGAGCTGTTCGATATGTACGACACCGACAAATCGAGCAAAACCCAGCTCCACTCCATGATCCAGCTGATCGATGAAAAGCGCGACGCACTGCGCCAACAACTGGAGGATATCCAGATGGTGATGGCCGAGCTGGAAGCCGCCGAACAGCGCTGTGTTAATTCCCTTAACAGCTTGAAAACTGGCGCAGATTAACCGAATCTGGGAGCAAGCTATTGCCCTGGGGATCCCATGAGATATTGGTGCTGGTTTTTGCTCTTGTTCAGCCTCTCTGGCTGGAGCCATCCCTTCATCAAGGTTGGCGGATACCCCTATGCCCCCTTTGTGGTCAAACTCTCCGATTCACGCTATGAAGGGCTGACGCTGGACCTCATCGCCAAGCTAAACGAGATCCAGCAAGAGGTAAGATTCGTGTTTGTTCCCACCTCGGCCGCCAACCGTTACAAGGCGCTCGATCTGGGCCGTTTCTCGCTGATGCTGTTTGAAGACACCAAGTGGGGCTGGGACACCGATAAATTCAAAATGACAGCACCCTTCCTCGGTGGTGGCGAGGTCTATGTGGCCCTGAACAAAACGGGTCGGGATCAGCGCTTTTTCGATGACCCCTCTCGGCATCATCTTATCGGGGTGACCGGCTACCACTACGGCGTTGGCCAGTT
This sequence comes from Aeromonas sp. PI_26, assembly GCF_027854445.1. Lineage (NCBI taxonomy): Bacteria > Pseudomonadati > Pseudomonadota > Gammaproteobacteria > Aeromonadales > Aeromonadaceae > Aeromonas > Aeromonas sp. PI_26. Next base: position 29,924 of record NZ_JAJNOE010000009.1, read on the forward strand.
CAATGCCGATCCTCTCTACCTGCAGCGCAAGCTCAATATCACCCTGGTCAAGGACAACGTCAGTGCCTTGCAAGCGCTACTCAAAGGGCGTGGCGAGATAGCCATTCTCAACGTTTCCTACCTTAACCAATATCTGCTTTCCCACCCCGACACCGCCGACCAGTTGCTGATCTCGCAGAAATGGGATCAACGATATCAACACCGCGCCATCCTTCACCCTGAGGCCCCCATTACCCCTGCCCAGCTGGAACAGTGGCTGGCAGCGCTGCAACAAAAGGGTGAACTGGATCGCCTTTGGACAAAGTACGGCGTACAACAGCACGCAACCCCATGATTACTATCCAGCTTTTCTGTACCATGGCGGGAACCAAATGGGAGTGCACCAAATGAACACCACCGAGCCCGCGTCCCCCAAGCTCCGCTTGCTGCGCTACCTTGCCTACGCTTTCCTGCTGTTTCTTATCCTGATCACTCTGCTGCTGTGGCAAACCCCCCGTCTAGTCCAGCGCTATCTGCCCGGCTGGCTGGCCGAGCACTATGGCCTGCAACTGACGCTGGGGGAGATTGACGTAGGAGTCCGCACCCCATCTCTCACCCTCGGCGCGACCGCCCTGCTCGATGCCAAACAGCAGCCTATCGTCCGTTTTGAGCAGCTCTTGATCACCCCCGACCTGCAAGCCAGCTGGCAGCAGAAAGGGGTCGTGCTTTCCACCGTCACCCTGACCAAACCCGCGGTGCTGCTGCAACGGCTGACAGATAAAAAAGGAGATGTTCGACTCAACCTGACCGATGCGCTTGCCACCCTGCTCGCCCCTGCGCCCTCCCCCGAGCCCGAAACAGCCAGCGCCCCGCTGCTGGTCGATATTGCCAGCGTCAATGTCACTGACGGGAATGTGCGCTATCAGGATCAGCGCAAGGAGAGTGAACCCGGCTGGTTGCCGCCCCTCAATCTGGAAAAAGTGACCCTCAAACTCGATAACCTGCGCACCGAGGCAAACCATCCGACCGCCTATCAACTGAACGCCGCCATCAACGGCAAAAGCAGCCTCGCCGCTCACGGCAAGCTCGATGTGATGAGCGGCATGGGTCAGGGTAAGGTGAGCCTCAAGCAGGTCGAGCTGAAACCCTTCGCCCCGCTCTGGGCACCCTATCTCAAGCTGGATCTGGCCAAGGGCCACGCCAATGCAGAGGTGGAGTACCAGCTTAAAGAGGGCAAGCAAGGAGTGCTGTGGCAATTGTCCAAAGGCAAGCTGACCCTGGACAACTGGCAGCTTAAAAAACACAAGGGCGACGAATTTGCCCGCTTCGGCCAGTTGGCCCTTAGCGAGCTGTCTGTCGATGGCCAGAAACAGTCGCTCCAGATCGGCAAGGTGACCCTGCAACAACCCCTGCTCAAGGCCACCCTCAACCCACAGCAGGAGCTGGATCTAGCTGACTTGCTGATTGAACAGGCCCCCGCCAAGCCCGTCAAAGGGGCCCACGCCGCAAACGAGGTGGCCAACAATGCGGCGCCCAAGTCGGCACAACAAGCAAAAACAGCCGGTAACGGCAAGAAACAAGGGGCAGACAAACCCTGGCAGTGGCAGATCAAGCAGATCACCATCGACAAGGGCGATCTCACTCTCACCGAATCGAGCAGCGGCAAACCGCAGGCACGCCAGCTCTCCGGTCTCAAGCTGGCGTTGGGGCCACTGGGCAGCAAGGGGGAGCAACCGAGCAAACTGACTCTGGCCACCCAGTTCAACCAGAGCGGCCCCCTCGCCTTTGATGGCCAACTGACCCTGACTCCTTTCACCTTAAGCGGCGACATCAACCAGCAGGGGCTACCCCTGACGCTGGCACAGCCCTATCTGGCCGATCTGGTACGCATCAAGGTGCAAAACGGGCTGCTGAGCAGCAAGACCCGCCTTGATCTCGCCACCACCGCCCAGGGAGATCTCAGCAAGCTGACCCTGCAGGGGGGGCTCGATGTCAACGGGCTCAAGGTGGTCGATCGGGCAGACAATCAGCGGCTGCTGGAGTTCAACACCCTGGCTCTCACCGGTCTGACGTACGACGGCATCAGCCAGCAGATGCGGATCAAGGACATTGCCCTGAACAAGCCCTTCGCCCGCATCGAGATCAACGAAGATGGCACCACCAACCTGCAACAACTGCTGCTGCCGCAGCCGGCGGCAGCCAAAAGTACTCAAGCGGCGGCAGGCAGCAAGGCTCCCGACTTTCGTTTCACCATTGATCAGCTGCGCACCGAGCAGGGCAACCTGCGCTTTGCCGACCGCAGTCTGAGTCAGGATTTTGTGGCCGATATCGCCTCGCTGGGCGGCCAAAGTCGCCATATCAGCAATATTCCGGGGCAACGCTCCGATCTCGCCTTCAACGGCAAGGTGGATCGCTATGCACCGGTGACCATTCGCGGCGGTACCAACCTGCTGGTGGCCAACCCGATCCTCGACATCGCGGTCGCTTTCCACAATCTGGAGCTCACCACCTTTACCCCCTATTCGGGCACCTATGCCGGTTATGCCATCGACAAGGGGCAGCTCTCCATGAAACTGCACTACAAACTGGAGGGCAACCGGCTGGAGGGGGATAACGACATCACCATCAAGAAGCTGCAACTGGGCGAGAAGATCAAGAGCGATCAGGCCAAGGATCTGCCGCTGGGGCTGGCCATCGCCCTGCTAAGCGATGCCAACGGGGTGATACAGATGAACCTCAAGGTGAAGGGGGATCTCGATCAACCGGACTTCAGCATCGGCAATATCTTCTGGGATGTGCTGGGCAACACCCTGAGCAAGGCGCTCACCTCCCCCTTCTCCCTGCTCGCCTCGCTGGCCGATGGCACCGAAGATCTCGACGAACTTCCCTTCCTGCCGGGGGATCCCGATCTCACCCCCACCCAGCAGGAGAAACTGGTCAAGCTGGCGCAGGCCCTCAAGGATAGACCCAAGCTCAGCATGAACATTCGCGGCAAGGTCAACTTCAACGAGGAGCGCCCCATCCTGCAACGGCAAAAGCTGGAGCGGGTACTGGCCAAGCTCACCGGCAATCAGGCGGATCTCGACCTGCTGGAACAGGACCCCGCCCTGCAAGAGGCGCTGGCCCAGGCCTATGAAGAGAGCTTTGGCGAAGATCTGGAAGATCTGGCCGATCGCCTCCATCTGGATGAAGAGAGCGCGGCACTGAGGGCCCAGGCGGTGATCCTGCTGCGGGATCAGCAGCTCATCACTGCCAAATCCCTGCGCAATCTCGCCATGCGCCGGGCGCAAAATACCAAGGAGTTTCTGGTCGACAGCCAGGGGATCGCCCCGGAGCGGCTGTTCGTGCTCGACAGCCAGGTCAAGGAAGAGGACAAGGAAGCCAAAGTGATCCTGACACTGGATCAGTAAGGCCGCCGCACTGCGCAAAAGCGTAAGAAAAATACAACCCTTCAACTATTTTGACACCTTTTGCTCACCAAACAGCCTGTCTTGGTGAGCATTTGGCCGCTGATACAAATAATCACGTAGTTTTTTTACGATTTATCCCCCTTGCCCCCTTGCGGGCGCGCCACAGCCTGCCTAAAATCGCGCGTCTTTTGTTAACCCCACCTCTATTTTTGGAGAACGCCACGTGAGCGAAAAATTGGCCAACCCTGCCCCTCTGGGTCTGATGGGTTTCGGTATGACCACCATCCTGCTGAACATCCATAACGCAGGTTTCTTCCCCATCAGCGCCATGATCCTGGCCATGGGCCTGTGCTACGGCGGCATCGCCCAGATCATCGCTGGCATCATGGAATACAAGCGTGGCAACACCTTCGGTGTGACCGCGTTCACCTCCTACGGCCTGTTCTGGCTGAGCCTGGTGTTCCTGCTGATCATGCCGACCATGGGTCTGGCCGAAGCCACTCCGCACGCCTACATGGGTTGGTATCTGCTGATGTGGGGCATGTTCACCCTGTTCATGCTGGTTGGCACCATCAACTACCCGCGCGCCAAGCAGTTCGTGTTCGCCTCCCTGACCGTGCTGTTCTTCCTGCTGGCCGCCCGTGACTTCACCGGCAGCACCCTGATCGGCACCATCGCCGGTTTCGAAGGCATCATCTGTGGCGCCAGCGCCATCTACTTGGCCATGGCCACCGTGATCAACGAGCAGTTCGGCCGCACCGTGATGCCGATCGGCGATCACAAGAAAGCCGCCGCCGTACAGCTGAAAGCCGCTGCCTGATAGGCAAGCCACTCAGATTGTGAAAAAGGCACCCTCGGGTGCCTTTTTGCTATTTCGCAAAGCTGACGTTCCTGCGCACACATCTTCCCTTTTCAGCCCTACATCCGGATATCCGTCTCTAGCTATTCGGCACTCCTGACACCCCCATTTGTGGATATATCCATCAACTAAATAAGGCTCTCACGGACCACCACAAGGGATGCAGTTTGTTATTCGGTATGAAGCCGTATGACCACTCCCTTTTGTTGGCAACTGTCAGGTGAATACCATCTCCATACAAGTAATTTAAATCAAAGTGCCGACCAAGATATCGGTACTTTTATCTCCCTATGTAAGTTAAAAATTCACTGCGGCGTTAAATCTAATATCCCAGAGGTCAAGCTCCTGACGCCCGATACTGTAATAACCGGTAATAACTTCAAAACGCTGATGACGCTGAGGGGCTACCGCCAGTGCAATCCGTGCAGATCCACTCCACGGAGTCGTACTTTCCATTGTCAGATTTTCATTCAGGATCTGACCATCATTGGGACGCTCAATATCATAACGAACCCCAAGACGCAGGGCCGGTATAATTTGAACACCATCGGTTGTGGTGAAAATACGACTGATATCCCCTGATGCTTCACTGGTGGCATATTCAAAAGAGTTTTCATTAACCCGCAATGTCACGTTATAAATCTGGTTTGCATAAGGCAATGAGCCTGTGTAATCAAACGCATCGGATTTATTGTGACTGTAAAAGAGGGCAAGCTTGGGCCGCAGCAGATATTCACCAACGTCGTAGCCACCGGTCAGGTTGGCTGAGATCAACCCGGTCGTTGTCTTGAAACTCCCTTTAAGGACATCGAGTTCGGTATCGTTATCAGTTCGTCCCCATGCAGCCCAGCCATCCAGCAGCCAGTGCGTATCTAGCCTATAGCCGCCATATGGCCCAACAAAGAAGCTGTCCCCCTCATTTCGTACCGAACTGCCAAACGTGCCAAGAGAGGTTTTGCTATTGGCAAATGCAATGCCGCCCAGCCCGTCTTTACCAAGGGATCTGTGTATACCGATCAAAAAGCTGTTGGCATGTCCGGATGTGTCTATCTCGTTACGATCATCGGAGACTCCGGTATGGCGTACATCAGTCCATACCTGCCACAACCCCTTTTGACTGGCAATATCTTCAAATTGGTCAAGCCCGACAACGACACGATCTGAAATACTGAGGGAGCCGCTCAAATAGCCCATCAAGGCATCTGCACTGATACTGGTCACAATATTGCGGATCGGGTCACTCCCACCACCGGTGCCACCACCACTACCACCATTGCTGCCATCCCCACCGCCGGTTCCGCCACCAGTGCCACCGTTACTGTCTCCCCCATCGATCGGGGGAATATTTGGAAATACAGGATTGTTCTGGTTTCTCGAATCGAAGAAGCAGTTGAAAGAACCATCCGCATTGAGGAGATCCAGTTTGTGAGTCCCGTTAAGGTCATCAAGTACTACAGGTGAGACACTCAAGTGCAACGACGCGCGGTTTGCATTCCAACTATCGATTTCAGATACCCCGGGAGCAGAGAGGCGAAAATTACCCCCAGAACCTGGACTTGAAAGCCATAGTGATACCGAATTGTCAGCCGAACGCCCAAGAAACTCTAGATGCTGCCCCGGTTGCCTGTTCGGGCAATCCGCCGCCCATGCTGTTGGCAAGCAGATACTGGTAAGGCAGCCAATTCCCAGAATACGTGAAATCATTATGTCCTCCTGACACTACGTTATCTCACTGACATCCTTGCGTGACTTTTAGCATTACCCACAAACAGGTCACTCGATGCAATGGGTAAAGGAACCAATCAATCTGACAAGTTCAAATCGCAGACTATTTAGTATCCACACTGTTTCTGGTCTCCTGTAATAAAATTCGTTTAGCGCCTGAATCGCGATGATTGATTAAATCAAACCACTTTAAAACCCATAAAAAATGCCGCCCATCGGGCGGCACTTTTATTAGAGAAAACGGGCTAAAGGAATTACCATCCGGTCACTTCGCGCAGGGCCTTGCCGATATCGGCCAGGGAGCGGACGGTTTTCACGCCAGCATCTTCCAGCGCGGCAAACTTCTCGGCGGCGGTACCCTTGCCACCGGAGATGATGGCACCAGCGTGGCCCATCCGCTTGCCGGGAGGCGCGGTCACACCGGCGATATAGGAGACCACCGGCTTGGTGACGTGGGCCTTGATATAGGCAGCCGCGTCCTCCTCGGCGTTGCCGCCGATCTCGCCGATCATCACGATCGCTTCGGTCTGCGGGTCGTTCTGGAACATTTCCAGAATGTCGATAAAGTTGGAACCCGGGATGGGGTCGCCACCGATACCGACGCAGGTGGACTGGCCAAAGCCCTCGTCAGTGGTCTGCTTGACCGCTTCGTAGGTCAGGGTGCCGGAGCGGGAGACGATACCCACCTTGCCCGGCTTGTGAATGTGGCCCGGCATGATGCCGATCTTGCACTCACCCGGAGTGATCACACCTGGGCAGTTGGGGCCGATCATCCGCACGCCGGTCTCTTGCAGCTTCACTTTGACGTCCAGCATATCCAGCGTCGGGATGCCTTCGGTGATGGTGACGATGAGCTTGATGCCCGCGTCGATCGCTTCTAGGATCGCGTCCTTGCAGAAAGGTGCCGGCACATAGATGACGGAGGCAGTAGCGCCGGTCGCTTCGACCGCGTCACGGACGGTGTTGAACACCGGCAGGCCCAGATGGGTGGTGCCGCCCTTACCCGGAGAGACGCCGCCCACCAGCTGGGTACCATAGGAGAGCGCCTGCTCGGAGTGGAAAGTACCCTGACCGCCGGTAAAGCCCTGGCAGATGACTCGGGTGTCCTTGTTGATCAGTACGCTCATCAGTTGGCCTCCGCTGCTTTGACGACTTGCTGCGCGGCATCGGTCAGACTCTTGGCCGCAATGATGTTGAGGCCGCTCTCGGCCAGCTTGATACCACCCAGCTCGGCGTTGTTGCCTTCCAGACGGACCACGACGGGCACCTTGACCCCCACTTCCTTGACCGCACCTATGATGCCTTCCGCGATCATGTCGCAGCGCACGATGCCGCCAAAGATGTTGACCAGCACCGCTTTGACGTTGCTGTCGGAGAGGATGATCTTGAACGCCTCGGTTACCCGTTCCTTGGTGGCGCCGCCGCCGACGTCAAGGAAGTTGGCCGGCTTGCCGCCGTGCAGGTTGACGATGTCCATGGTGCCCATGGCCAGACCCGCGCCGTTGACCATGCAGCCGATGTTGCCATCGAGGGCCACATAGTTGAGCTCCCACTGGGCGGCGTGCGCTTCGCGGGGGTCATCTTGTGACGGGTCGTGCATCTCGCGCAGCTTGGGCTGACGATACAGTGCGTTGGCGTCGATGTTGATCTTGCCATCCAGGCAGTGCAGGTTGCCCTGCGCGGTGATCACCAGCGGGTTGATCTCCAGCAGCGCGAAATCGCAATCCAGGAACATCTGGCCCAGACCCATGAAGATCTTGGTGAACTGTTTGATCTGATCGCCGACCAGACCCAGTTTGAAGGCCAGTTCGCGGGCCTGATAAGCCTGCGGACCCACCAGCGGATCGATGGCCGCCTTGTGGATCAGATGGGGGGTTTCGTGGGCAATCTTCTCGATGTCCACGCCACCTTCAGTCGAGGCCATGAAGACCACGCGGCGCGAACCACGGTCAACCACGGCGCCCAGGTAGAGCTCTTTGGCGATGTCGGTGCAAGATTCCACCAGGATCTTGGTGACCGGCTGGCCGTTGGCATCGGTCTGGTAGGTCACCAGATTTTTGCCAAGCCAGTTCTGGGCAAAAGCACGGATCTCGTCCTTGCTCTTGGCCACTTTCACGCCGCCCGCTTTACCGCGGCCACCGGCGTGTACCTGGCATTTGACGACCCAGGTATTGCCGCCAATCTTGTCGGCCGCTTCGGCCGCTTCTTGTGGGGTAGCACAGGCATAACCTTCGGAGACCGGCAGGCCATACTCGGCAAACAGCTGTTTTGCCTGATATTCATGCAGATTCATAGATGCTCTATCCGTGTTGTAGGTATTTCCGTCCGGGGCTGGTGTTTCTCAATCCCCTGTGAAGGGGGCCTGGGCGGCCCCTCGTTATCTTTCAGTTGGTTGCTCAGACGTCCAGCAGCAGGCGGGTCGGATCTTCCAGCAGCTCCTTGACGGAGACCAGGAAGCCTACCGATTCGCGCCCGTCGATGAGACGGTGATCGTAGGAGAGGGCCAGGTACATCATCGGCAGGATCTCGACCTTGCCGTCAACGGCCATCGGGCGATCCTGGATCTTGTGCATGCCCAGAATGGCGCTCTGGGGCGGGTTGATGATCGGGGTGGACATCAGGGAGCCGAACACACCACCGTTGGTGATGGTGAAGTTGCCGCCAGTCAGCTCATCCACGGTCAGTTTGCCGTCGCGGCCCTTGCCGGCCAGATCCTTGATGGCCTTCTCGATGTCGGCCAGGCTCATGTTGTCGCAGTCGCGCAGTACCGGGGTCACCAGACCACGGGGGGTGGAGACGGCGATGCTGACGTCGAAGTAGTTGTGGTAGACGATGTCGTCACCATCCAGCCCAGCGTTCACTTCCGGATAGCGCTTGAGGGACTCCACTACCGCCTTCACGTAGAAGGACATGAAGCCGAGCTTGATGCCGTGCTTCTTCTCGAAGATCTCGCCGTACTGCTTGCGCAGATCCATGATGGGCTTCATGTTGACCTCGTTGAAGGTGGTCAGCATGGCGGTGGTGTTTTTCGCTTCCAGCAGACGCTCGGCGATGCGCTTGCGCAGACGGGTCATCGGCACCCGCTTCTCGCTGCGACCGGCCAGCGCGGCAACCGGTGCGACCGGCGCAGCAGCAACCGGAGCGGCTGCGGCAGGCTTGCTCAGCACCTTGATGTAGGCTTCCACATCATCCTTGGTGATGCGACCGCCCTTGCCAGTGCCGGTCAGCTTGGCCACATCGATGTCGTGCTCGCCAATGAGACGGCGCACGGAGGGGCTCAGGCCATCGGCGCCATCATCGGCAACCGCTTCGGCCGGCTTCTCTTTGGTCTCTTCACCAGCCACGGCAGCCGCCTTGATGGTGGCGATCAGCTGGCGGGAGAGGACGGTTGCCCCCTCTGCCTGCAGGATGTCGCCCAACACGCCAGCTTGCGGTGCCGGCACTTCCAGCACCACCTTGTCGGTCTCGATGTCGACCAGCACTTCATCACGGGCAACCAGATCACCCGGCTTCTTGTGCCAGGTGGCAATGGTGGCATCCGCCACTGATTCCGGCAGGTCCGGTACCTTGATCTCGATAGTCATCTAATCAGTTCCTTGTTACTTCTTGTTCAGGGCTTAGGCCAGAGTAAGGGCATCTTCCACCAAAGCTTTCTGCTGCTTGGCGTGGACGGACATGTAACCAACCGCCGGTGAGGCGGACGCCGGACGACCGGCATAACGCAGGGTGGCTCCGGTCGGCAGCACCTCATCGTAGTTGTGACGGGTGCAGTACCAGGCGCCCTGGTTTTGCGGCTCTTCCTGACACCAGACAAAATCGGTGACGTGGCTGTAATCGGCCAGAATGGCGCGCACTTCCTCTTCCGGGAAGGGGTAGAGCTGTTCGATCCGCACGATCGCCACATCCTTCTGCTCCGCCTTGCGACGGGCTTCGAGCAGGTCGTAGTAAACCTTGCCGGAGCAGAAGACCACCCGCTTGACCGCTTTCGGATCCAGCGCGTCGATCTCGCCAATGGCGTTCTGGAAGGTGCCTTCCGCCAGATCTTCGAGCTTGCTCACCGCCAGCGGATGGCGCAGCAGGGATTTGGGCGTCATCACGATGAGCGGACGGCGCATCGGGCGCACTACCTGACGGCGCAGCATGTGGAATACCTGAGCCGGGGTTGAGGGGACGCACACCTGCATGTTGTGCTGGGCGCACATCTGCAGATAACGCTCCAGACGGGCGGAGGAGTGCTCCGGCCCCTGCCCCTCGTAACCGTGCGGTAGCAACATGGTCAGGCCGCACATCCGGCCCCACTTCTGTTCGCCGGAGGAGAGGAACTGATCCACCACCACCTGAGCACAGTTGGCGAAGTCGCCGAACTGGGCTTCCCAGATGGTGAGGCCAGCCGGCTCGGCACTGGCGTAGCCATATTCAAAGGCAAGTACCGCGTTCTCGGTCAGTACCGAGTCGTAAATCTCGAACGGACCCTGCTCGTCGTGCAGGTTGCACAGCGGGGTGTAGGTGCTGGCATCGGTCTGGTTGTGCAGCACGGCGTGGCGGTGGAAGAAGGTGCCACGGCCGGAGTCTTCACCGGTAAAGCGGATGCGGGAACCCTTGTCCACCAGAGTGGCGTAGGCCAGGGTCTCGGCAAAGCCCCAATCCACCAGCTTCTCGCCGGCAGCCATCAGACGGCGGTCTTCGTAAATCTTCTCGACCTGACGCTGCAGCACATGGGTTGCCGGATACTGGCTCACCCGCTCGCCGAGGGCTTTGAGGTGATCCATCGGCACTGTGCTGTCATAGGCCATGTTCCAGTCGTGGCCAAGATAGGGGGTCCAGTCGACGGAATGCAGCTCCATCGGCCGCCACTCCTTGCTCACCCGCTCGCCGCGATCCAGCGCTTCGCGATACTCGTTGACCAGCGTCGTCGCCTGCTCCTGGGCGAGGCTCCCCTCGGCCACCAGCTGATCGGCGTAGATCTTGCGCGGGGTCGGGTGCTGCTTGATCTTCTGGTACATCAGCGGCTGAGTCGCGCTCGGCTCGTCCGCTTCGTTGTGACCGTGACGACGGTAGCAGACCAGTTCGATCACCACGTCGCGTTTGAAGGTGTTGCGGTAATCCAGTGCAATCTGGGTCACCAGCACCACGGCTTCCGGATCATCCCCGTTGACGTGCAGCACCGGCGCCTGCACCGCCTTGGCGATGTCGGTGCAATATTCGGTGGAACGCAGGTCACGGATATAGGAGGTGGTGAAACCAACCTGGTTGTTGATGACGATGCGCACCGTCCCGCCGACACCATAGGCGCGGGTCTGGGACATGTTGAAGGTCTCGGCCACCACGCCCTGACCGGCCATGGCCGAGTCACCGTGAATGGTGATGGGCAGCACGCTGGAGCCATCCTTGTCACCGCGACGATCCATACGGGCACGGACCGAGCCGATGACCACAGGGTTGACGATCTCGAGGTGGGAGGGGTTGAAGGCGAGCGCCAGGTGGACGTTGCCACCCGGGGTGGCGAAGTCGGAGGAGAAACCCATGTGGTACTTCACATCACCGGTACCCCAGGATTCGCCATGCTTGCCGGCAAACTCGTCGAACAGATCCTGAGCGCGCTTGCCCAGCACGTTGATCAGCACGTTGAGACGACCGCGGTGGGCCATACCGATAACGGCCTCTTTGCAGCCCTGCTCACCGGCGCGACGGATCAACTCCTTGAGCATGGGGATCATGGCGTCGCCACCTTCCAGCGAGAAGCGCTTGGCTCCCGGGAACTTGGCGCCCAGATATTTCTCCAGCCCTTCGGCGGCAGTCAGGCTCTCGAGGAAACGGGTCTTCTCTTCGAGGGTGTAGCTCCCCTTCCCCTCAATGGATTCGAGACGCTGTTGCAGCCAGCGCTTCTCTTCCGTGGAGGTGAGGTGCATGTAGTCGGCGCCGATGGAGCCGCAATAGGTCTTCTTCAGCGAGGCGTAGAGGTCGGAGAGCACCATGGTCTCGCGACCGATGGCGTAGGAGCCCACATTGAAGGTGGCCTCCATGTCTGCGCCCTGCAGGTTGTGGAACCCAGGATCCAGTTCTGCAACGGTTTCACGCTGCCACAGGCCCAGCGGGTCCAGATTGGCATTCTGGTGACCACGGAAACGGAAGGCGTTGATCAGCTGCAATACCCGCACCTGCTTGGCATCCACTTGCGGATCGGAGACGGGGGCACTGTAGCGAGAGGGATCCTTGGCCAGACGACGGAAATAATCGCGGACCTGGGAGTGGGGTTGTTCAACCGCATGGCCATTGACCTGGGGCAGCTCGCTAAACAGGCTGCGCCACTCGTCGGACACGGAGTCAGGATTTTCCAGGAAGGATTCGTACAAATCCTCGATATAGCTTGCATTCGCACCAGCCAGGTGAGATGACTCCAACCAGGCCTTCATCACGCCGTTATGCATTTCTATCCCTTGTACTTCTTGTTACTGCTGCGCAGCTTGTAGGGGTCAAATAGCCATCCTGCCACGGGTGGGATGGCTATCCAGAGGTCGGGCCAGCACGTGGCCGGCCCTGATACTAAACAGCCCGATTGAGCAACATCGACTTGATCTGGCCAATCGCCTTGGTCGGGTTCAAGCCTTTCGGACAGACGTTCACGCAGTTCATGATGCCATGGCAGCGGAACACGCTGAATGCGTCGTCCAGATCCCCCAGTCGTTCGGTGGTCGCGGTGTCGCGGCTGTCAGCCAGCCAGCGGTAGGCGGCGAGCAGCCCGGCCGGACCGATGAACTTGTCGGGATTCCACCAGAAAGAGGGGCACGAAGTGGAGCAGCAGGCACAGAGAATGCACTCGTACAGGCCGTCAAGCTTGGCGCGCTCTTCGGGGGATTGCAGGTGCTCACGCACCGGCGGCAACTTGTCATCATTGATGAGGAAGGGTTTGACCTTCTCCCACTGGGTGTAGAACTGGGTCATGTCGATCACCAGATCACGGATCACCGGCAGGCCGGGCAAGGGGCGGATAACGACGTTATTGCCCTTCTTCAGCAGGTCGGAGAGCGGGGTGATACAGGCAAGACCGTTCTTGCCATTCATGTTGAGACCGTCTGATCCACAGACCCCTTCGCGGCAAGAGCGGCGGAAGGCGAGCGTGGGATCCTGCTCTTTCAACTGGATCAGTGCGTCGAGCACCATCATGTCGGAACCTTCAGGAATATCAAGACGATATTCCTTCATATGGGGGACGTTATCAACATCCGGATTGTATCTGTAGACAGAGAATGTGACGTTCATAGGGCTGGCTCCGCAATCAGTAAGTCCGGACCTTGGGCGGGAACGCCTCACGGGTCTTGGGTGACATGTTGACAGCGCGACGGGTCATGGACTCGGTGTCCGGATGATAGAGGCTGTGGCACAGCCAGTTCTCATCGTCGCGATCCGGGAAGTCGAAGCGGCAGTGAGCACCGCGACTCTCGGTACGGAAGTTGGCGGCAACCGCCGTGGCAAACGCCGTCTCCATCAGGTTGTCCAGCTCCAGACACTCGATGCGCTGGGTGTTGAACTCTTTGGAGGTGTCATCCAGACGGGCTGACTTGAGGCGTTCGCGGATAACCTTGAGCTCAGCCAACCCTTCTGCCATCGCCGCACCTTCGCGGAATACGGAGAAGTTGTTCTGCATGCAGCGCTGCAGGTCTTTGCGGATCTGCACCGGGTCTTCACCGTCACGGCAATTTTCCCAGCGGTTGAAGCGGGCCAGTGCGGCATCCAGATCCGACTCGGAAGCATCGCGGCCGTGATCCATCTCGCCCAGGGTGTTGACCAGATGCATGCCAGCAGCGCGGCCGAAGACCACCAGATCCAGCAGGGAGTTGCCACCCAGACGGTTGGCACCGTGCACCGAGACGCAGGCAATCTCGCCCACCGCAAACAGGCCGACCACCGGTACATCGTTGCCGTTCTTGTCCTGGGTCAGGCACTGGCCATTCACGTTGGTCGGCACGCCGCCCATCATGTAGTGGCAGGTCGGGATGATCGGGATCGGCTCTTTGACCGGATCCACGTGGGCGAAGGTGCGAGAGAGCTCGCAGATCCCCGGCAGACGGGATTCCAGCACCTCTTTGCCGAGGTGATCCAGCTTCAGCTTGATGTGCGGGCCCCAGGGACCGTCGCAGCCACGTCCTTCACGGATCTCGATCATGATGGAGCGGGCCACCACGTCGCGACCGGCCAAGTCCTTGGCGTTCGGGGCGTAACGCTCCATGAAGCGCTCGCCATCCTTATTGAGCAGATAGCCGCCTTCACCACGGCAGCCTTCAGTTACCAGCACCCCTGCCCCGGCGATGCCGGTCGGGTGGAACTGCCACATCTCCATATCCTGGACGCCGACGCCGGCACGCAGCGCCATACCAACGCCGTCACCGGTGTTGATGTGGGCGTTGGTGGTGGACTGGTAGATACGACCGGCACCGCCAGTCGCCAGCACGGTGGCCTTGGCCTTGAAGTAGACCACTTCACCGCTCTCCATGTCGATGGCGGTACAACCCACCACGTGGCCATCCTGGTTCTTCACCAGATCCAGCGCATACCACTCGGAGAAGACAGTGGTCTTGTTCTTGACGTTCTGTTGGTAGAGGGTGTGCAGCAGGGCGTGACCGGTACGGTCGGCCGCAGCCGCAGTACGGGCAGCCTGCTCGCCACCGAAATTCTTGGACTGACCACCAAACGGACGCTGGTAGACAGATCCGTTGTCGAAACGGGAGAAGGGCAAGCCCATGTTCTCCAGCTCATAGATAGCCTCGGGACCGGTTTTGCACATGTATTCGATGGCTTCCTGATCACCGATGTAATCGGAACCTTTTACCGTGTCATACATATGCCACTGCCAGTTGTCATCATGGGCATTGCCCAGCGCAACCGTGATCCCGCCCTGAGCGGAAACAGTGTGAGAACGGGTTGGAAAAACCTTGGACAACAGAGCGCAGCTCTTGCCGGACTGGGCAATCTGCAGCGCGGCGCGCATACCGGCGCCACCGGCACCAATCACCACCGCATCAAATTCACGAATTGGAATAGTCACCTTACACACCCCACAGCACGACGAAACCCGTCATCAGATAGACAAACAGCACCACGACCAGGGCAAATTGCAGCGCCCCGCGCAGCCCTACCGGCTTGATATAGTCAGTCAGCACCTGCCACAGACCAATCCAGGCGTGGATCAGTACGCAGAGCAGGGTCAACAGGGTGAATACCTTGGTGAATGTTTTGGCGAAGAAGCCTGCCCACACCTCGTAGGTGATGTCGTTGAACGCGACAAAGCCCACCAGATAGAGGACATAACAGGTCATGATGAGGGCGGTGGCGCGGATCAGGATGTAATCGTGAACGCCGCTGCGCCCGAAGGTTGCAGAATTGGTTACCATACAAGCACTCCCGCCAATACAGCTAGGATCGCGGTGATCACGAAGGCCACGCGGGCGCTCTGATTGCCGGATTCCAGCTCTTCCCAATAGCCCATATCCATGACCAGATGACGCAAGCCACCCACAATGTGGTATGCCAGCGCAGTCAGAATCCCCCACAGCACGAGTTTGACCAGGAAGTTGCCCATGATGGCAACCACGGTTTCAAACCCTTCGGGAGAGGCGAGTGAAGTACCAAGCATCCACAGCAAGATGCCCAGTGCAACAAAGGTAATGACCCCTGAAACACGGTGCAGGATGGATGCAATGGCAGTGACAGGAAAGCTGATCGTCTGTAGGTCGAGGTTGACCGGTCTCTGTTTGTTTTTCACGCTTGCCCACTCAGCTCCATTGAGCACGTTAGTTATTGTTTTAACTCACACTTGAGGGCACGGAATGGTGATTGTTGGTTTTTTGTTACCAAAACACTCTGAAAAAGCCAAAACGCGAGTTTTCGGTTTCACATCAGGCTTTGCCAAAGCGTTTCAAACACCCGCAGCCATGACCCACGTGGCGCAGTATATCGGCGGCCTTAACCGAAGACAATCAATTAGCTACAAAGAAAACACAAAACCGCAAACTCGATCGCATATTTAATTTAACATTTCATTAATGCCATTAATGGGGTTCCAGCAAAATTGACATTGATAAGGAACTCTGTTTCAAATAAGGCGCTCCAGCCACTTCGGTATGGGTAACAACCTTTGCCAGCGTCATAAAAGTCGTAATAGAGTAGGACTGGAACCAAATTATAAAGAGCAAAGGAGACGTGCTATGGCTGATAAGATAGCCACCCTACACCTGCCCGGAAAAGATCCGGTCGAACTGCCGATCCTCTCCGGCACCATCGGCCCGGATGTCATCGATGTCAGAAAATTGGGATCACAGGGGTATTTCACCTTTGACCCCGGTTTTATGGCCACCGGTTCTTGCAAATCTGCCATTACCTACATTGACGGGGATCAGGGTGTCTTGCTGCACCGTGGTTACCCCATCGCCCAGTTGGCCACCCAGGCCACCTATCTGGAAGTCTGCTATATCCTGCTGTACGGCGAAGCGCCGACCAAGGCCCAATATGCCGAATTCGAACGCCTGGTCACCCGCCACACCATGGTGCACGAGCAGATCGCCTTCTTCTTCCGCGGCTTCCGTCGCGACTCCCACCCCATGGCCATCATGTGCGGTGTGGTCAGCGCCCTCTCCGCCTTCTATCACGATGCCCTCGACATCAATAACGAGCAGCATCGCGAGATCTGTGCCTTCCGTCTGCTCTCCAAGATGCCGACTCTGGCCGCCATGTGTTACAAGTACTCCATCGGCCAGCCGTTCATGCAGCCGCGTAACGCCCTCTCCTATGCCGGTAACTTCCTGCACATGATGTTTGGCGTGCCGACCGAAGAGTACAAGGTCAACCCCATCGTTGAACGCGCCATGGATCGTATCTTTACCCTCCATGCGGATCACGAGCAGAACGCCTCCACTTCCACCGTTCGTCTGGCTGGCTCCTCCGGTGCCAACCCGTTCGCCTGTATCGCCGCGGGGATCGCCTCCCTGTGGGGACCGGCCCACGGTGGTGCCAACGAAGCCTGCCTGCGCATGCTGGAAGAGATCGGCTCGGTGGATCGCATCCCCGAGTACATCGCCAAGGCCAAGGACAAGAATGATCCGTTCCGTCTGATGGGCTTCGGTCACCGTGTCTACAAAAACCACGACCCTCGTGCCACAGTGATGCGTGAAACCTGCCATGAAGTACTGACCGAGCTGCAGATCAAGGATCCGCTGCTGGATGTGGCCATGGAGCTGGAGCGTATTGCGCTCTCCGATCCCTACTTCGTCGAGAAGAAACTCTACCCGAACGTGGACTTCTACTCCGGCATCATCATGAAGGCGATCGGCATCCCGATGAGCATGTTCACCGTGATCTTCGCCATCTCCCGCACTATCGGCTGGATTGCGCACTGGAACGAGTTCCACTCAGACCCGGACAGCAAGATTGGTCGCCCACGCCAGCTCTACGTGGGTCACCCGTTGCGCGAGTTCACTCCGCTCGAGCAGCGCTAACCACTGCGCTGATATGGTTTGTTACAAAGGCGGTCATTGACCGCCTTTTTGTTTGCCGCTCTAATGCCCCCTTTCGCGTTAAGGAGTCCATTATGAAACCACTGTTTATCAGCGCAGCCTTGCTGCTGACCGCCTGCCAGAGCGCCCCCGCCCCGTCACAGGGGGAGACCCTCTATATCAACAGCCAGCTGGTCGATTGCGTCGGAGTTGGCCCGATGCAGTGCATGCAGGTTCGCAGTGATGAGCAGCAGCCCTGGACGCTGTTCTACCAGAATATTGAAGGTTTCCAGTTCGAGCCTGGCTATCGCTACCAGCTCGCTGTCAGCAAGGAGCAGCTCACCGATGTGCCGGCCGATGCCCCCTCCCTGCGCTATCAGCTGATCAAGGTGGTGAACAAGGTCGCCAGCAAGTAACAAACACGATCAAAAAAACGGGGGATGGCTGATGCCATCCCCCGTTGGTTTATGGGGACTGCGCCTCATCAGGCACGATCAGGTCGGCGCCAGCATCATATGCAGCAGCGGATAGGGCTTGCCCTGACCATCCAGCGGCGAACGACCCGTCACGGTGAATCCCATCTTCAGATAGAAGCCCACCGCCTGTTCGTTCTGCTCGTTGACGTCAACCTGCGTCGCGCCGCACTGGCTGATGGCATGCGCCACCAGCCAGCGACCCACGCCACTGCCGCGCGCCTCGGGAGCCACAAACAGCATCTCCAGCTTGCCCTCGTACACTCCGCTAAAACCCGTAATCTGCCCCTCTTCTGTGCGTGCACTGTGCAGTGTCACCGCATCGAAGTAGTGCTCCAGAATAAGCGGTTTAAGCGCGAGGATCTCGGCCTCGGGCAGGAAGTGGTGGGTCGCCCGCACAGAGGCCTCCCACAGATCGATCAGGGCCGGATAATCGGCCCGGGATACCGGAACAATCGTCATGAAATGACTCGATATGATAACCAGCGGGAAGAGACATCTTCCCACTGGCAACGGTGATTAGCGCGCCTGCACCGCCTGCAGCAGCACCGACATATCAGCGCCAAAGTTGCGGCTGCGGATCGCTTCGCGAATATCCGCTTCGCTATAACGGCTGCCCGGGTAGACCACCACGCAGGAAGTGTCGCCCGGTTTGAGGAAGTGGGTCTCGCCAAACGGGGTATAGCGAGTGGCACCGATACTGATGAGCGCATGGGGAGGATGTCCCGCCTGCGCCAGCAGTCCCTGAATGTGCTCCGCCGGCCCCTCATCCTGCTGATGATTGAACTTGTCGATGGCCCAGTCGAGCAGCTTGCCGTGGAAGTAGCTGTAGTCGATGGCGGCGCTGTCTACCCCGTAGGCGTGCAGCTCACCGTCCCGCTCCAGATAGCAGGCGATACGATAGTCATCGAGCTCGCAACCGGCGGCAAAACCGGAAAGCGGCAGCAGCTTGTCCGCCAGCCCCTTGCTCTCTTCGCCCCAGTTCTTCTTCTCGCTGATCTTCTTGGCGTTGGGACGACGGATGGAGCAGTCGTTATAGGCGCCAAAGGCGCGGGGATGGATCGCCACCACCTGCTTGTCGGCATACTCCAGCTCGCACCAGAGGGCTACTTCCGGCTCGATCTGCACCTTCTCGTCACCACTGACCGCCGCTTCCGGCAGGAAGATCGCCTTGTCGCTCAACGGGAATACCCCGAGCTGACCCGGATGGCCCGGCACGAAGAAGGGAAAGAGCGCCTTGGGCGCCGTGGTGTCACGCACCACGACCGCCACGAAATCCGACGCTTCACCCGCCTGCTCCAGATGACCGGCGAAATTGCCCGCGACCCCGAGTCCGATAAACTTGCTCTCTGCTGCTATCTGCATCTTGCTCACCTGCATCTTGCCAACGCAAGGTAGCAGGCTCGTCGCCTACTACCGCTAAAGTGGCAAGATTAAACCACAAGGACCCCGCCTTCGCCCAGTCCGGCCCTGTAGTGATGTGCGCCAGTCCGCTTTTTTAGGGACGAGAAGGCTGTGGTGAACCAGCCATTGCGCACTCATTCAGCTACGCGGTCACCGCGCTGGAAACAGTGCGTTTCCGGCATCTCCCCTCTTTCTCCTTGGGACTCAACTTCATCTTTGTTAGGCTGCCGGCATGCAAAACAACTGTGCGCTTGAGTGCGCCACTGCTCATCACGGCAACCCCATTGGAGAGAAAACAGATGATCGACAAACTCGCTTGGCTCACCTTTAAAGATCAGCAACTGCTCTGCGCCCGCTCCCACGGCAAGGGCATCTATTACATCCCAGGCGGCAAGCGGGAACCGGGCGAGAGCGACGAGGCGGCGCTGATCCGCGAGATTGAGGAGGAGCTGGCTGTCACCCTGCAACCCGACACCCTGCGCTTTGCCTGCGAATTCAACGCCCAGGCCGATGGCAAACCTGCAGGTGTCGAGGTGAGACTGCGCTGCTACACCGGCGAAGCGAGCGGCACCCCGATCGCATCGGCCGAAATTGCCGAGCTGCGCTGGCTCGACAGCTCTCACCTCGATGAGCTCTCCCCCGTCTCCCGCCTGCTGTTTGTCTGGCTGGTTGAGCAGGGGCTGATCCGCTGACAAGTCGTGCTTGCGCCAAGCATACGTATCCACCTCATATGAACCAACGGTGGCAATCAGCCACATAACAGCGCAACGACAAGGATGTCAGATGGACATTGTGGAAGTTAATAGCGCAGCGACCTACCAAAGTGCGCTCATCACCCTGCTGCAAGATTGTGTCGATAGCGGCGCCTCGGTCGGATTTTTACCGCCGCTGACCACGGAGGAATCTACCCGCTACTGGCAAGGAGTTGAAGCGGATCTTGTGGCAGGTCACCGAAAGCTGTGGCTTGCCCTTGAGCAACAACAGCTCGTGGGAGCGGTTCAGCTCGCGCTCTGTGGCAAGGCCAACGGTCGCCACCGGGCCGAGGTGGAAAAACTGATGGTACTGCAAACGGCGAGAGGCAAAGGTGTCGGTCATGCGCTGATGCAGGCAATGGAACAAGGCGCCCATGCCGCGGGCCGTTCGCTGCTGGTGCTCGATACTCGCGCCGGTGATGTGGCCTCCCACCTCTATCGTCAACTCGGCTATCTGGAGGCGGGCCAGATCCCGATCTTTGCGCGCAACGCCGATGGCTCTCTTGCTGCGACCGTCATCTTCTATAAACCGCTCTGACCATCCCCTATCTCTTATCCACATACAGCAGGGCCGCACCAAGCGGCCCTGCTTGTTGCCCGCGTGACTGTTTGTTGCAGCAATTTGGCTTGCGACGGATTGCCACGATACGGCCAGTGCTCCTGTATGCCTCAACACCGCCAATCGCCGCCCCAAAATACAGCCAAACAAATAGAAAGATTAATTAATGATTAAAACGCCCCCCTTTTCTTCTTCATCTATTGCCTCATCAGGCGTATCGTAAGAGACCCATTTGATAATCAATCTTATGTTATTCACTGCCTTGAGGAATAATGGATGCCCACTTTGCCCCGTACAGTTACCTCCCCCAAAAAGTTCATCATCGGTCAACACCTTCTCCCGCAACTCCATGAGCACGTTAAAGATTTTGGTGACTATGCGTTGCTCATCAGCGATGAGTTCATTCTGGAGCGGGTACGGGAAGAAGCTTTGGCGGGGCTCCTGCAGGCAGGTCTCAGGGGAGTGGTCGACAAGTTTCGCTACGAATGCACCGAACAGGAGATCCACCGCCTGACCCACCTTGCAGAGCAATATGGTGCGAACGTGATTGTCGGGATCGGCGGCGGCAAGACGCTGGATGTCGCCAAGGCCGTGGCCTTCTATCTGCGCCGTCCGGTTGTGCTGTTCCCGACGATTGCCTCCACGGATGCCCCCTGTACGGCGCTGGCAGTGATCTACAACCAGGCGGGTGAATTTGAACGCTATCTGTTCCTGCCGCAAAATCCGGACGTGGTGCTGGCTGACACGGCCATCATTGCCGCCGCCCCTCCCCGCTTCTTTTCCGCAGGCGTTGGCGATGCCCTGGCCACCTATTTCGAGGCGCGCGCCTGCTATCGGGCAGACGGACTCAATCTAGTCGGCAAGCGTCCTTCACGCACTGGCCTTGGTCTGGCACAGCTCTGTTACGAGCTGCTTGGTGAGAACATCGAGCTGGCCATGGATGCAATACGCCACCATGTCTCGACTCCGGCGCTGGAGCAGGTCATCGAGGCCACCATCTACCTCAGCGGGGTCGGCGCAGAAGCCGGTGGACTGGCCGCCGCTCATGCCGTCAACAACGGCATGTCACTGATCCCGGAGCTCCATCGTGCCCAGCATGGCGAGAAGGTGGTCTTCGGCCTGCTGACCCAACTTGTGCTTGAGCGCGCCCCGCAACATGAACTTGATGAGGTGTTTCGCATCATCGACTGTGCAGGCCTGCCCATGACACTGCAAGAGTTGGGGCTCACCCACTTTGATGAAAGCGAGTGGCGCAAGGTGGCGCAGCTGGCCTGCGATCCCCTCGATACCATGGGCAACATGCCGATGACAGTGAGTGAACAGGATGTCTACGCCGCCGTGGTAGCGGCCAATGCCATGGCTGAGCGTTATCGCCTCCGCCATCCCCGCATCTGATTGCTTGCCGCACTAAATAGGCAAACAGTAAAAAGGCTTGCCCATTGGCAAGCCTTTTTTATCTGCAGCCCATCGCTTGTCTAGATAGACGAAAGCCTGCGCAGTATCAGGGCAGTTTCACCGCTCGCACTGCAACCTCTGGCAGGGCGAAGGCATCTTGCGCGGCGATGAGTTGCAACTCGTAAGCCTGCTGGCGCCAGGTCTCCTGCAGCACCGCATCCACCGAGGCGTTGGTGCGCTCGAACGCGCTGACCGCATCGTGACCGGCCAGCAAATTGGCCAGCATCAGGGCGCTGATAAGATCGCCCACCCCCACCGGCTGGCGGGCAAAGTCATAGAGCGGACGGGCAATCAGATAATCCCCTTGCGGCGTTGCCAGCAGCATCTCGAAGCGGCTGGAGTCCTGCGCCGCACGACCGAGATGCTTGACCAGCACCAGCTTGACGCCGCGGGCCAGCAGCTGATGGGCAGCCGCGCGGGTCTGATCCAGATCAGCCAGATGGGTATCACAGAGGGTCTCCAGCTCCAGCAGGTTGGGGGCCATCATGTCGGCCACCGGCAGCGCCTGCTCGGTCAGGAAACGGGTGACGCCGGGGGCAACGATGCACCCCTTCTCCGGGTGACCCATCACAGGGTCGCAGAAGTAGATGGCATCGGGGTTGGCCGCCTTGACGGCGTTGACCACGGTCAGGATCTCGTCCCCCTGCTCGGCGGAGCCAAGGTAGCCGCTCAGCACGGCGTCACACTGGCTCAACACCTCGATATTGCCCAATCCTTTCACCAGCGCACTGATATGACCCGCAGGCATCGCCATTCCCTGCCACCCCTGGGCATATTGGGTGTGGTTGGAAAACTGCACCGTGTTGATGGGCCATACATCCATGCCGAGGCGACGCATGGGGAAGACGGCCGCGCTGTTGCCGGCACAACCAAAGACCACGTGGGACTGAATAGAGAGAACGGATTTCATCGGGAATACCACAGCAAAGGATCAGCAAGGTGGGCAATATATCGGATGAAGATAACGATGCGCCACCTTGGCGCGGGATGAACAGGCAATTTCCTGACTAAAGACAGGTTTTTTACGCCATTTGGCCCACGCCGACAAGGTGAGCGGAGCCATGATGCGCCGCGTCCGTCACATCCCGTTGCGTTCAACAGCATGAGGGGCAAAGTGATAGACCCATCCCTCATCACAAGGCATGTCGCTGGGGGGCTGAATCAGCTCAGGCAACACCGCCACCTTGCCACCAGCGGCATACTGCAGCGCCATCAGGGCGCAGAGCGCCGCATCGTAGCGATCGGTGCCGACCTGCACATCCGCAGGCAGCAGCGCCGCCAGCTCGGGCCGTGCCGAGGATGCCTTGCCGCCCACTTTGGCCAATGCCGGATAGACCTCCAGCACGGCGCGACTGGCCTTCGGGGCAACGGTCGGCACCAGTTGCAGATCCGAGAGTCGCGGCAGCATGGAGAGCGCCAGGGTGGCGTTGTTGCCAAGCCGGTCGAAGGTGGCCGACAGCGGCTTCTTGCCGTACTGCTGATACAGCCAGCGCTCGCAGTCGCGATAGGCGTAGGGGTTGTCTATCTCACGCTCGGGAGCGGCGCAGCTATGTGGCTGGCCATTAAGCAGATCCCGCAAGGCGCGGGGAAAGGCAAGCGGCGCATCGATACCGAGCGCCAGTTGCGGGCAGGCTTCTACCTGCATCAGGGTCAGCTCATTTTGCAGGGCGGGACGCAGCAGAGCGGCCAGATCCGGCGCCACCCGCGAGCTCAGACGAAACAGCGGCGACACCCCGAGCCAATGCAGGTGGTTAGAACCGGCCTGCCAGCCCACTACAGCAACCGCCTGGGCACTGCCCTGCCAGCCCCGCACATCCCAGCCGATCCCGATTGCACTCATCTGCCCTGCCGTCATCAATTACCTCTTTTCACCTGTCACACGTTGCAAGAGGCACAGGGTAATCAGCAGAGGCCTTTAACGCAAAGCGAACCGCCTTGGTCAGAACGATTTCTGGAAGTTCACCAGCGGCAGAATGGGGAACACGCCGTTGGCGGCATAGTTGGCCAGCCCGATCTGCAAGCCATCGAGGTGCTGGGTGGCATTGATAAAGCCAATCTGGAAGGTGGTACGCTCGGCATAGTTGACGAAGCCGACGTTGGCCAGCGCATTGCCCTTGGCGATGTTGACGGCACCCCAGTTGAGCCCCTGCACATTGTTGGTCAGGTTGACTACCCCCAGATTGACGCCGGTATCCTGACCTTCGTGCCAGTTGATGGCGTTGATGGCGACACCGCCAAACTGGTGACGCACCCGACCAGCACCGAGGAAAATCCCGAGCTGCAGACCGCTGAACTGATCCACATCGGAGAGGGCGAAGATCGGCAGATCAATACCCTTCACCTGACCGGTCCGGCCGTAGAGCAGCGAGGCGCGCGCCCCTTCCACCTGATGGGACGCGGGCAAATTGACCCCAGGCAGCGAGACCTGCACCGGAGTACTGGCCTGCGCGACACAGCACAGAGTAAGGGCGCTGCATGCCAGCAGCAGGCGGGAGAGTGTCATGGAAAGTTCCTTGGGCCATTGAGAGTGGCCCGATCCTAACAGTCAGGGGCTAATGTGGGCACACCAGCAGGGACGAGGTGCGTCACGATACGTCACGGGTGGCCCTCTCACCTCTCCATCAGGTCTTGCGAAAGCGCCACCTTAAAGACAATCGGCCACTTTTTCGCAGCGAGTGGCCCCTCTTCCTTTCTTTGCCTGAGCGAACTGCCTAAAATAGTCGCCCTGCTGTATCCGGCATTCATCCATCTAGAGGATTTCCCATGGAGACGTTTCTGCTCGAAGGTCACCCCTTCGTTGCCTTGTGTGACCTTATCAAACATCAGGGGTGGGCCGATTGTGGCGGCGCCGCCAAAGCCCTCGTTGCCGAAGGGCTGGTCGAGGTGGACGGTCAGGTTGAGACCCGCAAGCGCTGCAAGATCGTGGCCGAACAGGTGGTCAACTTCAACGGCATGAAGGTCGTGGTGAAAGAGGGCGTCAGCCCGGAGATTGGCTAAACCCGTTTCGGGGAGCCACTCTCCGGCAACCCGCTAGCTGGCCTTGACTGACAGGGTCAACACAAAACGCGCCATCGCCTCATCCCCGTTCAATGACGGGCAGGTGGCCACCACCCGGATGGGGCGATTGATGCGCTGACCGCTTGCCAGCGACTCGTCGATCATGGCGTCAATCTCCTCCCCCGCTGCGCAGTCGAACTGCACATCCCCCTCCGGTCGTTTCAAAAACTCCCCCTGCACATCCTTGAAGGCGAAGTGCACCTTCTTGCGCCGCTGCCGCCCCTTCTCCATCACCAGCAGACCGCCTACCAGATCGGCGCCGGTCGCCAGCGCGCCAAAATACATGCTGCCCAGATGGTTGCGGGTACGCCAGCCAAGGGGAATGCGAATGCGCAGCGCCTTGGCGTTCATCTCTTCGATGATCGGGGCACAAAACCCGATAACGGGAATGTAGCGCCAGGCAAACAGCCGGAGCGCCAGATTGGCTTTGAAGCGTTGCAAATCCATATGCGAACTGATCCGATGAGTTAATGTAAACGACATGTTGCCTGCATCTGCGCCATTCGACAAGCACAGGGTTCACGGTTACGACCTTTTACCCAACCCAAAAAAATAGAGGGAACCGCATCGGTTCCCTCTTTTCGTTCATGTCGTCGTTACAGCAAATGTGCCGCTCAGGCGCGCTTCTCTTCCAGCCAGGCCCCCTGACTCTGCATCTCGAACAGCTGGGCATAGTGACCGCCGAGGGCCATCAGCTCGCTGTGGCTGCCCCGCTCGCTCACCTGACCGCGGGAGAGCAGCAGGATCTCGTCCGCATCGACGATGGTCGAGAGGCGGTGGGCGATGGCGATGGTGGTGCGGCCACGACGGGCAGCAGAGATCGCCTGCGACAGCGCCAACTCGGTCTGGGAGTCCACACTCGCCGTCGCTTCATCCAGAATGAGGATACGCGGATCTCCCACCAGTGCACGGGCAAAGGAGAGCAGTTGCCGCTGACCGGCGGAGAGGTTCTTGCCACCCTCCTCCATCAGGGTGTTGATCCCCTGTGGCAAGCTGTGCACAAACTCGGCCAGCTGCACCTCGCTCAGCGCCTGCCAGAGCCGCGCGTCATCTATGCCGGCGCGGCCGAGACGCAGGTTCTCCGCCAGAGTGCCGACGAAGATAAAGGGATCCTGCTGCACCAACCCGATGCTGCGGCGCACCGCCGCCAGCGACAGAGTATCCAGTGCGTGATCATCGAAGCGGATCTGCCCCTGATCCAGCGGATAGAAGCCCATCAGCAAGCTGATGATGGTGGACTTGCCGCTGCCGGTATGGCCCACCAGCGCCAGCATCTGGCCCGGTTTTGCGGCAAAGCTGACCTCCCGCAGCACCTGCTGCTCGCCATCGTAGGAGAAGCTCACCCGCTCGAAACTGACCCGTCCTTCCAGCGGGCGCAGCTCGCCCTCGGTGCTCTCGCGGGTTTCATCGAGCAGGGCAAAGACCCGCTCCCCCGCCACCATCGCCTGCTGCAACTGGTTAAGCTGGTTGGTCATCTCGATGAGCGGCTCGATCATCCGCCCCAGATAGCTGATAAAGGCGTAGAGCACCCCCACCTGAATGGCACCGGCGTGGCTCCCCCCCTCGTGGGCGAACAGCGCCAACAGACCGATCAGCACCATCATGTAGAAGAGATCGATGAGCGGACGCAGCAAAATGCCGTTGATCTTGAGGCTCTTGATCCGTGCCGACCAGTGTTGCTGGTTCACCTCGGCAAAGGCGTTGGCAAAGTGGCGCTCCTGCACCATGGCCTGGATCACCGGCATCCCCTGCAGCGACTCGTTGAGGCGGCTGTTGATGTCGGAGAGCAGACTGCGGGTCGCTCGCACCACCGGCACGCTCAGTTTCTGGTAGAGCCACATCACCCCGCCCACAGCGGGCAGCAACAGGGAGCAGACCAGCATCAGCCGCAGATCCAGCAGCGCCATCGAGATGAGGATGCCGCACAAGAGCACCACCTTTTGCACCAGCAAGCCGATCACCTGCACATAGAGGTTCATGATCGCTTCGGTGTCGTTGGTGATGCGGGAAATCAGCGAGCCGGATCGATGCTTGTCAAAGTAGCGGGCCGGCAAGCGGATGGCGGTGGCAAACACCTGCTCGCGCAAGGTTTGCACCACCGCCTGAGCGATGCGATTGAAGCGCAGGGATTGCAAATAGAAACCCGCCGCCGACAGCACCTGCAAACCCAGATAGCCCGCCGCAATCAGGGCTATGGTGGGCAGCACGATATTGCGTGGCGCCAGATAGTCATCGATAAAGAGCTTGATCAGCAGCGGCCCGGCCACTTCGGCGCCGGTGGCAAGCAGCAGGCAAATCCCCGCCTGGATCAGCCAGCGAGGATAGCGGGCGCAGTAGGCGAGCAGTCTTTTAATGGTCGGATTCACAGGCTCTCCTCCACCGCTTCTTCGAGTCGCTGATAACGCACCATATCTGCATACCAGCCATTGTGCGCCATCAGGGCACCGTGATGACCCCGCTCGCTAACGGTCCCCTGCTCCAGCACCAGGATCTCGTCGGCCTGCTCCACCGCCGTCATGCGATGGCTGACCAGGATCAGGGTGCGACGATGGGCTTTGAGGGCATGCAGAATTTGCTGCTCAGTGTGGGCATCCACCGCCGAGAGCGCATCATCGAGCACCAGAATGGGCGCATCCAGCAGCAGGGCGCGGGCAATGGCCAGCCGCTGTTTCTGACCGCCGGAGAGGGTCACCCCTTTCTCCCCCACCTCGGTCTCATAGCCCTTGGGGAAACGCACAATATCATCGTGGACACAGGCAATGCGCGCCACCCGTTCGACCTCCTCGCGGCTCGCATCGGGTTTGCCGAGGGCAATATTGGCGGCGATAGTGGTGGAAAACAGGAATGGCTCCTGCGGCACATAGGCAAACTGGCTGCGCAGTGTGGCGAGCGGCAACTGGTCAATCGGTACGCCCCCCATGGCTATCGAACCGTGAGTCGGATTGGCAAGGCGCATCAACAGCTTGAGCAGGGAGCTCTTGCCTGCCCCGGTGCGCCCCACCACCCCAAGCATCCCCCCTTGCTTGAGGGTAACGTCGATATCCGCAAGCAGGGTGCGCTGCTCAAGTTGATAGCTCACCCCTTTGATCTGCAAAGGAAAGGCAGAGGTAAACGCGGCAGGCTGGGCGGGCTCTTCGATATCGCTACGCTCCCCCAGCAGGCTTTCGATACGGGAGTAGGCGGCGCTGCCCCGCTCGATGATGTTGAACAGCCAGGCGATGGCAAACATCGGCCAGATCAGCTGGCCAAGGTACATGGTGAAGCTGGTGAGCTCACCCAGGGTCAACTCATCGCGCAGCACCAGCACACTGCCCCCCGCCACCGCGAGGAAGTAGGAGCAACCGATACAGAGATAGATGACCGGATCGAATTTGGCATCGATGCGGGCCACAGCCATATTGCGCTCCCCCGCCTGTTTGGTCAGCTCGGCAAAGCCTTCATCTTCCAGCGATTCAACCGCATAGGATTTCAACACCCGCACGCCGGAAAGGGCCTCCTGGGTCTTGTTGTTGAGCCTGGAGAAGGCCCCTTGCGCCGCCTTGAACTGGGTATAGATCTGGGTGCCGAAGCGGTTCATGAAATAGGCCATCACCGGCAGCGGCAGCAAGGAGACCAGCGTCAACTGCCAGGAGTACTGGCTGCACATGATGGAGAGCACCAATACCCCGACCATGATGGAGTCCACCAGAGTCAGCACCCCTTCGCCAGCGGTCATCTCCACAGCCTGAATGTCATTGGTGGCATGGGCCATCAAATCGCCAGTACGGTGGCGCTGATAAAAATCGGGGCTCATCCGGGTGAAATGGCTGAAAAGGCGATTGCGCAACACATAGGCCAGACGGTAAGAGGCACCAAACAGCATCACCCGCCAGACGTAGCGCAGCAGATAAATCAGCACACCCAGACCAAACAGCCCCGCCAGATAGCGCATCAGGGTACCATTGTCGAGACCACCCCTGGTGATGCCATCCACCACCCAGCCCACCACTTTGGGCGGAATAACGGTCAACAGGGCCACCATCAGCAGCAGGGAGATGGCGGCCAGATAACGGGGCCACTGCTCCTTGAAAAACCAGCTCAATCGTAGAAATACGCTCACACCACCAACCTTTAGCGCTCTCTGCCCGTGACCGCTCCAAGGAGCGGCCATCAGAGAAGCCACGCAGAAATAGAAGAATGAAAACAATCGCCTCCGGCTGGAGGCGATTCGAACGAAAGCTCATCATATCCCGAACCGGGATGGTTGAGAATAATTACTATTTAATTCACTGTGACATGCGATCATCCCCTGATGAATAGGGATTATACGAATTTTCATGCTGCTCACCGGTCAACAGGAAGTGTGACACCTCTTCCCGGGTCTGGCTAAAGACCTGTTGCAACTGCTCCAGATCCGTCTCGCTCAGCACTTCGTTTTGCCGCAGGCGCCACTCCAGCTCGCCAGCCACCAATTGCAGACGGGACGCCGAGATATTGGCAGACACCCCCTTGAGGGTGTGCAGCAGCTTGCTGGCCACCTCGGGCTGCTGACGGCGCAGGGCGGAGCGGATCTCCCACAGATCGTCCTTGTGCTCCGACATGAACAGCTTGAACAGGATCTGCAACGCCTCCTTGTCCTGCTCCAGCCGCTTGAGTGCATCCTGCAGATCGAGGATCCCGATCATATCCGGCGGTTTCACCTCCATGATCCCCGCCTGCTCCACCCCTTGCGGCTTTACCCACTGCAGCAGGTTGTTGTAGAGATCCAGCTTGCTCACCGGCTTGGTGACATAGCCATTCATCCCCACCCCCAGGCAACGCTCCTTGTCACCGGGCATGGCACTGGCGGTGAGGGCAATGATGGGCACATCGTGTTTGTCGACCATCTTGCGGATCTGGCGGGTGGCATCGAGTCCGTCCAGCACCGGCATCTGCAAATCCATCAGGATCACGTCAAAAGGCTGCTCGGCGACCCGCTCCACCGCCTCCCGACCATTGCTGACCACACACACCACCGCATCGACGCGCCGCAGATACTCAATGATGAGCTGCTGATTGACCCGGTTGTCTTCCGCCAACAGCACTCGGGTACCCTGCAACAGGGATTTGAAGTGTTGCTGATCCCCCTGTGCCTCGGCCTTGCGCAGGTTGAGCTCGTAGGAGCTGCCGTTGAGCAGCTCGTCCACCTTGGCCAGCAGGGCATTTTCGGTCATCGGTTTGGGCAGAAAATGGGTCAGCCCCATGCTATCCATCCGGGCGTGTAGCCCCTCTCTGGCCCAGGCACTGATCATCAGGATGGGGATCCGCCGCCACTGGCTGTGCTGATACATCTCCAGCGCCAGATCGAGCCCATCCTCCTGACCCATGCGCCAGTCGAGGATCGCCAACCGCAGATTCGGTCCCTCTTCACGGAGCAGCTGACGGGCGCGGGAAAGGGAGTTAACCGGCAGCACTCGCACTCCCGCGCGAGTCAGAATGTCCCGGGCCAGATCCAGCACCAGTTCGTTGTCATCCATCACCATCACCAGCGGCTGGTTCTCGAAGAAGACTTTCCGTCCAGCCACGCCGTAGACCGCCTGCGCCATCGGGATATCGAACTTGAACAGAGAGCCGACGCCAGGCTTGCTCTCTACGGTGATCCGCCCCCCCATCAGCTCCACCAGCCGCTGGGAGATATTGAGCCCGAGCCCCGAGCCGCCATATTTGCGGGTATTGCCCGCCTCCAGCTGGGTAAACGCCTGAAACAGTTGGGTCTGCTTCTCTTCGGCAATGCCGATGCCGGTATCGCGCACACCGAAGCGGATCCGCATTGGGTGAGGATTGGCCAGCTCGATGCAGACTTCGACTTCACCGCGTTCGGTAAACTTGATGGCGTTGTTCACCAGATTGACCAGCACTTGTCCCAATCGCAAGGGATCCCCACGCAAGAAGACCGGCACCTCCGGTGACTTGCGAATAACCACTTCCACGTGTTTGCGCTCCGCCAGATCGGCAAACATGCCCGCCAGCGAATCGAGCTGCTCACTGAGATCGAAGTCGATCTCCTCCAACGTCAGCTTGCCGGACTCCACCTTGGTCAAATCAAGGATGTCGTTGATCAGCAGCAGCAGGGTATCGGATGAGGATTTGATCTTGCCCAGATAGTCCCGCTGTTGTTGATCCAATTCGGTCTGCAGTGCCAGCGAGCTAAAACCTATGATGGCATTCATGGGGGTGCGGATCTCGTGGCTCATGTTGGCCAGAAAATCGCTTTTGGCCTGGGCCAGCAAGCCGGTCTGGCGCGACAACTCGCTCAGCTTCTGATTGCGGCGCCACAGGGTGAAGGCCACCAGCGCAAAGCAGATCAAAGCCCCGCACAGCACCATCAGATAGAAGCGGTTCATCAAAGAGGAGGCGCGCTCCAGCTTGTCGAGTTTCCAGCGCACCAGACTCTCGATCACATGCATGTCGATGAGCTGGTAACGCAAGGTGTGATAAGCAATCACCTGCTGGCTCATCTCCTTGCTCAGGCGGATCAGGGTGGCGATCTCCGGCAAGTTGCCATAACGGGATTGCAACTGCTGTTGCAGCTGGTCCAGCGTAGTCTGTTCACGTTTGTCCCAACTGCGCTGCAGATAGTTGCTCAGTTGCGCCAACTCCTCTAGGTCGCGATGGAGAGCACTGTCTGACGGGCTTATCCCCCGCACCTTTTTAATCTGGGCCTGCAGGGGCGCATTGAGGTACTCGATAGCCATCTCAATGGCATGAAGCCTGGCCAGCGCCAACAGATAGTTGTCCATGTCATCAAGCAGAGCCTGGGAAAGGTCGTCTTGCACCAGCTCGGGATCGCTTCTGACTTCCCGTACAAAACCGTCAAGGGTGATGGATAACTGGTTCAGGCGCTGCTGGACATTGCTGTCATTGGCCTGCTCCCGCCCAAGCAGATAGAGGGTATCGGCGTTGATCCTGTTCAGCACCACCTCGGCCGCTTCGTTCAGGTTGTGGGCCTGCTGCTGCTGACTGAGCGACTGCCAGCAGTAGCCCGAAAAGGCAAGCAGCAGGGCAACAATCAGCCCTGGCACAGCACGGTTTTTCCGTGATCCTTTATTCATCCCGTCTCGACTCTCATCTGGTGGTCGCTGAATTATCCGGTCAGGCAATGAACCCTGGGGGAATTATCCACTCCCGCTGGGCACTGTGTTACCGTTATTGCTCTGATATTTCGCTATTGTTTCGCGATTGCTTCATTCTGGCTTTTCATCATATCCCCGGCCAGAGCTGATTTAGAAGGAACCAATTATGTCATTTATCACTACTTATTGTAGCCACTGCTTTACCAGGAACCGCCTGCCCGTTACCCATATCGATACATCTGCCAAATGCGGGCGCTGCAAAGCCCTCCTGTTCAGCCAGACCCCTTGCCTCGGGAATGCGGATAACTTCGATACCCTGATCAACTCAGACATCCCGGTCGTGGTCGATTTCTGGGCCAGCTGGTGCGGCCCCTGCCAGCAATTTGCTCCGGTATTTCATGAGGTTGCCCATGAACTCGAACCACGGATGCGCTTTGCCAAAGTCGATACCGAGCAACAGAGCACCATTGCCGCCCGTTACGCCATTCGCAGCATCCCCACCCTGATGGTCTTCCAACAGGGCAAACTGGTGAACCAGATAAATGGCTCCTTGCCCAAGAGCATGTTCAAGCAATGGCTGGAACAGTTCATGGATGTTTGATTTATATTTCGCACATGTTTTATTTATGTGTTCATTTCCTCATTTTTATCAATGAGTATGTGAGTAGAGGCTGATTTTCAACATGTGAGTCTGTTTCAAACAAGTGAATGGATGTAATCTCGGCAACACAAAAAAAACCATAAATTAACCGAGAGAACATTATGCACACATCAGCTGTACCCTCTGCTCCATCTCGCTGGCTGGACATCAAATCAGGGATCGTCATCCTGGATGTCTTGCTACTTTGTGCCATGCTCGCCTGGCTCCCGTTTGACCCCATGGTTAACAAGGGGCTGGGCATTCTGGTCTTTATCGCCATCCTCTGGCTGACCGAAGCACTGCACGTCACCATCACCGCGCTGCTGGTACCCCTGCTGGCTACCGTGCTCGGGGTGTTTGACATGAGCAAATCCCTCACCGATTTTGCCAACCCGATCCTGTTCCTCTTTTTTGGCGGTTTCGCCCTCGCGGCAGCCCTCTCAAAACAGGGACTGGATACCCTGATGGCAGGCAAGGTGATGCACCTGGCCAATGGTCATCTGGGTTGGGGCGTCATCCTGCTCTTTACCATCACAGCCGCCATGTCGATGTGGATCAGCAACACCGCTACCACCGCCATGATGCTGCCACTGGCGATCGGTATGCTGGCACGCCTCGATAGCAAAAAAGAGCGCGCCACCTTCGTCTTCGTATTGCTGGGGATCGCCTACAGCGCCAGTATCGGCGGCATCGGTACCCTGGTGGGTAGCCCACCCAACGCCATCGCAGCCGCCCAGATGGGGATTGGCTTCACTGACTGGATGAAATTCGGTGTTCCAGTAGTGCTGATCCTGATGCCCTGCGGCATTGCCCTGCTCTATCTGGTAACCCGCCCGCGTCTCAGCCACCGCGTCGAGATCCAGGATGTCACCATCAACTGGACCCGCGAGCGTAAAGTGACGCTGGCAATCTTCCTGACCACAGTTGTGCTCTGGATCGGCTCACAACCCATCTCCAACGCCTTTGGCGGTATTCCGCAACTCGACACCCTGATTGCCATGGGCGCCATCGTGGCCATCGTGGTCAGCCGTGTCGCCAGCTGGGATGACGTCAACCAGAACACCGACTGGGGCGTGCTGATGCTGTTTGGCGGCGGTCTGACCCTGAGCGCCATTCTCAAGGCCACTGGTACCAGCGCATTCCTGGCCAGCCATTTGTCGGCTGTACTCTCCAACGCCAACATTTTTGTTGTGTTGCTTATGCTGGCCGCCTTCGTGGTGTTCCTGACCGAGCTGGTCTCCAACACCGCCACCGCCGCGCTGTTGGTTCCCCTGTTTGCCGGTGTCGCCGAGGCGCTGGGTGTATCACCTGTGGTGATGTCGGTGTTGATCGCTATCGGTGCCTCATGTGCCTTTATGCTGCCGGTCGCCACGCCGCCCAATGCCATCGTCTTCGCCAGTGGCCACATCCGCCAGAGGGAGATGATGAAAGCCGGTATGGCTCTGAACGTGGTCTTTACAGTGTTGCTCGCCCTGCTGGCCTACTTTGTTGGCGATATCCTCTGATCCAGCTCCCCCCAATAAACAAAAACCCCCGCATTGCGGGGGTTTTCTCATTTATGAATCCGATTAGCCGATGTTGCAGGCCTTCAGATCCCAGATCCGATCCACATAGTCCTGGATGGAACGGTCTGAGTTGAACTTGCCCATGGTGGCCGAGTTGATGATGGCCTTCTTCGCCCACAGTGCCGGATCCCGATACCAGGTATCGATCAGCTTGTGTGCATCCGAGTAGGACTGGAAGTCCGCCAAGGTCAGGTAAGGGTCTCCCCCTTCCAGCAAAGAGCGCTTGATGGAGGCCAGCTCACCCGGACGACCCGGCGTGAAGTAGTCGGTATCAAACCAGTCCAGCACGGCCTTGAGCTCGGAGTTGGCATAGTAGAAGTCGTACGGATTATAACCGCGCGCCTTCAACGACTTCACTTCGTCCACGTTCAGACCGAAGATGGCACAGTTTTCGGCCCCCGCCTCTTCAGCGATCTCGATGTTGGCTCCATCCAGCGTCCCGATGGTGATTGCACCGTTGAGTGCCATCTTCATGTTGCCGGTACCGGATGCTTCATAACCTGCAGTAGAGATCTGCTCGGAGACATCTGCCGCCGGGATCAGCTTCTCGGCCAGACTCACGCGATAGTTCGGCATGAACACCACTTTCAGCTTGCCCTGGATACGAGCATCGTTATTGACCCGATCCGCCAGTTTGTTGATGGCATAGATGATGTCTTTGGCCAGCTTGTAACCGGGCGCCGCTTTGGAGCCGAAGATAAACACACGCGGATGCATGTCATAGTCCGGGTTGGCCAGCAGACGACGATAGAGCGCCATGATGTGAATGAGGTTCAGCTGCTGGCGCTTGTACTCGTGCAGACGCTTGATCTGAACGTCAAAGATCGCCTCGGCACTGACATCGATACCGGTTTCGTCTTTGATGACCTTGACCAGCTTCTCTTTGTTGTGACGCTTGATGGTCATGAACTGCTGCTGGAACGCCTTGTCGTCGGCAAACTTCACCACGCCACGCAGTTTGTCCAGTTGCAGCGGCCACTCCTTGCCCACTACTTCGTTGTAGAGGCCAGCCAGTTCCGGGTTGCACGCCAGCAGCCAGCGACGCGGGGTCACCCCGTTGGTCACGTTGCACATTTTTTCCGGCCACAGCTCGGCATACTCGGGGAAGAGATCTTCCTTCACCAGCTTGGAGTGGATCTCGGCCACACCGTTCACTTTGGACGAACCGATCACGCACAGGTTGCCCATGCGAACCTTGCGTACATCTCCCTCTTCGATGATGGAGAGCTTGGCTTTGATAGCATCGTTGCCCGGCCACTTGGGCTCCACCAACTCGTTCAGGAAGCGGGCGTTGATCTCGTAAATCACCTCCAGATGGCGAGGCAGTACTTTCTCGAACAGGCTGACCGACCACTTCTCCAGCGCTTCCGGCAGCAGAGTGTGGTTGGTATAAGAGAAGACCTGATAGCAGATAGCCCAAGCGGCATCCCAGTTCAGATCTTCCTCGTCAACCAGCACCCGCATCAGTTCCGGGATGGCGACAGTCGGGTGAGTATCGTTGAGCTGAATGGCAATTTGCGCGGCAAAGTTGCTGAAGTCACTACCATGGACCCGCTTGTAGCGGCGCATGATGTCCTTGATGGAGCAAGCACAGAAGAAGTACTGCTGGATCAGACGCAGCTCTTTACCGGCATCGGTCTCATCGTTCGGATACAGCACCTTGGAGATGGTCTCGGCCTGGGCTTTCTCAGCCTGGGAGTCGATGTAACCACCTGCGTTGAACACGTCCCAGTCGAAAAACTCGGAGGCGCGGGATTCCCACAAACGCAGGATGTTGACGGTGTGACCGCCAAAACCGACCACCGGAATATCCCAAGGCACCCCTTTAATCTTGCGACCGGCGTGCCATACCTTCTTCAGGCCGCCATTGTCACCAAACACGGTCTCGACGTAGCCATAGAGCGGCACTTCTTGCACCGACTCGGGGCGGCAGATCTCCCAGGGGTTGCCATATTCACGCCAGGAGTCTGGGCGCTCAATCTGGCGACCATCCTGAATTTCCTGACGGAACAGACCGTGTTCGTAGTGGATACCGTAACCAACCGCCGGATAGTTCAGAGTGGCCAGCGAGTCGATAAAGCAGGCAGCCAGACGACCCAGGCCACCGTTGCCAAGTGCCATGTCCGGCTCTTGTTCGCACAGGTCGGTCAGTTCCAGACCGAGTTCGCCCAGCGCCTCTTCGCAAGTCTTGTAGAGGGAGAGGTTGTGCAGGTTGTTGGAAGTCAATCGTCCCATCAGGAATTCAGCAGAGAGATAGTGAATCGCACGAGTATCTTTCTTGAAATGAGTCTGCTGAGTGCGGGTCAGGCGCTCGTACACCTGTTCATTGACAGCCGCAGCAGTGGCTTTCCACCACGCTTCGGGAGAGGCTTTCTGTTCGCTTGTTCCCAAGGTAGAACGCAGGTGACGCACGATACTCGCCTTGAGCTGATCTTTATCCAGTTGGAGATCCTGGTCTGTCTTCTTCTTGGTAGCCATAAACCATATTCCTTCGTTACAAATAAAATTGTTATCCCGCTTGCGGGACCGGCGCTGTTGTTATCTCAAAATATGTACCGGCGTGAGAATACTAACTAAAGCGGCAGAATTAAAAGTTAACGCAAGTCACACTTTAACCGATAAAAACAGCCTGAAAAGCTTGAAAACCCTTTCCTTTAACTGATCGAGCAAAAACAAATATTTCCTTTATTATCAGCAATTTAATGCAACATTAAAAATATTCTGGCATGAATAGGTTTTCAGAGATTGCCAAGCCTTGAAAATCCCTGAAAATAGACAGCAAGACGGCACATTGAAACCGGTTTCAATGTGCCTGAAAAATTACCGTATAAATATGAAGCTATCATTGCACCCTTAAAGATGTGCTTTGAACTGATTGCTCAATGGATCGTAATGGTACCCAATCTGATCCAGACGTCCTGCCAACTGCTCTTCACTCATATCGTAATAGGCCAGCAACTCCTCCAACCCGTCGCACTCAAGCCTTAGCTTCTCATTGATGATGCCCAGCAAGATGTTGGCATCAAGACGTTGCAAGGTACTGATATCCATGGCGGCACCTCCTGTAAATGACCTGTATAACCATGGGCGGTTACGCAAGGTTTGTCCATAGTACGAAAAACACCCAGCCAGCTTTATATTAAATAGTGTTTAAAAACATAACCTTACTAACGACACATGCCAACACCATCACATTTTTCAGCAAAAACACCTTGTCACTGCCACAGGATAGAAATACTGTATGCACATACAGCTTGGATATTCATACAGGAACCCCATATATGAACCAGCCCCTGCACTCACTGCCCTTTGCGATGAATCGTGTCATGAGCAAGCCCTGGCCAACCAGAACCGCCTGCAAAGCGGAGTTGGCTCATTATGGTGTGACTATCCAGTCTGATGATCAGTTTCTGAGCGAGCTGACCAAGCTTGGGGAGGCTCATACCGGCTGGATCTTGTTGATCGCCCCGCCGGGACGCCCCACAGTCAGCCGTCTGGAAGAGCGAGGTATCGATCCCAGGAGAGTGCTGGTGGTACATAGCCCCAAAATCAAGAACTGGCAGCAAACCCTGGAGCGCAGTCTGGGCAATGGTCACTGCGCCGCCGTATTTACCTGGCTACCCGAGCAGATCGAGCTGGATCACGTCAAGCTACAGCGACTGGGACAGCAATCTGGCGTACTCACCCGCTTCTTTGGCGCGAAACGGACTAACCTCGACACACCTCTGCTGGCCTATTCAGAGCAAGATATCTATCTCAATCATTAAGACAAAAAACGAACGCCTACGCAGGCTCTCCCGCGAGTCGCAGCGACAGAAGGGCGCAAACAATATGTGACCAGCGGCTTTATTTGAAAGACAAGCGTGCAACAGCCTGACGGTAGGCATCGGAGATCATTTGACCCTGCTTGCTGCAAGCAGACAAACATCAAAAGATGTAACGGATCAAGAAGCAGAAAATAAAACCTGAACTGGACAATCATGCAGCCCAAGTATTCAAACCTGTGGGACTTCCTGCCCACCAGCGAACCCGTTTGAGCAATATGATGAGGCTGAAAGTCATTGCATTCATTTGAGCTGATCACGACAAATTTCCCCCCGGAGTGACCCTCTCCTTGAAATACCGGGTAACAAGGGGTATAACCACGCGTTTTATCAGGTGTAATAAGTGAGCGGTATGATGCAAGCCCCCTTTTGGCAGACCAAGAGTCTGCAGCAGATGACTGAATCCGAATGGGAATCCCTCTGCGATGGTTGCGGAAAATGCTGCCTCAACAAGCTGATCGATGAAGATACCGACGAACTGGTTTTCACCAATGTCGCCTGCAATTTGCTTAACACCAAGACCTGTCAGTGCTCTGATTACGCCAATCGTTTCAAAAAAGAGCCTGACTGTCTGCAGATCACCCATGACAAGATCGCCGAATATGACTGGCTCCCCTCAACCTGCGCATATCGCCTGCTGTCTGAAGGTGACGCTCTGCCAGAGTGGCATCCTCTGCTGACCGGCAGTCGTTCCGCGATGCATCAGGCTGGTCAATCCGTCCGTGGCAAAGTCATTCACGAGGATCAGGCGGGTGAATGGATCGATCACATCATCACCTGGGCCAGCTGACACGCTCAACCCGCTATTCTCCAGAGGCAAGGGCTGCACAATGTGCAGCCCTTGTTGTTTCTGCAAGCAGGGTTTGTAGCTTCACACATATCTGGCTGGCTAAACCAGACCCCCACCCAACTGCACATTGAGAGAGATAGAGGCAGAGGCAGAGGCAGAGGCAGAGGCAGAGGCAGAGGCAGAGGCAGAGGCAGAGAATGATTCCATAGTCACAGGCTTATGGGTATTGCTTGATACCTGCGATGGCGCCTCTGTTCACCCCTTAAACCTGATCAGCTGTTCCACGAGCCATAGCAACACTGATGCAATGGCAGGCAAAGCAACCGCCTATCCCCTTAGAGCGCGAATAAAGCATAATCGCATTACAGACGGGGCCTAGGTCAATCCTGGTGAGCCCCTCCAATCCTCTTCGAATACCCAGTAACAACTGTTGTGGTTGCAATGGAACTGGAGGCGATTCACAGGGGATGATTACTCCCCCTGAATCGCACGCATAAAAAACCGGCGCCTTGGCGCCGGTTTTTGCTCACTATGTCTCGATTACAGAGAAGCAGTGAAGGTACGGGTGATGACGTCTTGCTGTTGCTCTTTGGTCAAAGAGTTGAAGCGAACGGCATAACCGGATACGCGGATGGTCAACTGCGGATATTTCTCCGGGTTTTCCATGGCGTCCAGCAGCATTTCACGGTTCATCACGTTAACGTTCAGGTGCTGACCACCCTCTACGTTGGATTCGTGGTGGAAGTAACCGTCCATCAGGCCAGCCAGGTTGGCTTTCTGGGCTTCCATATCTTTACCCAGTGCGTTCGGAACGATGGAGAAGGTATAGGAGATACCATCTTTAGCGTAAGCGAACGGCAGCTTGGCTACGGAAGTCAGGGAAGCAACAGCACCCTTCTGGTCACGACCGTGCATCGGGTTGGCACCCGGGCCGAACGGAGCACCAGCACGACGGCCATCCGGGGTGTTACCGGTCTTCTTGCCATATACCACGTTGGAGGTGATGGTCAGAACAGACTGGGTAGCAACAGCACCACGGTAGGTGTTCAGCTTCTGAATCTTCTTCATGAAGCGCTCAACCAGGTCACAGGCGATATCATCGACGCGAGCGTCGTTGTTACCGAACTGCGGGTATTCGCCTTCGATTTCGAAGTCGATGGCAACGCCATCTTCGTCACGAATCGGCTTGACCTTGGCGTACTTGATGGCAGACAGGGAGTCAGCGGCTACAGACAGACCAGCGATACCACACGCCATGGTGCGATATACGTCACGGTCGTGCAGCGCCATCAGAGAGGCTTCGTAGCTGTACTTGTCGTGCATGTAGTGGATGATGTTCAGCGCAGCAACGTATTGCTTGGCCAGCCAATCCATGAAGTGGTCCAGACGATCCATTACGTCGTTGTAGTCGAGGTACTCGGACTTGACCATCTCGGTTTTCGGACCGACCTGGATCTTGAGCTTCTCGTCCATACCACCGTTGATTGCATACAGCATGGTCTTGGCCAGGTTGGCACGAGCACCGAAGAACTGCATCTGCTTGCCAACGATCATCGGGGATACACAGCAAGCGATGGCGTAGTCATCGTTGTTGAAATCCGGACGCATCAGATCGTCGTTCTCGTACTGAACGGAAGAGGTCTCGATGGATACCTTGGCACAGTACTTCTTGAAACCGACCGGCAGCTTCTCGGACCACAGGATGGTCAGGTTCGGCTCAGGGGACGGGCCCATGGTGTACAGGGTGTTCAGCATACGGAAGCTGTTCTTGGTGACCAGAGTACGGCCATCAACGCCCATACCAGCCAGGGTCTCGGTCGCCCACATCGGGTCGCCGGAGAACAGTGAATCGTATTCCGGAGTACGCAGGAAGCGAACCATACGCAGCTTCATGACCATGTGGTCCATCAGCTCCTGGGCTTCTTGCTCGGTGATCAGGCCTTTTTGCAGGTCACGCTCGATGTAGATATCCAGGAAGCTGGAGGTACGACCGAAGGACATGGCAGCACCGTTCTGGGACTTGACTGCCGCCAGGTAGGCGAAGTAGGTCCACTGTACGGCTTCTTTGGCGTTCTTGGCCGGTACGGAGATATCGCAACCGTACTTGGCAGCCATCACCTTCATCTGTGCCAGGGCACGGTGCTGCTCGGAGATCTCTTCGCGCAGACGGATGGTGGCTTCCAGGTTGACGCCGTTTTCCAGGTCAGCTTGCAGGGACTTGAACTGGGCCAGTTTGTCGGCCATCAGGAAGTCAACACCGTACAGAGCAACACGACGGTAGTCACCGATGATACGGCCACGGCCGTAGGCATCCGGCAGACCGGTGATAACACCAGACTTGCGGCAGTTCAGGATGTCTTTGGTGTAAACGTCAAACACGCCCTGGTTGTGAGTCTTGCGGTATTCGGTGAAGATCTTCTCGACCATCGGGTCCAGTTGACGACCGTACACTTCGCAAGAAGTTTTAACCATCTTGATACCGCCGTTGGCGATGATGGCGCGCTTCAGCGGCTTGTCAGTCTGCAGACCAACGATCTGCTCCAGGCTCTGATCGATATAACCGGCATCGTGTGCGGTAATGGTGGAGGGCAGGTCAGTATCAAAATCAACCGGCGCATGAGTGCGGTTTTCGATTTTGATCCCTTCCATGACCTTGTCCCACAGCTTGGTGGTCGCTTCGGTCGCGCCAGCCAGGAAGGACTCGTCACCTTCATACGGGGTGTAGTTCTTCTGGATGAAGTCACGGGTGTTGACAGAGGTCTGCCATTCACCGGCCGCGAAGCCTTCCCATGCTTTTTGGAACTGTTCGTTAAGTTCTGCCATTTTTCATTACCTCACACGGTATTGATGTAGTATCCCGCAATCATCCTTAATGATGACGACGGAAGATAAACCAGTAAGTCAGACCAACCATCACGCCACCACCGATGATATTGCCGATGGTCACGGGGATGAGGTTGTGTAGGACGAAGTTGGATACGGTCAGGTCAGCAAAGGTTGCCGGATCCTGGCCGATGGCCTGCCAAAATTCCGGACTAGCCACGCTGTGGATAGCGATACCAACCGGAATCATAAACATGTTTGCGATGCTGTGCTCGAAACCTGAGGCAACGAACATGGCAACCGGCAGCAGCATAACCACTACCTTGTCAGTCGCGCTGCGGGCACCAAAGGCCATCCATGCAGCAAGACATACCATCAGGTTACAGAGGATACCCAGCGCCACCGCTTCGAAGAAGGTGTGGTGAATTTTGTGTTGGGCCACTTTGAGGGCGTTAAGGCCCCACTGACCGTCTGCTGCCGTGTACTCGGCAGAAACGATGATCAGCGCCACCATCAGCAGACCGCCAATCAGGTTACCGAAGTAGACCAGACCCCAATTCTTGAGCAGCTGAGCCCAGCTGATGCGATTGGCAGCCTTGGCCACCAGTGTCAGGGTGGTGGAGGTGAACAGCTCGGCACCGAGCAGCACACAGAGAATAAGTCCGAGAGAGAAGCAGAGACCGCCAACCAGCTTGGCCATACCCCAAGGCATGGAACCGGTTCCGGTCGTCACTGTGATGTAGAAGATAAATGCGATGGCGATGAAAGCGCCTGCGGTAATGGCCAGTGGAATGACCTTGTATGCCGGCTTGGTAGCCTTG
Organism: Aeromonas sp. PI_26; assembly: GCF_027854445.1. NCBI lineage: Bacteria > Pseudomonadati > Pseudomonadota > Gammaproteobacteria > Aeromonadales > Aeromonadaceae > Aeromonas > Aeromonas sp. PI_26. The sequence goes on from NZ_JAJNOE010000009.1 coordinate 72,637, forward strand.
GCATAGGTGATGTCTTCAGCCAGTGCAGCGATGGCTTCGGGCTTGAGACAATCGAATGGAGATTCAGCTTTCAATTATTTTCTACCTGAATGTTTTGCCTGTTGAAATCATAACAAAGGGCCAAATAGCCAAAATTGACATTGATCAAGTTTATCAGAGTGCGAATGTAATTTTACTACAAATATTTTAGTGCGATGGCTACGCCACTTTACACCAGGTATCAGCTGAAACAGAAATATCACATTTTTAATGCAATGATTTTAAAGAATTTATTTTCAATCATGGAAATATGGTATTGGCAAGATATCTTTGCAGATCGACAGCACATCCCCTGCCCTGCCATCAACCCCCTTAGGGGTATTTTTTGTTTTTTATTTCATCTTTGAATAACTATCCCGTGCCTTGCCGCACGATAAACAGAAGGGGCCACACGGCCCCTTCCTTTACAGCAACGATCACGCCCAGTGATGGGCTCGCTTGGCCTTCTGCAGCTTCTCGTAGGCCGCCAGCAGCTTCTGGTGCAGTGGGAACTGGGAGAGCGACAGATCGGCCGCCTCCAGCCCGTGGAAGCGTGCTTCGCCAGTGGCGTTGGCCCATGCCTGTGCCAGCGTCTCTTCACCATACATGCGAGTGAAGACGGCGCGATACTGCTCCGGATCCCGCTCCTCGTCGAGGAACAACTCGACGCAGGCACGCAGGGCGCGGTAGTAGCTGGCACGCTCGGCAGTAAACACCGACTGGTTGAACTCCATGGTCCAGTCGATGAGATCCAGTGCGGTCTCCAGCTCACCGGCGGCCAGCGCCAGCATGGCTTTCAGCTCGCCAACGCGCAGGGTGTGCAGCGCGGTCCCCTTGGCAGCGGCGATGCCCAGCAGCTCGCGTACACGGGTACGCTCGTCGTGCCCCTCTTCATCCAGTTGATCAAAAAACGCCATGTACTGCTCGGCATCCCAATCAAGTGATGGCAGTGCCAGGATCACTTCGCGCAGGTTGGCGCCCATATTGTTGTTGGCCAGCAACAGATCTTCGGCCGGATAGATGTCGGACATGCCGGGCACCAGAATGCGGCAGGCGTAGACACCCAGATGCTCGTAGTCGGCGATATAGACCGGCTGCTCCAGCTCATGGAAGATGCCGATCAGGTGATCGAACTCCTCCTGCGAGGTACCGCGGAAGTCCCAGTCGGCAAACTCGAAGTCCGCATCCTGCTTGAACAGATCCCAGCTGATGAGGCCAGAAGAGTCGATGAAGTGGGTCTCGAGGTTGTGGTGATCCGCCACCTGCTCGTTGTCGAATGACGGCGGCACAAACACGTCGAGATCCTTGAGACCGCGGCCCTGCAGCAACTCGGTGACGGTCCGCTCGAAGGCCACTTCGAAGCGCGGGTGGGCGCCGAAGGAGGCAAAGCAGGTACCGTTGCTCGGGTTGAGCAGCACCACACAGATGACCGGATAGCGGCCACCGAGGGAAGCATCGAAGCTGTAAATGGGGAAGCCTTCCGCTTCGAGGGCGGCGATGGAGGCGGCAATCCCCGGATAACGGGCAATCACCTCGTCCGGGATCAGCGGCAAGCTGATGGCCTCGGCGATGATCTTGTTTTTCACGTGGCGCTCGAACACCTCGGAGAGCGCCTGGGTGCGCGCTTCGGTCTTGGTGTTGCCAGCGCTCATGCCGTTGGAGACATAGAGGTTGCCGATGATGTTCATCGGGATGTAGACGGTCTCGTGATCGGACTGACGCTCGAACGGCAGGGCGACGATACCGCGCTCCTCGTTGTTTGACTGCAGATCCACCAGCATGTCGGCGGTCACTTCACCGTCCGGGTTGTAGAACTTGCGGGTGAAGCTGTCGAGCAGACCGGCCGGGAACTGGTCACCCTCGATGGGGAACCACTTTTCGTTCGGGTAGTGAACGAAATCACCGTTGGCAACCTGCTCGCCCAGATAGAAGTCGGCGAAGAAGTAGTTGGTGGAGAGACGCTCGAAATATTCGCCAAGGGCGGAAGCGAGGGCCGCCTTCTTGCTGGCACCCTTGCCGTTGGTAAAGCAGAGGGGGCACTCTTTGTCCCGAATATGCACCGACCAGACGTTCGGCACAGGGTTGAGCCAGGAGGCCTCTTCGATATCAAACCCTAAGGCTTGCAGCTTGGTCTGGAAGCGTTCGATGGAGTCTTCCAGCGCCGCGTCCTTGCCGGGAATAAAAGTGTGGTCAGTCATCACGATATCCTGATTTTTATTGGCTCATGTTCGGCCGCAGATAATAGCAGGGGTCGGCGGCTTTGGCAGGACAAAAATCAGCAAACAGGGATGAATCGCACGTTGAGAAACCGGCTTATCCCCGCTCCCCCGCCACAAACAGCGCGGGCCCGGGGATTGCCCGGGCCCGCTGGTTACGCGACGCGATAAACCGTCAGAGCTGCTTGCCCTGGCTCGCAATCACCTGGCTGTACCAGTGGAAGCTCGCCTTCTTGATCCGGCGAAGGGAGCCCCCCTGCTCGTCACGATCCACATAGACGAAGCCGTAGCGCTTCTGGTAGCCGTTGAGCCAGCTCAGGATGTCGGTGAACGACCAGGCGCAGTAGCCGAGCAATTCCACCCCATCCTGCATCGCCTCCTGGCACGCCTTGACGTGGCTGCGCAGGTAATCGATGCGATACTCATCGTTCACCTTGTCGCCCGCCTCCAGCTTGTCGAACTCGCCAAGGCCGTTCTCGGTGATCATCAGCGGCAGACCATAGCGGGAAGAGAGGCGACGCAACGCGATGCGCATCCCGGTCGGGTCGATGGCCCAGTCCCAGTTGCTGGTCTCAAGGTGCGGATTGGGCGCCGTCTTGTAGAGGCCGGGGATGCCGCTGGACGGTGTAGTGCCCTTCTTGCCGGTGGTGTTGATCCGCTGCAGGGTCTGACCGCCCAAGGGGTTATCTGTGTAGGTCAGGGTGTAGTAGTAGTTGACGCCAATGTAGTCGGGCGTCCCCTCGCGCAGCAACTCCATATCGCCCGGCAGGATCTCCGGCGCCTCGCCGTTTTCCCGCAAGTAAGCGAGCGCCGCCTGCGGATAGCGGCCAAAGCAGTAGGCATCCAGCCACCAGAGGTTGTTGAACTCCTCGGCGTTCTCGTAGGCCAGCATATCTTTCGGGTCGCACGACGCCGGATAGGCAGGGGAGTAGGCAAAGCTCGGGCCGATGAGGCCATTTGGCACATGCTGGCGAAACGCCTTGATCACCCGGGCGTTGGCCAGAAAGGCGATATGGTTGGCGGCAAAGAAGCGCTTGCGATCCTGCACAGCGGGCGGATGGGTGCCGAGCTGATAGGCGTTGGTCAGGTTGTAGTTCTGCTCGTTGAGAGAGACCCAGTACTTCACCTTGCCGGCAAAACGCTGATAGAGGGTCACGCAGTAGCGCTCGAAATCCTCGATAATGCGTCGGTCTTCCCAGCCGCCGTACTCATCCTGCAGCGCCTGCGGCAGATCCCAGTGATAAAGGGTCAGCACCGGTTCGATCTGGTGGGCCAAGAGGGTGTCGATCAGCTTCTCGTAGAAGGCCAGCCCCGCCTCGTTCACCTCCCCCCGACCGGTGGGATAGATGCGCGGCCAGCTCACCGAGAAGCGGTAAGCCTTGAGCCCCATCTCGGCCATCAGCGCCACGTCCTCTTCCATGCGGTGGTAGTGATCCACCGCCACATCGCCGTTGCTCCCCTCAAAGGTCTTGCCCGGCAGCTTGGTGAAGAGATCCCACACCGAGGGCCCCTTGCCATCGGCATTCCAGCCTCCCTCCACCTGATAGGCGGCGGAGGCGGCGCCCCACAGAAAATCGCTCGGGAAGTCGTTGAACTTGTGGTGATGCATCTGGTGTTGCTCCTTCTGCGCTGATGGTGTCAGCCATCTCTGATAACCCGGCGCCCCGTGCCGGGGCATCCGAAATGAATTGGCATAAGCATCCATCACTTCTAAAATTCCGTCCAATGACAAATTTGACCACTCAACATTCCCAACAGGAATGAAAGGAGCCCTGATGGAGCTACGGGATCTGAAAGCTTTCGTCACTCTGGGGGAAGTGCTGCACTTCGGCCAAGCAGCGGTACGTCAGCATGTTACCCAGTCGGCCCTGAGCAAACAGATAAGGCGGCTTGAGGAGGAGCTGGGCGGCGAGCTGTTCGAGCGCAACGCCAGTACCACTCGCCTCACCGGACTGGGCAGGGCGCTGTATGAGGATGCCCGCGCTGTGGTCATCCAGAGCGAGCAGCTCTCGCGCACCGCCCGCGACGTGCTGGCGGGCAATGTCGGCACCCTGCGCATCGGCTTTGGCGTGGCCACCAAGATCCTGGTGCCCGCCGCCATCGCCCGCTTTCGCGCCGAGCGGCCGCAAGTGACTATCGAGCTCAACGATCTCTCCACCCACCACCAGCTGCTGGCGCTCAGTGAAGGCAAGCTGGATCTCGGTTTTTGCCGCCTGCCCGCCCCCAAGGGGTGGCACGCCCTGCCGGTGGTCGAAGCCCACTTTGTCGCCGTACTACCCGCCAGCTACCGCGATGTGAGGGAGTTGGCGGATCTGGTGGACAAGCCTCTGGCGATCCTGCGTCGGGACAAGGCCCCGTCGTTTTACGATCACCTGATGAACTATCTGGCCCAGAGCGGGCTGCGTTTTCGCGATATCCAGTACGTCAACGACTTCGCCGCAGGCGTCGCCACCGCGGCGGCAGAGATCGCCTGGACCCTGGTCCCCTCCTCCACCACCATAGAGCACCCGGATGTACTCACCCTCCCCCTTAGAGATGGGGAAGCCTGCTGGACCATTGGCCTTATCCGTCCGCCCCACAGCAAGGGGCCCTTGATCGATGCCTTCTGGGCAACCATCGCCGATATGACGCCAAGATAGACACGCCGTTGGCAAACCGCAGATGGCAGCCGCGCATCAACGATAGCGTTCGACGATACGCGCCAACTCGCCGCTTTGTCGCAGCTGTTGCAGGGCACTGTTGAACTCGGTTATCCGGGTATTGAAGCGGGAGTGTTTGCCGATGCAGAGGTTAAACGGTGTCGACTCAAGCACGAGTGGCACCTCAACCACCTGATTGGCCAGCCCCAGCTTGTTGAGTTTGAAGCGTGCGACCAGTGGGTCTGTCACCATCAGATCCCCCCGACCCGCAGCCAGCATTTTGAAGACGTTATCAACATTGATGGTCTGATGAACGGTGAAGCTGGCCAGATTCTCCTTGCCCCAGCCGTTACCGAAATAGTCGAGAAAGGTGAACGCCCTGAGATCGCCCAGATGTTTGGCTTGCAGGAACTCCTGCATATGGGGATGAGCACGCGGCGTAAATATCGTCAGAGTCGTCGTGGTGACCGGCTCTTCCACAACCAGGGTATAGCTGCGCCGCTCCCGGGTGGCGATGGTTACAAAACCATCGGCCTGCGCCAGACGCACCATTTTTTGCGCCCGTTGCCACGGATAGCCTTCGTGGTGCACCCGCAGCCCCATCTGCGCTGCCACCCGATCCATCACATCGATCATCAGCCCGCGCATCTTGCCCTGTTCATCACGCCACGAATATGGGGCAAAGTCGTCAAAATAGACCAGCTTCAACTCGGCCGCTGGCGCCGCCCAGACACTCTGCCACATCAGCAATCCCCACAGGATTGCGATCCTCATACCAACACCCATGGCCGCGACTCCATCCACTCCTGCCACCTCTGAGCCTAGTGCAAAGCGGGCTGCGGCAAGGTTCAGGATCTAGTGGAAAAAGTGGCCAACGAAAAAAAAGAGAGGAAGCAGTGGCTTCCCCTCTCTCGTTCGTTTGTCAGCACACCACCTTATCGATGGCGGTCACGGCTTGCCGGTTACGCCAGCTCGGCCCGCAGCGCCCTGGTGGCATCGACCATCACCTTGAGGGCGGCTTCTGTCTCTTCCCAGCCGCGGGTCTTGAGGCCGCAATCCGGGTTGACCCAGAGCCGCTCGGCCGGGATCTGTTTGGCCGCCTTGCGCAGCAACCCCTCAATCCAGCTCTGGCTAGGCACGTTTGGCGAATGGATATCGTAGACGCCGGGGCCTATCTCGTTGGGGTAGTTGAAGCGCTCGAACGCTTCGAGCAGCTGCATCTGGCTGCGGCTCGTCTCGATGGTGATCACATCCGCATCCAGCGCCGCCACCGCCTCGATGATGAGGTTGAAGTCGCTGTAACACATGTGAGTGTGGATCTGGGTGCTATCCGCCACCGGACTGGCACTCAGACGGAAGGCCCGCACTGCCCAGTCGAGATAAGCCTGATGATCCTGCTTGCGCAGGGGCAAGCCTTCACGGATCGCCGGTTCGTCGATCTGGATGATCTTGATGCCGGCGGCTTCCAGGTCTGCCACCTCGTCGCGAATGGCCAGCCCGATTTGCAGGGCAGATTGCTCGCGGCTCACGTCTTCCCGCGGGAAGGACCAGCAGAGGATGGTCACAGGGCCAGTCAGCATCCCCTTCACCGGCTTGTCGGTCAGGCTCTGGGCAAATCGGGTCCATTCGAGCGTCATGGGAGTCGGGCGGTCAATATCGCGGGTGATCACCGGCGGCTTGACGCAGCGGGAGCCATAGCTCTGTACCCAACCGAAGCGGGTGATGGCAAAGCCATCCAGCAGCTCACCGAAATACTCCACCATGTCGTTGCGCTCAGCCTCACCATGTACCAACACATCCAGCCCGATGGCCTCCTGACGCGCGATGGCATCGCGGATCTCGGCCTTAATGCCAGCCTCGTAGGCACTGTCATCGATGCGACCGGAGCGCCAATCCTGCCGCAACACCCGGATCTGGGAGGTCTGCGGGAAGGAGCCGATGGTGGTGGTGGGCAGCAGCGGCAGCTTGAGATCCGAGCGCTGCAGCTCGGCCCTGACCGGATAGGGACTGTGGCGATCAAAATCGCTGTTGGTGAGGCTGGCGAGCCGTGACTGCACCGCTTTTTTGTGCACCCGGCTGTCGGACTCCCGATCCACGATGGGCTGGCTGTAGGCGGTGATTTTGTCGAGCTCGCCCCCATCCAGATACTCTCTGAGCAGTCCCAACTCGAAACATTTTTGCAAGGCGAAGGCGAACCAGCTGCGGGTCTGGGGATCCAGCTCCTGCTCCAGAGTCAAATCCACCGGGCTATGCAGCAATGAGCAGGATGAGGCCACCCAGAGCCGCTCGCCGAGTTTGGCTTTCAGTGCCTTCAGAGTCGGCGCCAGCTTGGCCAGATTGGCACGCCAGACGTTGCGGCCGTTGATCACCCCGGCTGAGATGACCCACTGGGCGGGCAGATGCGGCAACAGGGTCTCCAGCTGCTCGGGGGCGGCCACCAGATCCAGATGCAGGCCATCTACCTTGAGGCTGGTGATGATGTCGCGCTGATGGGCCACCGAGCCGAAATAGGTGGTGAGCAACAGCTTGCAGGGGCCGCTCAAGCGCTCGTAGGCGTTGAGGTAGGCCAGCCGCCACTCGTCCGGCAAGTCCAGCGTCAGCGCAGGTTCATCGATCTGTACCCACTCCACTCCCTGGGCGGCCAACTTGGCCAGGATCTCCTGATAGACGATGAGCAGGCGATCGAGCAGTTCAAGGCGGGAGAAGCCGCTCTCTTTCTCCTTGCCGAGCCACAGATAAGAGACCGGTCCCAGCAGCACCGCCTTGACCGGCAGCCCCAGTGCTTTGGCCTCTTCTACCTCGTCAAACAGCTGGCTCCAGCCCAGCTTGAAGCGCTGATCACGGCTGAATTCCGGCACCAGATAGTGATAGTTGGTGTTGAACCATTTGGTCATCTCGGCGGCGGCCGCCGCTGGGCCGGTCGGCGCACGGCCCCGGGCCACCCGGAACAGGGTGTCGAGATCGGTCTCGCCATGGCGGTGACGGGCAGGCACCGCATCCACCAGCAGGCTGGTACCGAGCACCTGATCGTACCAGGCAAAGTCACCCACCGGCAGCAGATTGACCCCGGCGCCGTGCTGGGCCTGCCAGTGGCGCTCACGCAGCGTCTTGCCCACGGCAACAAGTTCGGCCTGAGTGGTCTCGCCACGCCAGTAGGATTCGAGGGCAAATTTCAGCTCGCGCTTGGCGCCGATACGGGGGAAGCCCAGGGTGTGTGCTCGTGTCATAGGTTCATTTCCTTATGCTCATTCATCTGATGGGAAACTGGATGATTTAGCCATCCAGATGTTTACACATCCAAAATGACAAGATAAGGTGACGCTGGCTATTGAATCCTCTTCAAGTGGCTCTCAAATAATCCTCAACTGACCGCCAGTCAGGTTCACCGCGAGGATACAGAGGCCGATTTTTACAGGTGCAAGAGGTGCCGGAGTCAAGAAGCGCAGCAGGCCACCGCCGACCGCAACCTCAGCGCCATACGCAATCTCACAAGGAGCCATCTTATGGCAGTGCCAAGCAATGCAGGGATAGAGATCAAACACTTGAAAACATTGACCGCGCTGGCCGAGCAGGGCTCGCTGGCCGGTGCGGCGCTGACCCTCAACCTCACCCAGTCCGCCCTCTCCCACCAGCTCAAAGAGCTGGAGACCCGCCTCAATCTGGAGCTTTACCTGCGCAAAAGCCGCCCGCTGGTGCTGACCGCGGCAGGCAGCCAGCTGCTCGCCCTTGCCCGTCAGGTACTGCCCGCCCTGGCCCAAACCGAGAAACAGCTGCAGGCCTTGCAGAGCGGCGATGCGGGAAGGCTGCATTTGGCGCTCGATTGCCACAGTTGCATCCAGTGGCTGCTGCCGCTGTTGCCCGATTTTCGCCGCCAGTGGCCCGGGGTGGATCTGGAGGTGGAGTCAGTGCCGGGCTTTGATGCCATCAATGCCCTGCTCGGCGGCCAGCTCGATCTGCTGCTCACCTCCGATGTGCAGGCCCGCGGCGATCTCCACTTCGAGCCGCTTTTTGCCTTCGATCTGACTCTGGTGATGGCGCCGTATCACCCCCTCTGCCACCAGAGCCGCATCGAGCCGGTCGATCTGGAGCCGGAGGTGCTGCTGGTCTATCCGGTGGAGCGCAGCCGCATGGATATCTTCAGCCGCTTTTTGCAACCCGCCGGGGTGGAGCCCGCCCGCTGCAAGCCGGTGGACAACACTTCTGTGATGCTGCAGATGGCCGCCGCAGGGCTCGGGGTCGCCGCCTTGCCGCGCTGGGCCAGCGAGGAGTTTGTCAGACAGGGGATGCTCTGCGCCCGTCCCCTCGGCAGCGGTATTCGTCGCCATATGTACGGCGCGGTGCGGGCCGCCGATCGGGATCAAGCCTGCCTGCAGAGCCTGTTCGAGCGCATTCGCCGCAAGATGGAGGGATAGCCCTCCTCAGCGTGGCTGACCGACCTCTGCCAGCAGTGCAGGCAACTGCACCTTGATAAAGTCGATGAGGGCCCTGACCGCCGGTGACAGACCGCGCCGCACGGGATAGAGCATCACCAGCTTGCCATCTTTGGGACGCCACTCGGGCAGCAGTTGTTGCAGCCGCCCATCCGCCAACTCACTCACGCAGGCGTAAAGTGGCAAGCCCACCATCCCGAGCCCCGCCAGCGCCGCCTGTTTGAGGGTTTGCACATTGTCGCTGCGCAGCAGCACATTGACCGCCACCTCCTCACTCTCCCCACTGTCGTGCCGCAGCCGCAGCAGATCGGCCTGACGCTCCAGCGAGCTGAAAAGTAGGGCATCCTCTCCTTCCAGCTGCCGTGGATGCGCCAGCGCATTGTGGCGCGAGAGCCACGCCGGGGTCGCCAGCACACCCCACTGCACCGTGCAGAGCGGCACCTGCACCAGACTGGAGGGGGGCTGCTCGAAGGCCACCCCGCGGATCACCACATCCAGCCCCTCCTCCAGCAGATCCACCTGCCGATTGCTGGCTTGCACGGCGAGCCTCACCTTGGGGTATTGCGCCATAAAAGCGGGCAGCAAGCGGGCAAGCAGCGCATCGGCAATGGTAATGGGCACGCTGATGCGCACCAGACCGCTCGGCTCCTGCTGCCGTTGCCGCACAGCCGCCTCTCCGGCCTGCGCTTCGGCCAGCATCGCCTGACAGTGGCGATAGAGCACCTCACCGGCATCGGTCAGGCTGAGCTGGCGCGAGGTACGTTGCAGCAGCCGGGTATCCAGCCGCTCCTCCAGCAGCCGGATACGGCGCGAGATCCGCGACTTGGGCACGCCAAGCGCACGCGCGGCGGCAGTGAATCCCTGTCGCTGCACCACATGGGTGAAGAGATAGAGATCATTCAAATCAAGTTCCAGTGGTGTCATCGGGCAGCCTTGGTCAGGGTGAGGTGCATTCACATCGTTCCACCAATAGAACGATAAGAACCTATTTCACCAGATTGTCGCCATTTTTGCAGCCATCATAATGGCCCTGTCCCCATCAGACGGTTGCTGCGCGGGCAATCCGCCCCACCAGCAAGGGCCGTTTGACTGTTCCGATATCACAAGGAATTCACCATGAAACTGCGACAAATCTGCTCTGCCACCCTGCTCGGTCTGGCGACCCTGACCGCCACGCTAGCCACCACAGCGACACCGGCCATGGCCGCCGAGGCTGCCAGCCATCCGACCGTATCACCCAACCGCTATCTGGAGATGCTCTCCCGAGACAATACGGTACTGCTGCTGGTCGACCATCAGGTCGGCTTGCTGAGCGGCGTGCGCGATACCACGGTGGGCGAGCTCAAGCACAACGTGGTGGCGCTGGCCAACGCCGCCCGCGCCCTCGGCGTGCCGGTGATCGTGACCGCTACCATGCCCGATGGCATGTGGGGCCCCACCATGCCTGAACTGACCAGTGCCCTGCCGGATGTGAAGGTGATCAACCGCACCGTCATCAACGCCTGGGACGATCCTGCCGTGCGCGCCGCCATTGAGAAGACCGGCCGCAAACAACTGATCATCGCCGGGGTATCCCTCGAGATCTGCGCCAGCTTCCCGGCCCTCTCTGCCAAGGCTGCCGGCTATGATGCCCGGGTGGTGCTCGATGCCTCCGGCACCTTCAACGAAGCCAAGCGCACCACTGGGCTGCAACGCTTGCTGGGGGCCGGTATCCCGGTCACCGACTACGCCTCCGCCGCGGTCGAGATGCTGCGCAGCAACGTCGATCCCAAGGCGCACGATGTCTACAGCGCCCTCGACATGCCTTTCGCCACCCTGGTGTGGCAGATGCAAGAGGGTGCCAAGAAGTCGTAACTCGCCCCGCCTTCGGTCAGATGACCGAAGGCATCTTTTGTCTTCAAGAGGTTATATCGATGACCAGACGCCTGACTCTCTCCGCCCCCGTCAAGGGCCAACCGCTGCGCATTGGCAGCGGCTTTGAAGCCAGCCATTTTGGCGAACACTTTTTCAACGGTCTGATAGACCCCGTGGTGATGGTGGATCACTTCCAGATGACCGCCCCCACCTTCGAGCCCCATCCCCACGCCGGGATCTCTGCCGTCACCTATCTGTTCGAGGATTCGACGAGCCCCCACGTCAACTACGACTCTCTCGGCAATCAGGGCCCCATCGAACCGGGAGCGCTCCATTGGCTGGCGGCCGGACGCGGGGCCGTGCATACCGAACAGCCGGAGGGGGCATCGCCCTACGTCCACGCCCTGCAGATCTTCGTCAACCTGCCTGCCCGTCAAAAGATGATGTCGCCTTTTGCCGTCCACGCAGCCGCTGCCACCATCCCCGAGTTTCATGGCGAAGGGGTGCAAGTACGGGTGGTCGCAGGCCACAGCAACGGGATAACGGCACCACACTCGGTAGAACTACCCCAACCCTTTACCCTGCTCGATGGCCATTGCGCGCCCGGCAGCCGCTTCACCCATCTGCTGGCGGCAGGCTGGAATGCCATGATCTATCCCCTGACCGGATCGCTGACCCTGCTGGCGGAGGGAGAGCGGCACCTCATCCCGGCAGGTCACGGGATGGGGGTAAGCCTCCCTGCCGATGGCGGCGAGGCGGTGGCACTGCAACTTGAGGCCACCGAGCCCTGCCACTTCGTGCTGCTCTCAGGCCAGGCGCTCAATGAACCCCTGGTCAAACATGGCCCCTTCGTCATGAACAGCCACGACGCCATTGCAAATCGGCTGCATGCCTATCAGCGCGGCGAATTTGGTCAGCTCAACGATGAGTGGCTGCGCAACGGCCAATATCGGCCATGAGCACGCTCGCTGGCCACCAGCCACAAAGCACGCGCTGGCCTCTGGTCTTCCTCGCCATTTTTGCCGGTGCCAGCGGCGCCCTCTGCCTTGGCAAAGTGCCCGCCGTACTCGGCATACTGCGCAGCGAGCTGGGGCTGACACTGGTCGAAGCCAGCTATCTCGCCTCGGCTTTCAATACGCTGGCTATCCTCTTCAGCCTCTTTCTCGGCCTGTTGCTGACCCGCTGGAGTGGGCGGCAAACCGGGGTTGTCGGGCTACTGGTTATCGTGGCAGGCGGGGCGTTGGCACTGCCCGCCACCGGGCTGGCCATGATGCTGCTGTCGCGCATTGTCGAGGGGATTGGCTTTTTGCTGGTCTCGGTGGCCATGCCCGCCTTTATCATGGCGGTGACCCGGGAGGAGGATAAGCGACTGGCCTTGAGCCTGTGGGCGGTCAACCTGCCCCTCGGGGCGGCGGCGGGCATGCTGCTCACCCCCTGGCTCACGGCGCAAGGTGGCTGGCGACTGGCCTGGCTGATCCTGATGATCCCGCAACTCTCTGCCCTGCTGCTTCTGCTCGCCAGTCGCTCGGCAGATAAACTGCGGGTCTGGGCATCCCAAAACTCGATCAACTCGGGCCACCCGCTGCGCCAGCTCACGGTGCTCCGGCAGAAGGCACTCTGGCGCTACGGGTTGGCGTTCACGCTCTACAGCCTGATGCTCTGGGCGCTCTTTGTCTGGCTGCCAACCATGTTGCAAGGCAGCCCCGGAATTGGCCAAAGCCAGATCGCCCTGCTTTCGGCGCTGGCGGTGGTCGCCAATATTCCCGGCAACCTGATGGGGGCATGGCTGCTGCGCAGGGGCGTAGCGCGAGATCGGCTCATCAGCTGGGCACTGGGTCTGATGGCGCTGTGCGGCATTCTCGCCTTCTGGCCCGGCCTGTCGCCGTGGTGGGCCTATGGATTGTGCCTCGTCCTCTCCCTTTCGGGTGGCATGGCGCCGCCGGCGATCCTCTCGTCCGCGCAGGGAGTGAGTCAGGGGCCGGTGCAACTGGCCATCGTGCAGGGCTTTTTTGTCCAGCTCGCCAACTTCGGTCAGCTGCTTGGCCCCCTATTGCTGGCGGCCCTGATGACGGACAACGGCCATTGGGGAAGCGCTCGCTGGCTCTTTCTGGGCGGCTTGCTGCTGGTCGCGCTACTCTATGCCGCGGACCACCTGCCGGGCTCAAGCATGGCTGCAAAACAGGCTCGATCGCATTCGCGGCAAGATGAAAGGTGACGAATAGAGAGGGAAACATCACAGTTATCGCAGGGAATGCTGGCCGGACAAGAGGCTGTTCAGTATGTTAACTGTTTAATCTTGCTTAACGGTAGCCACCATGTCTCAAGTCGATCTCAATCTCTTTCGCGTCCTCGATGCGGTGATCCGCTATGGTGGTGTCACCACGGCCGCCGAGATGATGGAGATGACCCCCTCGGCCATCAGCCAAGCCATCAGCCGCCTGACCACCCTGGTGGGCGAACCGCTGTTTGTCCGCCAGGGACGCGGCATCACCCCCACGGCGCGAGCGCTCAGTCTGCACCACGAGATCATGGTGCCGCTGCACGACATGGAGCGCAGCCTGCAGCGCACCGATCTCTTTGATCCCCAGACCAGTCGGCGCACCTTTCGCATCGCGGGGGTGCCCGATATCGATATCTTCTTCCTGCCGGAGCTCAACAACCTGCTGCAGACCCAAGCCCCCAACTGTCAGCTGGAGTGGAACACCCAGGTGCAGGACGAAGCCCTGCGCCAGAACAGCCTCTATCTGCACAGCGTGGATCTGGTGCTGGCCACCAAGCCGATGGCGGAGCAGGGGATCGAAAACGAGCAGATCATGTCCCAGGCCCTGCGCATCGCCTGCCGCAAGGATCACCCCAGGATCCGCCAGGCCCCCGACATGGCCACCTTCTTCAACGAAAAGCACGTGGTATTGCAAACCAGGCGGCTCGACAGCTTGCTGCTCAACACCCTGACCAAGGCGCCGCTGCCGCCGCGCCAGATTGCCTACGAGAGCGACTCCCTGCTCACCGCCCTTCATCTGGTGAGTCGTACCGACTGGCTCTGCGTCGCCAGCCAGTGGCACATGGAGAAGCTGGGGCAAGCGCTGGATCTGGCCAGCTATCCCCTCCCCTGGCTCTCGGAGGATTGCCCCGTCTACATGAGTTGGCACAAGAGCTCCGGTCAGGATACCGGGCTTAATTGGCTCAAAGATCAGGTGCGGGCCGTCAGTTCGTTTTAAGTATGCTTAACAGTCAAGCATGCCCATCTCCTCATCCGGGCTATCGATCTTGTCGACAAACCGCCTTATGGATAATCCCCCTTCAGGATAATCGGGCGCCTTTTCTCAACCATTAAGGCGCAGCTCATGACGACATCGTCGTGCCGAAATAGCTGCGCAGCGCCTCCACCACCCGTCGCACCTTCTCCGGGATCTCCCGCTGCGGCGTGATGGCGTGGATCTCCATCGGCTGCACCCGAAAACCGGGCAGCAGTTCGAGCAGACGCCCCTGAGCCAGATCCTCGCCAATTTCTCCCTCCGGTTGCAGCGAGATCCCCTGCCCTGCCAGCGCAAACTGGCGCAGGGGCAACACGTTGTTGCAGAGCACCTTGGCCTTGAACCTCACCCTGTGTTCGCCACCCTTTTCATCCTGCAGCAGCAAACCGTTGCCCAGCATGTCGCCGCAGAGCCAGTCGTGAGTCGCCAGATCGTCGGGCATGCGCGGCGTCCCCTTGCGCGCCAGATAGGCGGGGGCGGCGCAGAGCAGCATCCGGGTCTGGCCCAGCTTGCGGGCCACCAGGGTCGAGTCAGGCAAGGTGCCGACCCGCAGCGCCACGTCGATCCGCTCGGCAATGAGATCCCGTTTCTCGTCGTCGGCGATGATCTGGATGGTGAGGCCGGGGTGGGCCTGCAGCAGCGGTGAGAGGGCCAGCGCCAGCGGCTGGCCCGCCATCCCCACCGGGGCGGTGATCCGCACTTCCCCGAGCAGGGCGTCGCGCACCTCCGAGAGGCGCAGCTCGGTTTCGCTCAGAGTCTGCTGCAACGCCCGACACCCTTGCCACACCACCTCTCCCGCCTCGGTCAGACTGAGACGACGGGTGGAGCGATGGAGCAGGGGCAGTCCGAGCAGGCTTTCGAGCTGACTGATATGCTGACTGACGGCGGAGGGGGTCATGCCAAGGGATTTGGCCGCCCCTGTCATGCTGCCCGCTTCCACCACGGCGGCGAAGATGGCGTAACGTCTGAGCTGTTCCATTATTAAATCCAGCTTATAAGTGAATGCATTTTTGAGGTGATTATTAAATCATAAATGGCGGCGTAGGATAGCCCCATTCCAACAGTGAAGGAGAGTTCCCCATGAAGATTGCCCTGATCGGTGCCAGTGGTTTTGTCGGTTCAGCCATCCTGAACGAGGCCATCAGCCGCGGCCATCACGTCACCGCCATCGTCCGCGATGTCAGCAAGGTGGCCGCCCATCCGCAGGTCACCGCCGTGGCGGTGGATGCCCAAAACCCGCAGGCATTGGCCGAGGTGCTCAAGGGGCACGATCGGGTGATCAGCGCCTACAACCCGGGCTGGACCACACCGGATATCTACGACCAGTACCTCAAGGGCGCCAACGCGATCGTCGCAGCAGCCAAAGCGGCCAACAGCTGGCTGCTGGTAGTAGGTGGCGCCGGCAGTCTGGAGGTTGCCCCCGGCGTGCAACTGGTGGATACCCCTGAGTTTCCGGCCGAGTGGAAACAGGGGGCGCTGGCGGCCCGCGACGGTCTCACCGCCCTGCGTCGTGAAACTACCCTCGACTGGCGCTTTGTCTCTCCCCCGGTGTTCCTCGAACCGGGCGAGAAGCGCGGCGGCTATCGGATTGGTGGCGATCAGGTGCTCTTTAGTGGCGAACAGCCTACCGGGATCACCGCCGGTGATCTGGCCGACGGTGTGCTGAACGAGGTGGAAAAACCGGCTCACCAGCGCCAGCGCTTTACCCTGGGTTACTGAGAGCCAGCAATCGGTTAAGGCCAGAATACGCGGTCACTCGCCTGTGCTTTCGGTCAGGTGAAAAACCGCTCAACCAGAAGGGAGGCATCCGCCTCCCTTCTGTTTTGGTCATTTTTGCTGCTGGCAGCTTGCCTCTGGTTATCACTCTCCCCCTCATCGTTGCCCCTTTACCCCACAATGGCTGCGCAAAAAACCTTCAGCCCATCAGGCACCGAATTCCATTTCGAATTTTGTATATAACTAAGAATAATTTGTTGTTTACGTCTTATAACACCGAACAGTAGCATCCCCTTTATCCCAGATGGCGCCACACCGCAGCGCACACCGCCACACTGTCGCGCCATCCCGTTTGCCGCTCATCAGACCTGCCCGCACCAGAGGCAGCAGAAGAGATGGCGCCAGAGATAACGAAAGAGTGAGGAGGTGCACATGGAACATTCACCACTGCCGATCATCGATCTGGCTGCCCTCAACGGGGCACCCGAGGTGCGTAGCCCTATGTTGGCCAGGCTGGCCTCGGCCGCCCGCGATGTGGGCTTTTTCTATCTGGTCGGCCACGGCTTGAGCAAGGTTGAGATGCTAGAGACTCTGGCGCTGGCAGAGCGCTTCTTTGCTCTGCCGGAGCAGGAGAAGCTGGCGGTGCAGATGGTCAACAGCCCCCACTTTCGCGGCTACAACCGGGTCGGTGCCGAGCTGACCCGCCAGCGACCGGATCTGCGGGAGCAGTTCGATATCATGAATGAGGCGCAAGCCCTGCCTGCGGCCCTGATCCGTGAACCCTGGCAGCGGCTGATCGGCCCCAACCAGTGGCCGACTACTCTGCCAGAGATGAAAGCCCATCTGCTGGCGTGGCAAGATCGGCTGAGCGATATCACCCTCACCCTGCTGGCCGCTTTTGCCGAGGTGCTGGAGCAACCGGCCAACGTGTTTGACGACAGCATCCGCGGCGCCCCCTACCAGCACATGAAGCTGATTCATTACCCGGGGCAAGAGGCGGGCGGCAGCAGTCAGGGGGTCGGCGCCCACAAGGATCCCGGCTACCTGACGCTGGTGATGCAGGACAATAATTCGGGGCTTGAGGTCGAGACGGCCAACGGCTGGATCTCCGCGCCCCCCCTGCCGGGTGCGCTGGTGGTCAATATCGGCGAGCTGCTTGAGCTGGCCTCCAACGGCTATCTCAAGGCGACCCTGCATCGGGTGGTGAGCCCGCCGCCCGGCGTATCGCGCCTCTCCTGCGCCTTCTTTATGGCGGCGCGGCTCGATGCCACCGTGCCACTGCTCAGCCTCTCCCCCGAGCTGGCAGCACAGGCGCAAGGGCCGGAGAGTGACCCGACCAATCCGCTCTTCTATCAGGTGGGGGAGAACGTGCTGAAAGGGCGGCTGCGCTCCCACCCGGATGTGGCGGCGCGGCACTATGGGCCGGTGGAACCAACTCGCCTCCCGCGCACTGAAAGCGAAGCGATAACGGCCTAAGCAGCGTAAAGATCCCTAGGCGGGTATATGCATAAGCCACAAGCCGCATGCACATACCCGCGCTGACAAAAACAACAAGCAACGAACAACAAAACAAGTCATGGCCAGAGCCTGGTCATCACGGAGCAACACGATGAAATTCAAGACCATGAGCGTACACAGCGGCCAGCGGATCGACCCACAGACCGGCGCCCTCACCACCCCGCTCTACCAGAGTAGCACCTTCAGCTACTTCAACGCCCAGGCGGGCAAGGAGCGCTTTGCAGGTCAGGCCCCCGGCTTTATCTACAGCCGCTTTGGCAACCCCACCACCGCCGAGCTGGAGCAGAAGCTGGCGGCGCTTGAAGGTGCCGATGAAGCGCTGGTGGTGGCGAGCGGCATGGCAGCGGTGAGCGCCATCATGTATGCCCTGGCCGACAGCGGCGATGAGGTGGCCTATATCGGCCCGCTCTACGGCGGCACCGATGCCTTCTTGAAGCAGACCTTCAGCCGCGCCGGTATCAAGGTCACCGCCTACGAGAGCGACCGGGATCTGCTGGCCAATATCCGCCCTGCCACCAAGGTGGTACTGTTCGAAACCCTGACCAACCCCACCCTCAAGGTGGTGGATCCGCGGCTGGTGGTGGAAGCAGCCCGCAAGGTGGGCGCCATTACGGTATGTGACAACACCTTCCTCACCCCCTACCTGCTGCGTCCGCTGGAGCTCGGGGTCGATGTGGTGATGCACAGCGGCACCAAGTATCTGGGTGGCCACGGCGACATCATCGCCGGGGTGGTAGCGGGATCTCACGCCCTGATGAAGTCGATCCGCACCGTGGCCCTCAAACATATCGGTTCTCCCATTGGCCCGCAGGAGGCCTACCTGCTGCAGCGCGGGGTCAAGACCCTGCCGCTGCGGATGGATGCCCACCTGCACAATGCCCAGAAAGTGGCCGGGTTTCTGGCCGCCCACCCGGCAGTGAAGAAGGTGATCTACCCGGGGCTTGCCAACCATCCGGGCCACGATGCCCTCGGCGCCTTCGCCAGCGGCTTTGGCGGCATGGTGAGCATTGAGCTGGAAGGCGGGTTTGAGCGCTGTGCCACCCTGCTCGATAATCTGCAGCTGTTCGTGCAGGCGGTGAGTCTGGGGGATCTCGAGAGTCTCGCTTGCCATCCAGCCAGTACCACCCACGCCGCCATGGACGAGGCGAGCCGCCTCGCTGCCGGAGTCAACGACGACCTCATCCGCTTCAGCATCGGGGTGGAAGATGCGGACGATCTGATCGCCGATCTGGCCGCCGCGCTGGCGCAGATCTAACCGGGCGCACTTTTACTCGCCGACAAAACAGCGGCGAGTGATATGCCTCAAACACAACAACGGCCCATCAAGGGCCGTTGTTGTTTGTTGCGCTATGGAAAGACGGAATTTACTCCTCCCACACCACCACTTGGGATGAGGGCCAGCGATCCCCGACCTGGGCGTACTTTTGCTCCAGCAGGTGACGCTTGATCTTCATGGTGGGGGTCAGCACGCCGTTCTCGATATTCCAGGGGGTTTTCACCACCAGAATGCCGCGAATTTTGGCATGAGATTCCAGCTGATCGTTGACCCGAACCCGCGCCGCTTCCAGTCTGGCGTTGACCTCCTCCCGATTGCCCTTCATGGCGCTCTCGGCCAGCTGCACCAGCGCAATGGGCTGCGGCATGCCGTAACCAATCACGCAGAGCTGTTCGATGATGGGCTCCTGCCCCAGCAGTCCCTCGATGGGCACCGGCGCCACATACTTGCCCTTGGCGGTCTTGAACACATCCTTCATCCGGCCGGTGATGGTGAGATAACCCTCCTTGTCCAGCTTGCCCATGTCGCCAGTGTGCAGCCACCCCTCGGCATCGATGGCCTCGGCGCTGTGCTCGGGATCCTTGTAGTAACCCAGCATCATCCCTTCGCAGCGGCAGAGGATCTCCCCCTCGTCGGAGATCTTGATGGTCACCCCAATCCCCGCCTTGCCGACGGTGCCGATCTTGTCGGCACGGAACGGGTAGTTGATGGTGGAGTAGGCGTGGTTCTCGGTCATGCCCCAGGCTTCAGTCACCTTGAGACCGATGCTCAGATACCACTCAAGCAGCGCAGGGGAGACAGGCGCGGAGCCGCAGCCGAGTACCCGGGCCTGATCCAGTCCCAACCCCTTTTGCAGCTTGCGTTTGATAAGGCCGGAGATAAGCGGGATCTTGAGCAGCAACGCCAGTTTGTTCTGGGGCAGCTTCTCGTGGATCTTGATGCGGAACATGGCCCACAGCCGTGGCACCGAGATAAAGACGGTGGGACGGCAGCGTTTGACATCTTCGATAAAGGTGTCGAGGGATTCGGGGAACGCGATAGTAGCACCGCCATAGAGGCTGCCGCCGTAGATGTAGACCCGCTCGGTAATATGGGCCAGCGGCAGGTAGGAGAAGCCCCGATCGGCCTGGCTCAGGCTCACCGTCTCCACCAGCTTCTCGCACGACCAGGCGTAACGCTCGACGCTCAGCATGGCCCCTTTCGGCTTGCCGGTGCTGCCGGAGGTGTAGACCAAACTCAGCAGGGAGTCAGGGGCCTGCACCGGGCTGTCAGGGATCGGCTCATGCGCCTCCAGCAGATCGTCCCACTGGTGGCTGGCCGGCATGGTGTCATAGGGGAAGGCGATGCGCAGCAGATCGGCGGGTACGCCCGCCTCCTGACTCTTCCAGTCATCCAGCTTGCCGACGAAGATCGCCTTGGCCTCGCTATGGCGCAGCACATATTCGATGGTGTCGACGTTGGCAGTCGGGTAGATGGGCACGCTCACGTATTGCCCCATCTGCATCGCCAGATCGGCGATAAACCACTGGGCGCAGTTCTTGGAGAGCAGCGCCACCTTGTCACCGGCCACCAGACCGAGGTGACGCAAGGCCGTCACCATCCGCCGCGCTTCATCGGCCACTTCACCCCAGGTGAAATCGACATATTCGCGATTGATGGTTTGACGCAGGTAGGTTCGATCAGGACACTGCCGCTCCCAGTGATAGAGCATCTCGAGCGGCAGTTTATTGGCAATGCGTGAGGAGGAGGCCATAGTTTAATCCCTGAAACAAAAGGCGAAACTTATTATTAACCTTTCACTAACTTCAGGGGAAGAATAAACTCAAACTTCAGTTTGAATTGTGTATCCGATCAAGCTTCTGCGTCTTGTTGCAAACGACTCCACATCGCCTGCACCAGTTTTTCATCCTCTTCAGATAGCTCACCTTGCAAGATCGCCTCGTTGAGGCTGCGCAGCACATAGCTCTTGACGTCCCGCACCAGGGTCTTGCCTTCCAGCTCGGCCCGGGCAACGGCCAATGAGATATGACCTCGCAGGTAACCCCCCGCAAACAGCTCATCGTCGGTCGCGGTGGCAACCATGCTGTCGATCAGTCCCAACAACTTGTGCTCAAAATCGTGAATCGTCATGTAACGCAGCCTCATTTGCGGCAAAAAATTCGGGGGTATGGAACCGCAATCCGGTTGATTGCAGCTCTCTGGCGCCAGGCCAGCAGCGTCCTTGGCGTCCTATTCCGGGTTGGCCACCGGGTAGATGACCTGATCCTTGTATCCCGTGGTTATTCGCAGATAACCACGCAACGCCCGGTTTAATTCGGGATCATCGGTGTCCACCAGCAGCGGCCTGCCCGCAAGGGCGGCAAGCTTGGCTTTGGTTGCCAGCACCTGGATATTCTCCAGCCCTACACACCGAATCACCTCAGGACTCAATTGCTGATTTCCGCGCCCGAACAGATGTCCCTGTCCGCCGATCAGGGTAATGATCAGTCGGCAGCGACGGCCGCGGATCCGGGTCAGGATCTCGGCGGCGCTGAGATCCTGCCCGATAAGTCGGCCATTTTCCACCAGATCCACACCGAGCAAAGTATTTTCCAGACCGAGCTCTGCCATACAGGCTGCCACCGTGCTGCCGGAGCCCATCAGATAGAGGGTATCGGGCTCCATCTGCTCCACCACACCGGCGGCGAGATCCGCCAACACCAGCTCTTCGGACTCCTTTCCCCCCTGCTTGACCGCCTGCACATAACGCAGATCACCGGGCACCTTCAGCTGGCCGTAGTGGCGGGCCCGCACCTTGCCCGCGCGAAACGCCTCCTCGTCGATGTCGCGCACCTCGGCATCGATCAGGCTGAGCAATTCCCCAGCAATCATCCGCGCCACCACCCGCCCGCTGGCTGCGGGCGTCACCCCGTAGACGCCGGAGTGGATCTTGCACCCCGCGGGAATGCCGAGCACATGGCAGGACTCCCCCACCGCGGCGCAGATATCCCGCGCCGTGCCATCGCCACCGGCAAACAGCAGCAGATCGACCCCGGCTTCGCGCATCAGCCCGGCGGCGTGGCGGGTATCATCGGCCGAGGAGCTCTCCCCGGCCGGTTGATAGATGACTCGACAGGGTAGTCCCAGAGATCGGGCCACCGCCTCCCCCATCTCTCCCGCTACCGTCAGCAGTTCAAACGGGACGCTCAGCTCGCACAGTGGCAACAGAGCTTGCCGCGCCCGATCCTGCGCCTTGGGCACGGCACCACGAGCAAGCGCCTCATCCACCACGCCGTCACTGCCCTTGAGCCCCACTGCGCCACCAATCCCGGCGACCGGATTAATAATGAACCCTAATCGAAACATGCCTGCCTCCCTTGCGATGGCCACCATTTTTATCTTTTCCCCCCTCTGGGACAAGCAGTGGCGCCCCTGCTAGAATGCGCTGCTTCAATTTTCCAACCAATTTTCAACCAAGGTTCAATCATGCTGGAATGGGTTCTTGATCCCTCTGCCTGGGTCGCACTCGCCACCCTTACCCTGCTCGAGATCGTGCTGGGCATCGACAACATCATCTTTATCTCCATCCTGGTAGGTCGCCTGCCGGAGGCGCAGCGTCAAAAAGCGCGTATTCTGGGTCTGGGGCTCGCCATGGGTACCCGGATCCTGCTGCTGCTCTCGCTGGCCTGGGTGATGCGCCTCACCGATCCGCTCTTCACCGTGCTGGGTGAAGCCATCTCCGGCCGCGACCTGATCCTGCTGCTGGGGGGCCTGTTCCTCATCGGCAAGAGTGCCCACGAGATCCACGTCACCCTGGAAGGGGCGGCCGAGCCGGAGAGCGTCAGCAAAGCGGCCTCGGGCTTTATCAGCACCCTGATCCAGATCGCCATCCTCGATATCGTGTTCAGCCTCGACTCGGTGATCACCGCAGTCGGCATGGCCGATCACGTGCCGGTGATGGTGCTGGCCATCATGATCGCCGTCTTCATCATGATGTTTGCCGCCAAATCCATCGGTGATTTTGTCGATGCCCACCCCACCATCAAGATGCTGGCCCTCTCCTTCCTCACCCTGGTGGGCTTCGCCCTGATGGCCGAGGGGATGGATCTGCATATTCCGAAGGGCTACATCTACTTCGCCATGGCCTTCTCGCTGGTGGTGGAGATGATCAACATCCGCCTGCGCAGCCATCACGACAATAACGGGCAAAATAGCGCGCAGTAACCCTGCCCCACATGCCCTCGCGACCCCAGCTGTCGCGATCAAAAAGAGCGCCGATCGGGCGCTCTTTTTTTATGGGTAATGAAACGATGAAAAGGTTATTGATCGCTGATCACGATGGCAACCCGGCGGTTGGCGGCCCGGCCCTCTCTGGTCTTGTTATCCGCCA
The DNA here is from genome assembly GCF_027854445.1 of Aeromonas sp. PI_26. NCBI lineage: Bacteria > Pseudomonadati > Pseudomonadota > Gammaproteobacteria > Aeromonadales > Aeromonadaceae > Aeromonas > Aeromonas sp. PI_26. The sequence goes on from NZ_JAJNOE010000009.1 coordinate 95,927, forward strand.
GCGGCATGGTCTCGCCACGGCCATGGATCTCCAGATTGGCCGGTTTCATGCCGACCGAGACCAGCACATCGGCCACCGACTGGGCCCGCTTCAGGGAGAGCTGCTGGTTGTAGCTGCTCTCGCCGGTATTATCGGTGTGGCCATCCACCCGCGCCTTGTCCAACCCTACGCCAAGCAGTGTTTTACCCAGTTTTTCAACGGATTGGCGAGTCTGGGGATTGAGCGCCCCCACGTTGTTGGCAAACAGCACCCGGTTGGCCAGATCCAGCGTCCACCCCTCATCGGTCAGATAAAAGCCCTGCTCCTTGAGCACGGCGATCTGCTCCGGGGTCAACCCTTTGGGCGCGCTCTGGCAACCGGCCAGCAGTGACAACATCAACCCCAGCAGGGTCACTTTCAACAGGTGGGTGATCTTCATGGTTTGCTCCTTGTTTATGTTGTTATTCTTGCCAGTCAGGCGATGGTTTGCTGTTCGCGGCGGCGCGCCCGTTTCGCCAGATACATGGCTGCATCGGCCTGATCACACAGCACGCTGGCACTCATGCCCGCCTGATAGACGGCAAAGCCGACACTCACCCCGGCCACCAGCTGACGACCGTCACGCAGTGCCACCGGTTCGCTCATCGCCTGCTGGATGCGGCCAATCACCTCTTCCACCTCATGCTGTCGCTGGAGTGGACCAACCAGCACCGCAAACTCGTCACCACCGAGGCGAAACACCAGATCATCCGGACGCAGCTGATGCTGCACCCGTCTTGAGAGCGCGATCAGCACATCGTCACCGGCGTTGTGCCCCAGCGTGTCATTAATTTGCTTGAAACGATCGCAGTCGAGATAGAGCAGCGCAAACCCCTCTTGCTCGCCGAGGGCGATGGCCTGCGCGAGCCGCGCTTCAAACAGGGCGCGATTGGGCAGTCCGGTGAGGGCATCGTGAGTCGCCTGATGGAGCAGGCTGGCATTTTCGCGGGCCTGCTGGGCCTGCCAGGCTTGCAGCTCGTCCAGCAGGGAGTTGAAGTCATCCCCCAGCTCGTTAATCTCGACGATATCGGCCGGTGGCGCCCGCATCCCCAGGGTGCGCTGTCGGCGTACCGAGTGGGCGACAAGTGCCAGTTTGCGCAGCGGTGCGGTGATGGAGACCTGCATCCGGTCAGCCACATAGAGAGCCACCATGGCGCTCAGCATCAGGCAAACAACCATCACCAGCAGCGCCGAGAGCAAAAACAGCAACAGATATTCACCATGGCCGCGCAGCTCGATGGTGGCGATCTGCTCGCCACCCCGCAGCATGGGGAGTTTGACAGGCCCCGGCATCAGCAGTTGGGCCAGATAGTCTTCGAGCGTCACCAGCGGGTTGCTTCTGGGGCGCTCCCAACTGGCGAGCAGCTGGCCATTGGTCAGCACGATAGTGGCTTCGGCCACCTCTTCCTTGGCAACGATGCCGCTAAGTGCCTCGCTCGCCGCCTCCTCATCGTGGAACACCACCGCCGCCTCGGCGCTGTAGCTGATGGCGCGGGCTACCAGCTCCAGATTGTGGTCGGCGTAAAAACGCACTACCAGCAGGGCCACCAGAGTAAAAAAGAGTCCTGCCACGCTGACGGCTGTGATGGCGGCCACCAGATGGGTTCGCCCCAGGCTCTGACGCAGGGTCAGACGGCGGGGAGCCGCGCTCACCTGTCGTCTCATGGAACCCCCTTGTCGGCATGGGCCAGCTTGAGCACGGCGGGATGCACCCGCACGCCGCTCAGGGCCAGGGCATCGAGGTTCACTTTAAACCGCACCCGCACGCTGTCCGGCGAGGTCTGCAGGCAGAACACCGAGCTGGTGGAGCAGTCGTGGTTGTATTCACTGATGCTGAGCACAGGGTGCCCCTGCAGGCGGGCAAACAGCGCAATCCGGGTCGGCTCGTCGAGCACTCCCAAATAGAGCACATCGCAGTGATCGCTGATGGCCGGATCGCTCGCCTCGTAACGATGGACCTGCACGGTACGGCCATTGGCCTGACGATCGATGGTAAAGAGGGCGCCGGCATATTCGGTCGGCGCCGCCACGCACATACGCAGCACCGCAGGCTCGGTGGGCCAGCGGGTGTAACTCATGATATCGAGCACCAGCTCCCTGACCGCCGTCGCCCGGCTCTCTGCGGCCGTTTCCGCCAGCGCGCGGGGCAACAGCAGGCCAAACGCGACCAACAGGAGCGCCAGACGGGCAGTTAAACGGGGGGAAAAGAGTAACAGCATGATCGGGAGGTAGTCGCCTTGACAATACCGCTGCTATGGCGTTGCGGTTCGGGTACATGAACCCAGATAGTAAGTTGGCTGACACTGGCCTGACAAGTCTCACCCCGCCATCAACTACCGAGTTCGTGTAAAGAAAACGGAGAGCCCGTCTGGTAACGGGCTCTCTGGTGGCAGGCAGCAAGGCGGGAATCACTTCTTGCTGATGCCGTATTCCCGCAGCTTGTTGGCGATGGCGGTATGCGACACGCCCAGGCGTTTGGCCAGCTGGCGCGTCGACGGGAAGGCGGGATAGAGCCGGGCCAGCAGCTGGCTCTCGAAGCGCTTCACCGCATCGTCGAGATTCCCCTCAAACCACTCGTCGATCAGCGGCATGGTATCGGCCGCCACCGGCAGGTCGATCTGCTCGGGCCCCAGTTCATCCCCTTCCAGCAGGGTCATGGCACGGTAGAGACAGTTGCGCAGCTGACGCACGTTGCCCGGCCAGCGATAGGCGGTCAGGTAGTCGGCCATGTTGCGGGTAAAGCGCGGACGGGGTCGCTGCAACTCGCTGGCAAAGCGGGAGACAAACTGCTGGGCCAGCACCATGATGTCCGCCTTGCGCTCGCGCAGGGGGGGCAGCGCCAGACTGAGCACGTTGAGGCGATAGTAGAGATCCTCGCGGAAGGTTCCTTCGTGCACCAGATCCAGCAACTGCTTCTGGGTGGTGCAGATGAAACGCACGTTGACCTTCACCTCCTGCTCGTCACCGACCCGGCGGAATACCCCATCCTGCAACACCCGCAAAAACTTGGTCTGCAGATGGGGAGACATATCGCCGATCTCGTCCAGCATCAGGGTGCCGCCGCTCGCCAGCTCCAGCACGCCGCGCTTGCCCTCGGTGTTGTTGCCAAAGGCACCGGGAGCATAACCAAACAGCTCGCTCTCGGCCACGTTATCGGGCATGGCGGCGCAGTTGAGGGCCATAAAGGGGTGGCTGGAGCGCAGGCTGGCCCCGTGACAAGCACGGGCCAGCAGCTCCTTGCCGGTACCGGTCTCACCGACAATCAGCAGCGGCGCATCCTGCATCGCCAGTTTGCGCGCTTGCGACAGCACCTCTTTCATCTTGGGGCTCTCGGCCTGCAGATGCTCGAAGCCCCCCACTTCCACCGCATGAAGCGCGCTGAAGTGCAGGCCGACCCGACGGGCAGATTTGAGCACCACCACGGCACCGGCCAGCGCCTGCTTGCCGCGGGCTTCTGCCACGAACAGCGGCATCAGATCTGCCAGATACTCTTCGCCATTGAAACTGAGCTTGCAGGTCTGCGGCTTGATCTCGCTCGCCTCCAGCCAGCGGGTGAAGGAGAAACCCTTAACCAGCGAACCGAGCGCCACGCCTCGCACCTCCTCCACCGGCAAGCCGAGGGTGGTGAGGGCAGACTGGTTGGCCTGGGTCACCTTGCCCTTGCTGTCGAGGGAGAAGACCAGATCCGGCAGCGCCTTGAGCAGCGCCTCGATCTCGTGGTGCTCTCGCTCGGAAGGCATGTAAGGGATGGTCTTGACGTCGTAGACGCCGGGAATGCGGCGGATCTCCGGCATCAGGTGCTGAAAATCACTGAACTCCAGCTCGGGAAAGTTGAGATAGATGATGCCTGAGGTATCGATTTCGATGCCGCGCAGATCGATATTGTGCTCCACCAGGCGGTCGAGCAGTTCCCGGGTCAGGCCCAGGCGGTCTTCACAGCTGACTTCAAGACGCATTCGGGACACACTTCCTAGCTAACTCTATGAATGAGCGGATAATACAGTCTCGATCCCCCCAGTGCGAGCGCCAGCCCATAAAAATGCGGGCCCGCCCCGCTTTCGCAGGCAGGCCCGGGTCAACCGATGACGCTGGTGTGGGGTGCGATTACCGGAGCAACTGATCGGTGCGCGCCGCCATGATGAAGTCGTTGCGATGCAAGCCGCCGATCTTATGCATCCACCAGCTGACGGTCACCTCCCCCATTCGGTCAGAAATGCAGGAAGGGGGATACTCCGCCTCAACCTGTTCTCAGATTATCTGGGCAATTGGTCTGTACGCGCAGCCATGATGAAGTCGTTGCGGTGTAATCCGCCGATCTTGTGGGTCCACCAGCTGACGGTCACCTTGCCCCACTCGGTCAGGATGGCCGGATGATGGAACTCTGCCTCCGCCAGCTCGCCCAGGCGGTTGGTAAACGCCAGCGCCTCCTTGAAGTTGCGAAACGTAAATTCCCGCCGCAGTTGCAGCGCCCCCCCCTCCACCAGCGGCTGCCAGTCGGGAATAAGCTGCATCAGCTCACGCAGCTCCTCATCGCTCACCTTGGGGGCATCGGCGCGACACGCTTCACACTGTTGGCTGGCCAGTTCGGACATGGGTTACTCCTGCTTGAATTAATGAAAAATTAATGAAAATGAAATAGGGTTGTTTGCTTTTGGTCAGCTCGCCTGTTTGCCAGCGGGAACCTCAAAACGTGGCGGATAGAGGCCAAGACGACTGGCCTCGGCCAGAGCAGCCATGATCTCCTCCCCAGTTAGTTGGTAGAGATGCTCGAGACTCGGCAGCACAAAATAGGTGGGCTGCATGATGTCGATGCGATACGGGGTGCGCAGCACGGTCAACAGATCGAAAGGTTGCAGCAGCGGCTGGCCGGAGAGGGCATAGGCGGTCTCACCGATGGAGGAGAGAATGCCGCCACCGTAGATACGCAGCCCGTCGGACGTTGCCAGCAGGCCAAACTCCACGGTGAACCAGTAGAGCCGCGCCAGAAAAACCCGCTGCTCCTTGCTCGCCTGCTGCCCCAACTGACCGTATAGGTGGGTGAAGTGGGCAAAGGCCGGATTAGTCAACATGGCGCAGTGGCCGAAGATCTCGTGAAAGATATCGGGCTCTTGCAGGTAGTCGAGCTCATCACGGCGCCGGATAAAGGTGGCCACCGGAAACTGGCGGTTGGCCAGCAGGGCGAAGAAGCGATCGAACGAGATAAGCGCAGGCACCGCCGCCACCGACCAGCCGGTCGCAGGCTGCAAGACGGCGTTGATCTCGGCCAGCTGGGGGATGCGATCTCGCGGCAATGTCAGTCTTTCAAGGCCCGCCAGATACTCGTCACACGCCTTGCCTTCAAGCGCCGCCAGCTGACGTTCGATCAGGATCTGCCAGGTGCCGTGCTCTTCGGCCGAGTAGTGGATCATCCCCCGGGCATCCGGCTGGTGAGCGGTATAAAGGGTTGCCATAAGCGGTTCCATCCTCTGCGCCGGGTGGGGCGCCTTGCCATTGGGTCACAGGATCACTGTAACGAACCGGCAACAAAAAAGCAGCCGACCCCGTGGTCGGCTGCTGGCGAGAGATGTAAATAAAATGTGACATTCACGCCTGATGGCGAGCTGACTCATTCAGAGTGAGCCAAACCCTTGGTACCCCTTACCCCTTGTACGACCAATACCTGAAGGAGACGGGATAAAAGCGGAGCAGCCCCGTTGCCCGGGTTAAGCCGTGATAGCCCATCAGCCCGGCGCAGATTGTTGCAAAAAACACCTGAAAAAGTGGATTAGCGTTTCACCAGTAAAACAATATAGATCCTCGGCATGCCTGGCCCCCATCAGGATCCGCCAACCCCCGAGCCCCGCTCCGGGGTTAGCTCGTCCCCTTGAGATAACCGGCCAGCTGACCCACCAGCCGCTTGCGCAGCTCGCCGAGTTTGGGTTTCTCGTCCGCACACCAGGGCAGCGGGCGGCACGCCTCTATAGTACGCAGGCCAAGGCGAGCAGTGAGCAGCCCGGCCCCCACCCCTTGCGCCGCGCGGGCGGAGAGCTTGGCGGCAAACTCGGCGCCCAGCAAGTCCATACCCACCTCGGTCACCAGCTCGGTGGCACCGGCGTAGAGCATGTTGCGAAACACCTGACGGATCAGACGTATGCGGCTCCAGTAGCCAAGTTCGATGGCATAGACATCGGCGATATCCTCGATCATCCGCAGGTTGCGCCACAACATCAGCATCATGTCGACGGTGGCGAGCGGGCTGAGCGCCACCAGCACAGCGGCCTCCCCCGACCATTTGGCCACCCGCGCCTGGGCCAGCTTGTCACGCTCGCCGAGTACCAGCTGGCTGTAGAGGGTCAGCACCTCCCGATCGCTGTGGCTCTCATCGAGCTGGGCCAGCCAGGTTTGATACCCTTCGCGCCCCTTGTCGCCACTTTTGACCGCCAACCCTTCGCAAAAGGCCTGCCCCTGCCCGACTCCCTGATGGGCAAGCAGATCTTCTGCTCGCGAGCGCACATCCTGACGCCGCTTGAGGGTGCGCAGTCGCAGCCACTCGCGCCCCACCACACTGGCGGTCCCCGCAGCGACCAACGCCGAGGCCGCCAGCCAGGCGCTGCCCCAGAGCGGGGTGGTGAGGAATTGATCGTAAAGAAAGGCGCCATACTGGCCCAACGAGAGCAGACCGACCGCCCCCAGCCCCCACGCCAGTAGCCGATGACGGCGACGCGGTTTGATGACGAGGGTGCTCTCCACCTCGGTGAACTCGTCCAGCGCGTCGAGGCGCTCGAAACTCGCCTCCTCCAGCCGCTGGGCCGGTGCGGGCGGTCGCTCGTCACTGGCCACCGTCAAGGCAGGCTCAAGGATCACCTTGCCCTGCAACGGTGGCCGCTCTTTTATCTGATCGTTCATCGCATTGTTCTCCTGTGCGCAGCCTTCGGCTCAGGTGCCAAGACCGCACACCGTTATTCGAGGTGATCCCCGAGCAGAAACTCCAGCGCCGCATCGAGCCGGATATGGGGCAGCGCCTGATGGGGGCTCATGAGCATGGGGCGAAACGCCTGAAAATCAAAGCCCTGACTGCTCCACCACTGTGCGGGGGGAATATGGGGCGGCACCTCCCCCGGGAACAGCAGCAGCGGCTCACCGCTCAGACTGGTGCCGCGAATGGCGGGGAACTCGCGGCCATTGGCCACCCCCTTGCCCACTTCGGTCGCCTTGATGGCGGCGAGCGCCAGACACTCAGTGGTGATCCCCTCGAAACGGGCCTGACCACGACCGCTGCGTACCAGATGCTGGAGCAGGGAGACCATGGGCGCATGCTGTTCGGGGGTGACGTGATCGGCCTTGCTCGCCACAAACAGCAGCTTGTCGATACGGGGCGAGAAGAGTCGCCGCCACCAGTTGCTCTTGCCGTAGGCAAAGCTCTCCATGATGCGGGCAATGGCCTGCTGCATGTCGCCAAAGCTTGCCGCCCCGGCGTTGAGGGGCTGCAGGCAATCCACCAGCACGATCTGGCGATCAAAGCCGGCAAAGTGCTGCTCATAAAAAACCTGCACCAGATGCTGTTTGTACTGCTCGAAGCGCTGCTTGAGAGTGGCGTAAAGAGTGCCATCGGCGGGCTCGCCGGCGGGCATCTCCCACACCCAGGGGACAAATTGCAGCATGGGGGCACCGGCATACTCCCCCGGCAAGACGAAACGGCCGGGTTGAATAAGGTGCAATCCCAGCTCCTGTTTGCAAGCATGCAAGTAGGCGGTGTAGCGCTCGGCTAGCTCAGCCACCGGCCGCTCTTCGAAGCGCTGATCGACCTTCCACCCGGGTGTCAGCCAGCTGGCGGCAAGTGCCTGCAGCTCTGGGCGACGAAGCTGCTCGCGCACCTGTTCGCTCCACTGCTCGTAGCTCATCTCAAGGAGCGGCAAGTCGAGCAGCCACTCCCCGGGGTAGTCCACCAGATCCACGTAGAGGGTGGAGATCTCCCCCAGATGCTTGCGCAGAGGATGACGGGTGCGATAGCGAATTTCGAGCCGCACTTCGGCCACGCCGCGGGTGGGCTCTGGCCAGGCCGGTGGATCGCCAAACAGGGAATCGAGGCCGCGCTCGTAGGCAAAGGTGGGAATGTGGGCATTGAGCTGCGGCACCCGGCGAGCGCCGAGAATGCGCCCCTGACGCAGGGCATCCCACAACGGCAAACGACCATCGATGGCCGCGTGTTCCAGCTGGTTGACCAGCGCCGTGATAAAGGCGGTCTTGCCGCTGCGAGATAGGCCGGTCACCGCCAGCCGGATATGGCGATCCCGCACCCGGTTCACCACGTCGTTCGCCTTGTGTTGCAGGCGAGTCAACTTCTGTTCCAGTTTATTGAGTATCAAGGCTTGATCCGTTCTCCCTTGGTGGTTGCATCCGGCGTGCTCAGCCGTGCGAGAGGTCGACTGCTTATCCACGTCTGGATAGTTGTCGTCGATGGTGGATCATCACAGAAGATTCCACCATCGACATTGAGTGCTTTGGCAAGCACTACAGCTTGCGAAATTCCCGCTGCAGGGTGAACTCCCTGGAGGTCACCAGCTTCTCGATCCGCTGAACTCTGGGCTCCAGCGCGTCAAGTTCCTGCGCGATACGGCCCAGCGCCTGATGAGGGGTGATCCCCGCCTGCCAGCTGCGCGCTTTCATCCGCACCTCGGCAAAGTCGGCATCCTCTTGCGAATAGAGGGTGACCGGCTTTTTGTCGAGCAAGAACCAGGCAGCGATATAGGCGGTGAAGGTAATGAAACCGGCGAAGATAAGGCCACTGATGGCGAGCAGCCGCACGATCCAGGTCTCCACCCCGAAATACTCAGCCAAACCGGCACAGATCCCGGCTATCTTGCCACGCTGGGGATCACGATAGAGGTTACGCCCTTCACGACTGACACTGCTCATACCTTGTTCCTCCAACCGGGTACTTCCGCATCCAGAATCGACTCCAGTGCTCCTACTCGCTCCTGCATCTTCTCGGTGCGAGCCAGCAGCCCTTGCAGCTGTTCCCGCTCGCTATCGGCAAGACCGGCGCCAATCCGCCCCTTGGCACGATAGTGCAGCACCAGCCAGATGGGAGCTACCACCACCATGAAGACCACCATGGGAACCATCAATACGCCCAGCAGATCTTCCATCTGTTACTCCCCCTGTTTGCCTTCGCTTTTGCTGTCGCCCTGGCCCAGCTTCTGGCGCATGGCTTCCAGCTCGCGGCTTATCTGATCATCCACTTCCAGCTCGGCAAACTGCTGCGCCAGCGCCTTGTCGGACTGCCCCAGATCGGCGCGCGCCTCCATTTCGTCGATGCGACGCTCCATCCGCTCAAACTTGCTCACCACCGCCTGGCTCTCGCCACGGGCGACCTGGCTCTGCACATTGAGACGGCTGCTGGCCGCTTCGGTGCGAATGGCCATCGCCTTTTGACGGGCGCGGGCATCTTCCAGCTTGGCTTCGAGCTGGCGGATCTCTTCACCCAGCTTCTCGATGCCGCTGTCGACCGCCTGCTGCTCACGGTAGAGGGTCTCTGACAACTCGGTCTGTTTCTTCTTCTCGATAAGGGCGGCGCGGGCCAGATCTTCACGCCCCTTGGTCAGGGCCAGCTCGGCCTTGGCTTGCCACTCGTCGACCCGCTCCTGATGGCGGGCGACCTGGCGGCCAATCTCTTTCTGGCTGGCGAGGAAGCGGGCCAGATTGGAACGCTCCTTGACCAGCTCGTCCTCCATCTCCTGGATGATCAGGCGCACCATCTTCTGGGGATCTTCTGCCTTGTCGAGCAGGGCCGTCAGGTTGGAATTGATGATGTCGGCCAGACGGGAAAAAATACTCATGATTGCACTCCTGTTATTGGCATGGCGTTGTTTCTCCATTGACAATGGCAACTTGTGTGCCAATCTGGAACAAAATTTAACTTGTTGATTTATATGGGGCAGAATAGCCGGATTGCAAGATGCCTCGCGCAAGAGATGATTAAAATCACCAACTTTTGGTAAGATTGACCAGCTTTTACAACTGACAGGGATCACTATGACCACGGCCACGGAAAGCCTGCTGGGGGAATCCAACGCATTTCTCGAGATCATTGAGCAGGCCTCACGGCTCGCCCCGCTGCGCAAACCCGTGCTGATCATCGGTGAGCGGGGGACGGGCAAGGAGCTGATCGCCCACCGCCTACATTATCTCTCGGCACGCTGGGATCAAAGCTTTGTCACCATCAACTGCGCCACCCTGAGCGAGAGCCTGCTGGAGACCGAGCTGTTCGGCCACGAAGCGGGATCGTTTACCGGCGCGGCCAAGCGCCATCAGGGCCGCTTCGAGCGGGCCGATGGCGGCACCCTCTTCCTCGACGAGCTGGCAACCACCAGCGCCAGGGTGCAGGAGAAGTTGCTGCGGGTCATCGAGTATGGCGAGTTCGAGCGGGTGGGTGGGGCCAAGCCCCTCAAGGTGGATGTGCGGCTGGTCTGCGCCACCAACGAGGATCTCCCTGCGCTGGCCGACAAGGGGCAGTTTCGCCACGATCTGCTCGATCGGCTCGCGTTTGATGTGATCACCCTCCCCCCCTTGCGGGAGCGGCGGGAAGATATCCTGATGCTGGCGGAGCACTTCGCCCACAGCATGACCCGGGAGCTGGGCTATCCACTGTTTGCCGGTTTCTCGCGCAAGGCAACCCAGCTGCTGCTGGATTACCACTGGCCGGGCAACGTACGGGAGCTGAAGAACGTGGTGGAGCGCAGTATCTATCGTCAGGGCAATCCCCAGTTGCCGCTCTCGACCCTGGTGCTCAACCCGTTTGATTCCCCCTGGCGACCACAGGTCACGCAACCTGCGCAAGAGGACCTAAGCGAGGTACAATCTGCATCCCCCCTCGCCTTGCCGCTCGATCTCAAGCAGGCGGTGGCGGAGTACGAGATTAATTTACTCAAGCAAGCGATGCAGCAATCCCAGTATAATCAGCGCAAAGCCGCTCAACTGCTGGCCTTAAGCTATCACCAGTTCCGTGGCATGCTACGCAAATATCAGCTGCTGGATGGCGATAACGATGCAGAACAAGAGTGAAGGAGTGCGGTTGATGCCGACTCCAGCAACACGCCAGCCTTCGCGCTGGCACATTTGTATCAAAACGTGCGTACAAAACCCCTATAAGAACATGGTTCAACAATGAGAATGCTCACACCCTTGCTGCTGGGTCTGCTGGTGCTGGTCACCGGCTGCCAGAAGCAACCCGAGGCCTCCAAAACCGGACTCATCTATTGTGCTGAGGGATCCCCCCTCTCCTTCAATCCCCATGTTTCCAACTCCGGGGTGACACTGGATGCCAGTGCCCGTCCGCTCTACGACCGCCTGCTGGAGGTGAACCCCAACACCCTGGCGCTGGAGCCAGCGCTCGCCACCAACTGGCATGTCAGCGAGGATGGCCTCACCTATACCCTGACCCTGCGCAAGGGGGTGACGTTTCACCATACCCCCTGGTTCAAGCCCACCCGCACTTTCAATGCCGATGACGTGGTCTTCACCTATGCCCGCCAGCTTGACGAGCAGCACCCCTATCACAATGTCTCCGGCGGCGATTACCCCTACTTCTACAGCCTGGGGCAAGACCTGCTGATCAAACGGGTGAGCAAGAAGGGGCCGCAGACGGTAGTGTTCGAGCTGAACCAGCCAAACGCCTCCTTCCTCGCCACCCTGGCCAGCGACTATGCGGTGATCCTCTCCGCCGAATACGCCGAGCAGATGTTGCAGGCAGGCACCCCGGCCCTGCTGGATAGCCGCCCCATCGGCACCGGGCCGTTCAGCTTCAAGGAGTATCGCCACAACGAGTTCATCCGCTATCTGCGCCACCCCGGCTACTGGGGCGGCGATGCCAAGATTGAACAGCTGGTCTACGACATCACCCCCAAATCCGCCAAACGGCTGGCCAAGCTGCTGACCGGCGAGTGCGACGTAATGAGCACCCCTTCCGCCAGCCAGCTCTCGGTGATCAAGCAAAATCCGGCGCTCAGTCTCTCGGTCCAGTCGGGGATGAACGTCGCCTTTTTGGCCCTCAATACCCGCAAGCCGCCGTTCAACAACGTCAAGGTGCGGCAGGCCATTGCCAGCGCCATCAATATCGACAACCTGCTTCAGGCGGTCTATTTCGATACCGGCCTGCCCGCCAACAGCCTGCTGCCGACCCTCTCATGGGGTTACAACCCGAGCCTGCCCGAGCGCAAACCCGATCTGAAACGGGCGCGCCAGCTGCTCAAGGAGGCGGGTATGGAGAAAGGGTTTGAGATGCAGGTGCTGGTGCAACCGGACGCCCGCCCCTACAACCCGGATGCGGTCAAGACCGCCCAGCTGATCCGCAGCGATCTGGCCAAGGTCGGGATCAAGCTCAAGATCGTGCAACGGGAGTGGCCGGTGATCGAAGGCCGCCTCACCAAGGGGCAGTACGACAGCCTGCTCTCCGGCTGGATTGCCGATAACGCCGATCCGGACAACTTCTTCCGCCAGCTGCTGAGCTGCTCGGCAGTGGAGCGCGGCAACAACTACAGCCGCTGGTGTAGCCCGGCCTTCGATCAGTTGCTGGATGATGCGGTCACCACGCCCCAGCTCTCGTTCCGGCTGCGTAACTACTACTATGCCCAGACCCTGCTTAACGAACAGCTGCCGCTGATCCCGCTGGCGCACGCCTTGCGCACCCAGGTCAGCCGCAGTGACATCGAGGGGCTGACGCTGATGCCCTTTGGCGGCACCTCCTTCAACCAGGCTCACAGGGAGTAAGCATGCTTCTATACACCTTGCGCCGCATCAACCTGCTGCTTATCACTCTACTGGCGCTGACCTTTGTCGCCTACCTGCTGGACTATCGGCTGATCGGCAATCAGCTCAGCTTCTGGAGCGGCTATCCCGACTTCCTGCGCCGCATTTTCGCAGGCGACCTGGGGCTCTCCAGCGTCTCCGGGCTGCCGGTGCTGGACGAGATCCGCCACTACTTCCCGGCGACCCTGATCCTCTGTCTGGCGGCGTTCGCCATCTCGCTGCTGGTGGGGATCCCTCTCGGCACCCTGGCGGCCCTGTCCCAGGGCAAGACGCTGGATCTCTCCATCATGACTGCCGGTCTTATCGGCTATGCGGTGCCGGTGTTCTGGCTGGCGCTGCTGGTGGTGATGCTCTTTTCGCTGGATCTCGGCTGGCTGCCGGCGTCGGGCCAGATCAGCCTGCTCTACGATGTGCCCCCCATTACCGGCATCGCGGTGATCGATGTGCTGCTCAGCAACGAGCCCTGGCGGCAAGCGGCGCTGCACGATGCCCTGCGCCACCTCATTCTCCCGTCACTGGTGCTGGCGGTGGTGCCCACCACCGAGGTGATCCGCCATGTGCGCAGCTCCCTCATCGACGTGATGAAGCAGAACTACATCAAGGCGGCGGCGAGCAGGGGCCTTTCCAAGGCGCAGATCGTCTGGCGCCATGGTCTGAAGAACGCCCTGCCGCCGGTACTGCCTCTGCTGGGTCTGCAACTGGGTAGCGTGCTCACCTCCGCCATGATCACCGAGGTGGTGTTCGAGTGGCACGGGATCGGCCGCTGGCTCATCAGCAGCATCGCCCTGCAGGATTACGCCGCCATTCGCGGCGCGACCCTGGTGGTCGCCAGTTTCGTGATCCTGACCAGCGTCAGCACCGAGTTGCTGACCACCCTTATCTATCCGGCACGGCGCAAAGAGTTGTATGCCAAACAAGATTGAACGCGCTCATGGCGTGACCAGGAGCCAGGTATCCTATGCAAGATAAATCGAACATCTATCCCGAGCTCAAGATCCTCTCGCCCCTTGAGCAGACGTGGGCCTCCTACAGCCGCAATCCGTTGGCGATGGCGGGGCTCTGGTGCTTTTTGCTGTTGCTGCTCATCACGCTGGTGGGGCCGCTGGTCGTCCCCTACGGCATCGATGAACAGCACACCGACAAGCTGCTGCTCGCCCCCTCCTGGGCGGCGACCGGCAACATCGACTACTTCCTCGGCACCGACGATCTGGGGCGCGACATGCTCTCCCGGCTGGTGGTGGGGGCGCGTCTCACTTTCGGCTATGCGCTGGTCGTGGTGGTGATCGCCATGGTGGTGGGCTCCGCCATCGGCATCCTCGGCGGCATGAGCAAGGGGCTCAAGTCGAGCGTACTGCACCACCTGCTCGATACCCTGCTTTCCATCCCCTCCCTGCTGATGGCCATCATCATGGTCGCCATCATGGGGCCGGGTTTTGGCAATACCCTGATAGCCATTACCCTGGCGTTGATCCCGCCCTTTATCCGGGCCACCTACAACGCGGTGCATGCCGAAATGCAGAAGGAGTACATCACCGCCAGCCGCCTCGATGGCTCGCCTCCCTTCCGGATCATGCGTCTGGCGATTTTGCCCAATATCGTCGAAACCCTGGTGGCCCAGACCACCCGCACCTTGTCGGCAGCCATTCTCGATATCTCGGCGGTCGGGTTTCTTGGTCTCGGCGCCCAGTCTCCCCAACCGGAGTGGGGCACCATGCTGGCCGATTCGAGCGACCTCATCTATCTCGCCCCCTGGACCGTCACCCTGCCCGGCATCGCCATCCTGTTCAGCGTGCTGGTGACCAATTTGGTTGGTGAAGGCATTCGCGAAGCACTCAAAGAGGGGAATGACTGATGCCGCTGCTCGACATTCGCAATCTCACCATCGAGATCGACACACCGCAAGGCAAGGTCAAGGCGGTGGACAAGGTGAGCCTGACCCTGACCGAGGGGGAGATCCGCGGTCTGGTGGGTGAATCCGGCTCCGGTAAAAGTCTGATCGCCAAGGTGATCGTCGGCATCGAGAAGGACAACTGGACGGTTCGTGCCGACCGGATGCGCTTCAACGACATGGATCTGCTGACCATGGCTCCCAAGGAGCGCCGTCGCATCATGGGTCGCGAGATCGCCATGATCTTCCAGGACCCCATCAGCTGTCTCGATCCCTCCGAGGAGATCGGCACCCAGCTGGAAGAAGCGATCCCGACCGATTCGTTCGAGGGACAATTCTGGCAGCGCTTCCAGTGGCGCAAGAAGAAAGCCATCGCCCTGCTGCACCGGGTAGGCGTCAAGGATCACCGCAAGGTGATGCGCGCCTATCCCCACGAGCTGTCGGATGGCATGTGCCAGAAGGTGATGATCGCCATGGCCATTGCCAACCAGCCGCGTCTGCTGGTAGCCGACGAGCCCACCAGCGCCATGGAGTCCACCACCCACTCCCAGATCCTGCGACTGCTGGACAAGATGAACAAGCTGGGCAATACCACCATCCTGATCATCAGTAACGATATCGCCGCCATCGCCAACCTGACCGATACCATCAACGTGATGTACTGCGGCCAGATGGTGGAGGTAGGCACCCGGGAGCAGATCCTCGAGACCCCGCATCACCCCTATACCGATGCCCTGCTCAAATCGATCCCCGACTTTGACAAGCTGGTGCGCCACAAGTCGCGCCTCGAAACCCTGCCCGGCGTCATCCCGCCACTGCAACACCTGCCCATCGGCTGCCGTCTGGGGCCGCGCTGCCCCTATGCCCAGAAGCAGTGCGTGCAAACTCCGTTGATGAACAAGATCAAGGGCCATCAGTTCAGCTGTCACTTCCCGCTGAACATGGAGGAGCCGAAAAAATGATGACCGTTAATGCCCCCATGAAGGAGCCCCGCTTGTGATCGAGCCATCCCTGTTGCAGGTCAGAGGCCTTAGCAAAACCTACCAGAACCGCACCGGTCTATTCCGTCGTCAGGCGGTGGAGGCGATCAAGCCCCTCTCGTTCGATCTCGAAGTGGGTCAGACCCTCGCCATCGTCGGCGAAGCTGGCTCCGGCAAGAGCACCCTCGCCCGCATTCTGGCCGGGATGATCGAGCCCACCAGCGGCGACATCGCCATCGACGGCCAGCTGATGGTGCATGGCGATTACCAGACACGCTGCAAACTGCTGCGGATGATTTTTCAGGATCCCAACACCTCGCTGAACCGCAAGATCCGGGTCGGCCAGATCCTGGAAACCCCGCTGCGTCTCAACACCGAGATGACCGAGGAGGAGCGCCGCGAGAAGGTGGTGCAGACCCTGCGTATGGTGGGGATGCTGCCGGATCACGCCCTGTTCTATCCGCAGATGCTCTCCTCCGGTCAGCAGCAGCGGGTGGCGCTGGCGCGGGCGCTGATCCTCAACCCCAAGATCGTGGTGGCCGATGAGGCGCTCTCCACCCTGGATATCTCGGTACGCTCCCAGATCATCAATCTGCTGCTGGAGATGCAGGAGACCATGGGACTGAGTTATGTGCTGGTAGCCAACGATTTGGGCATCGTCAGCCATATCAGCGACGAGGTGCTGGTAATGCACGAAGGTCGGGTGGTGGAGCGCGGCAAGACTCTCAAAGTGTTTGCCGATCCCCAGCATGAGGTGACTCGCCGTCTCATCCAGAACTACAACAACGAATACCGCAAATAGAGAGGCGCTGGCCGCCTCCCTTGCCGCTGTGTTTCGCCGAGCTCACTCGGCGGGATCAAAAAAGCCCACTGCATACAGTGGGCTTTCTGTTACCGGCGTTGCTGCTTAGGCTTGCAGCAACAGACGGTTGATGCGGGAGACGAAGCTCGCCGGATCGTTCAGCCCGCCCTGCTCGGCCAGCTGGGCCTGTTCATGCAGCAGGGTTACCCACTCGCCGAACAGCGCCTCGTCTTCAATGGTGTCGAGCTTCTTCACCAGCGCGTGGTCGGGGTTGAGCTCCAGAATGTACTTCTGCTCCGGTACCGGCTGGCCGGCCGCACGCATCAGCTTGATCATCTGGGTGCTCATACCGTAGGCGTCGGTGACGATGCAGGAGGGAGAGTCGGTCAGACGGTGGGTGACACGCACCTCTTTCACCGCTTCACCGAGACTCTTCTTGACCCGCTCCACCAGACCGGCGTTGGCTTTTTCAGCCTCTTCTTGCGCCTGCTTGGAGGCTTCATCTTCCAGATCGCCGAGATCCAGTTCGCCACGGGTGACGGAGATGAGCTGCTTGCCGTCGAACTCGGTCAGGTGGCTCATCAGCCACTCGTCCACGCGCTCCCACATCAGCAAGACTTCGACACCCTTCTTGCGGAAGATCTCGAGGTGCGGGCTGTTCTTGGCTGCAGCATAGGAATCAGCAGTGATGTAGTAGATCTTCTGCTGGCCTTCCTTCATGCGGCCAACGTAATCCTCAAGAGAGACGGTCTGGGCTTCGCCCTCGCCAGCGGTGCTGGCAAAGCGCAGGAGCTTGGCGATCTCTTCGCGGTTGGCGTAATCCTCGGCCGGGCCCTCTTTGAGCACGTTACCGAACTCTTTCCAGAACTTGGCGTACTTCTCGGCATCGTCTTTCGCCAGCTTGGAGAGCATGGTCAGCACGCGCTTTGAGCAAGCCTTGCGCAGGGAGGCGGTCACCTTGTTGTCCTGCAGGATTTCGCGGCTAACGTTGAGCGGCAGATCGTTGGAGTCCAGCACCCCTTTGACGAAGCGCAGGTAGGTCGGCATAAACTGCTCGGCGTCGTCCATGATGAAGACGCGCTGCACGTAGAGCTTCAGACCGTGCTTCTGCTCGCGGTTGTAGAGGTCAAACGGTGCGCGGGCCGGAACGTAGAGCAGGCTGGTGTACTCCTGCGCCCCTTCCACCCGGTTGTGACCCCACAGCAGCGGATCTTCAAAGTCGTGGGCGACGTGCTTGTAGAACTCCTGATACTCCTCGTCCTTGATATCTTTCGGGTTGCGGGTCCAGAGTGCCGTGGCGCGGTTGACCTGCTCCCACTCGCCCGGGGTGCCGACGATGGTCTCGCCATCCTCTTCCCGATCCGGGGTACCCTCTTTGAACATCTCGACCGGTACGCTGATGTGATCGGAATATTTGCCCACCACGGAGCGCAAACGCCAGTCGTCGAGGAATTCGTCCTCTTCGGCACGCAGGTGCAGGATGACGTCGGTACCGCGACCCTCTTTGGTTACGTCAGCGACGGTGAAGGAGCCTTCCCCTTCAGATTCCCACTGTACGCCCTGCTCCGGAGCAGTACCGGCGGCACGGGAGACCACGGTCACCTTGTCGGCCACGATAAAGGCGGAGTAGAAACCAACCCCGAATTGACCGATAAGTTGGGAATCCTTACCCTGATCGCCGGAGAGGTTTTTGAAGAATTCTGCGGTGCCGGACTTGGCGATGGTACCCAGGTGCTCGATCACCTGATCACGGGTCATACCGATCCCGTTATCGGAGATGGTCAGGGTACGCTTCTCTTTGTCCACCACCAGGCGCACACGCAACTGGCCGTCGTTTTCGAACAAAGAGGCATCGGAAAGCGCCTTGAAGCGCAGCTTGTCCGCCGCATCGGATGCGTTGGAGATCAGCTCGCGCAGGAATACTTCTTTGTTGGAGTAGAGGCTGTGAGCCATCAGGCTCAGCAGTTGTTTGACTTCAGTCTGAAAGCCGTGGGTTTCGGCATGAACACTTTGGGTCATGGACCAATCCTCAGAAACATCGGGTTGAACATATGCCCAACCTAGATGGGGACGGCCAATCAAATATCAAGGGGCGAGTGTGCAATCCCGCTCACTCGCCCCTTTAAATCCGCTCAAACGGCTATTTCTTACCCAGCTCGACCGCTATTAATGCGGGGAAACTGGCTGGCACCTTGCTATTTCAAGCGTTGGCGCCCCATCAGGGAGTGGGAGAGCGTTGTGCCATCCACCAGCTCCAGCTCGCCCCCTACCGGCACCCCGTGGGCTATGCGGCTCACCTCTACCCCGGCCGCACGGGCCATGTCGGCGATATACCAGGCGGTGGCATCTCCCTCGATGGTGGGGTTGGTGGCGAGGATCAGTTCGCTGATGTGCTCTTCCTTCAACCGGCGCTCGAGAATATCGAGCCCCAGCTCCTCCGGGCCGATGCCGTCCAGCGGCGACAGATGACCCATCAGCACAAAGTAGCGACCGGAGAACTGGCCGGTCTGCTCGATGGCGGCCACGTCCGCCGGGCTCTCCACCACGCAGAGCAGACCGTTCTCTTCCCGCTTGGGATTGGCGCAAATATCGCAGCGATCGTTCTCGGTAAACGTGCGGCAGTGGCTGCAGTGGCCAATCTCGGTCAGGGCGCGAGAGAGCAACTGGGCCAGCCGCAAACCACCGCTGCGCTCGCGCTCAAGCAGGGTAAAGGCCATCCGCTGGGCAGACTTGGGCCCCACCCCAGGCAATACCTGCAGGGCTTTCATCATCTCATCGAGCAGGGGACTGAACTTCATAACACTCCTTACACAGGCCTGCCCCTCGCCACCACCAGGGCCACGACGGGTCAGCAAAACAGGATAACGCCATTGGCGCAGGACTATACCCGAGCCCGCCGCCCATCGCCATCGGCTTGCCCACAGCGCCCGCAAAAAACCGGATAGCAAAAAGCCCCGATGTTTCCATCGGGGCTTTGCAATTTGGCGGTGAGGGAGGGATTCGAACCCTCGATACGTTGCCGTATACACACTTTCCAGGCGTGCTCCTTCAGCCACTCGGACACCTCACCAAATTTTGGTCTGTGGTTTAACGTGTTCAGCCAACACGGTGTTCGCTACGCTGTTGCGCTGGAACGGGGCGTAATTTAGGGGAAAGCCCCGCCCGCGTCAACGGCTTTTTTCACCTGGCGAACCGTTCGAACACTTAATGCACAGATTCCGGTGCAACCTGAATTTCCGGCAGGTTGAGGAAGCCGGAACGTTCGCATTCGGCAACCAATTCGTGGGTGGCGGCGATGGTGCTTTGCACGAACAGCAGGAACTGCTCGACGCTGAGTCCGGCCTTAGTAAAGACGGTGTGGCCGACCACCAGCCGCGGCAGGTTGTCATCGATGATATCGAGGAACACCTTGAGGGAGGGGTACTGCATATTGAGTCGGCCCAGTTCGGCAACCAGCGGCAGCATTGCGGAGGGGCGCACTTCCAGCTCGGAGGAGAACAGCAGGCCTTCCTCTTCCACGAAGATCCGGCTCTCCTGAATACCATCGACCGACTGCAAAGAGACAATGTGGATACCGTGACACTGGTCGCAGACATAGTGCTCGATACGAGCCTGTTGCAACCAACGCATTATCATTTCGGAGCTGGGGATATTCATCATTTCCACGACAAGATTGGGATCAAGGGGCGCAGTCTAAACCAATTTGCTATCAACAAAAAGCACGCCAACCCGATAACCCTGCGCCTCGCTTCTTTTTGGCAAGCGCTATGCATATACTCAGCCAAATCCACGATGACGCTTGCCCCACAGGGGGCCCCATGACTATCCAAGAAAAGTATCGCCTTCATCTGAAATCACTCTCGGATGAGCTGCTCACCCTGCAAAAACCCATCCGCATTCTGGATGCCATCAAATGGCCACGCCATCTGCAGGATCGCTTTCTGGCAAGCGGTGGCAGGGAGCTGCCCGCTATCGACAGGCACTTCTATGATGCCCTCCCCCTCGGCTTCGATCCGCGCAACAAGTATCTGGAGCTCAAGGAGCTGCGGGACAGGATCCGCAGAAAGTTGGGGCCACAGGACGATCTTGGCCGGATCCTGCAAGAGACGGTCGATCAGTACATGGTGGTGATCGAGATGCTGCGCCAGCGCGGCCAACCCGATTTTCAGCGTTACAGCCAGCTGCTTTATGGCTCTGCCAGCGATCACCTGCGCGGGGATCGCAAAACTCTCAAGGAGCTGGGCGCCCGCCTGTGCGATATCTTCTCCCTGCCCGGCGCGCGCCATCTGGTGCGCCCCTACCCCAAGGAGTTCGAAGGAGAAGCGGCAGTCGCCAAACTACAGGGCAAGCTGTCGAGCTACTTCAGCGACGGCACTGTGCAGGTGAAGCTGAGCGATGGCATCGTCTCCGACGCCGCGGCCGGGGGCGACTACATCAAGCTCAACTCCCACGCCCGTTTCTCCGAGCTGGATTTGCAGGTACTGGAGGTACACGAGGGGTGGGTCCATGTCGGCACCACCCTCAACGGTCGCCAGCAGCCCTATGCCACCTGGCTGAGCGCCGGTTCACCGCGGATCACCGCCTGTCAGGAGGGGCTGGCGGTATTGATAGAGACCCTCACCTTCAGCTCCTTTCCGGATCGGGCCAAGCGTATCTCCGATCGGGTGATGGCCATCGACATGGCCGAGCGCGGCGCCGATTTTATCGAGGTGTTTCAGCACTTCGTGCAGCAGGGCACCAGCGAGCACGACGCCTACAAGATCACCCAGCGGGTCTTTCGTGGCGGCATGGTGGGCGGCGGCGCCTGCTTTACCAAGGATCTCTCCTACGTGCGTGGCTATGTGGAGACGGTCAACTTCATCCGCAGCGCCGTACTGGAAGGGGTGCCCGAGATCCTGCCGATGCTGTTTGTCGGCAAGGTGACACTGGATGACATTCCGGTGCTCTATCAGCACTATCTGGAGGGGCTGATCGCCGCTCCCCGCTATTTGCCGCCGATGTTTCGCGATCTCACCGGCCTCTATGTCTGGTTCGGTTTTGCCTCCGGCATGTCACTGGTCGATATCGGCCGGGTACAGCACCATTTCCGCCAGCTATTTCAACGCCTGCCGGTGGCCGACCCCATCATTGCGCCGGTGGATATCGAGATCGACTGAACCGCAGAGAAGCAAGCAGGAAAATAAAAAGGGCGCCAGATTGGCGCCCTGCTCGACGATTCAAATATCGCAGCCGAATTACTTGTAAGCCCGACCTTCGAGATAGTGTTTGCGACAGAGTGACACATAGCGATCGTTGCCGCCGATCTCCACCTGTTCGCCATCACGCATCACCTGCCCCGCTTCGTTGACCCGGGAGTTCATGTGAGCCTTGTTGCCACACCAGCAGATGCTCTTCAGCTCTTCAAACTTGTCGGCCAGACAGAGCAGATGGTAGGAGCCCGGGAACAGCTCGCCGCGAAAATCGGTCTTGAGGCCATAGGCCATCACCGGAATATCCTGCTCATCGACGATGCGGGCCAGCTGGTAGACCTGCTCACGGGTCAGGAACTGGGCCTCGTCCACGATGAAAACATCGATATGTTTCTTCGCATGGCGCGCTTTCACCATTTCAAACAGATCGCAGCTGTCGCTGAACACGTCCACCTTCAGTTCAAGGCCAACCCGGGCACTGATCACCCCGACCCCGAAACGGTCATCGATGGCTGGCGTCATCGCCAGAGGATGCATACCCCGCTCCAGATAGTTGAAGTGCGCCTGAATGAGCTGGGTGGATTTGCCTGAATTCATGGTGGCAAATTTGTAGTGCAGTGAAGCCATGATACTGTTCCGAAACTGAATTTATGGGGCGCATGCTAACCAAAGCCCCTGACAAAACCAAGGGGCCCGCGGGCCCCTTGCTCTATAAATGTTACGCGGTGGCCAGCACTGGCCGCGCTTTGGCCTTTTTCAGGTGATAGCCGGTAAAGAGCACGAACCAGAGGGCACTGACACTGAAACCGGCCAGGCTGGAGTGCATCAAGCCCATCGCCAGGTAACCGATGGCCGCGCCGAAGGCGATGGCCAGTGCATAGGGCAGCTGGGTCATCACGTGATCGATGTGATGGCAACCGGCACCGGTGGCAGAGAGGATGCTGGTGCTGGAGATGGGTGAGCTGTGATCCCCGAACACCGAGCCAGCCAGTACCGCAGCCAGCATCGGCAACATCAGGCTGATGTCGCTGGCGGCGGCCATGTCACCGGCCAGCGGCAGCATGATGCCGAAGGTACCCCAGCTGGTGCCGGTGGCAAACGCCATGGCACAGGAGAGGATAAAGACCACAGCAGGCAGCACTTCGATCGGCAGGTTGCCGTTAGCCAGCGAAGCCAGGTACTTGCCGGTCTCCACATCACGCACCACGGCACCGATGGTCCAGGCGAACAGCAGGATGTTGATGGCCGGCAGCATGGCCATGACACCTTGCGGCGCGGCCTTGATCCAGTTCTTGGCTCCCAGCTTCAGGCGCATCGCCAGACCGATGGAGACCACCAGACTGCACAGGGCACCGTAGACCAGCGAAGAGCCGACGTTGGTGTTTTCGAACGAGCCGAGCACGCTGAACGGCAGCCCCTTCTCGCTCAGCACCGCAGCACCGGAATCAATCATGAAATAGATGGTGGCAGCTGTCAGGGTCAGGATCGGCAGTACCATGTCGATCATGCCGCCGTTGCTCTCTTCCGGGCTCTCCATATCCAGACCGATGGGGCGGCCCTTGGACTCATCCCACAGCTTGCCTTCCAGCGCCCACGCTTCGTGTTGACGCATCGGGCCGATGTCGAGTTGGAATGCAATCACCACCAGCACCATGATCAGGGTGAAGACGGCGTAGAGGTTCATCGGGATCATCTCGACAAATGCCGCGATGGGGCTCTGTTCAGTCAGACCGTGGGCCGCCATGATGCCGCCAACCAGGGCGATGATATAAGCCCCCCAGGAGGAGATGGGCATCAGCACGCAGACCGGCGCCGCGGTGGAGTCCAGCAGATAGGCCAATTTGGCACGGGAGATCTGGAAGCGGTCGGTCACCGGACGGCAGATAGCCCCCACCGACAGGCTGTGGAAGAAGTCATCGATAAAGAAGGCAAACACCATCATGCCAGTCAGCGCTTTGGCGCCCTTGCGGGTCTTGGCACGACGCTCGGCCCACTCGGCAAAGGCACGGGTCGCCCCGGAGACGCTCATCAGGCTGATGAGGCCACCCAGCAGCAGCATAAACAGGATCATGTTGACGTTGTCACGATTGAGCGCGCCATCGACCCAGAAGATCTTGAGCACGGTATTCAACATGTAATGCAGGGATTCGAGGGGTGAAAACTGATTGAGCAGCAAACTGCCGGTGACGATGCCCACACCAAGGGACAGAAGCACGCGGCGGGTCATGATCGCCAGCGCGACAGCCAACAGGGGGGGAAGAACGGACCAACCGGAGTCGGCGAAATGACTAATGTCCATGATCTCTTTGCACCTAAAGATTACAGGTGGAGATCTACCGAGAGGATCTAAAGAAACAAAACCTATGGGGAGGTCATACTCCTCAGCCCCTTCAGGTAGCGCTCCATAGTGGATGACTATGGCAGTCCTGCACCTATTAGATGCAGAACCAGCAGCCCGGTATGATGGCCTGGCCACTTCGGCGCTGACTCCTTTCCTTGTGCATCACAGGCATCACCCTCCGCACAAATACTCATAGGCAGCGCGCCTCTACTTAAAGGTATTCGCCGCACATTTTATCGAGATGGCGGCTTATAGCAAGTTTTTTGATTAAATAGTCATGATAAACAGATCAAGGTCGGAAAATGGTAGTCAAATGATGCAACAACGCCAGCTTTGACGCTATTTTCACCTGCTGCGGTTTCATTGGCATCCAATCACCAAGCCTATTGCTGGCCATATTAAATATCTGTATTGATGTTCCCCACGGATATAATATTTAACCCAGCTTGACTTATTTAAATCGCCAAGCAAGAATCTGCTGGAACATATTATTTTTCTCTGACTCGACGTGGTAACTCCTATGAATGAATTTTTAAAGGTACTGCTTAATATCCGCAGTCTGCGTGCGACCTGCCGCGAGCTTTCTCTGGAACAACTGGAAGAGGCACTGGAAAAACTCTCTACTATCGTTGCCGAACGTCAGCAGGATGAAGCTGCCGAGCGTCAGGCCCGTGAAGAGCATCTGCGGAAAATTAACGAATATAGCGAAATGCTGAAAGCCGCCGGTATTGACCCGGCAGAATTGGTAAGCGCTGTCGCTACCAACCCCGGCAAATCAGAAAAAGCCAAGCGGGCGCCACGTCCGGCCAAATATCGCTATCAGGATAATGGCGTAGAGAAAACCTGGACCGGCCAGGGCCGTATGCCTTCGGTCATTGCCAGCGCAGTGGCAGCAGGCAAATCACTGGAAGATTTTGCTATCTGACAGCTTTTGCGTTGCGAATAAAAAAACCTCGCCTTGGCGAGGTTTTTTTATTGCAGCTTAAACGTGAAATATCAGATAGCCGATTGCGGGCGATCTGCTGCCTTAACCCACAGCACTTCACGATCCCCTGCTACGCAGATGAGATAGCGGGCAACGGTAAAGAACCAGTCACTCATCCGGTTCAGATAGGGCAGCACCTCGGGATTGACCCGCTCTTCCCGGCTCAATGTCAGCAGCAAGCGCTCGCAATGACGCACCAGAGTACGCACCACATGTGCTTGCGCCGCGGCACGGGAACCACCGGGCAATATAAATTGGCGCAGCGGTGGCAATGGCTCACTATAACGATCTATCTGCTGTTCAAGGCGATTGGTCCAGGCGGCATTAACCTGCCAAATCGATTCATTCTGGGCGTCGCTGGAGAATGCCAACTCGCCCCCCAGATCAAACAACTCCTGTTGCAACAGCTGTAAATCGGCCAATAAGCCGACCTCTTGCGATGGGACGTCACAAATCAGCAAGCCAATATGGGAGTTGAGCTCATCGATATAACCGTAGGTCTCGACCCGCAAATGATCCTTAGGCAATGGGATACCATCGGCCAGCCGGGTCATGCCCTTGTCGCCCTGCCTCGTATATATTCTCATACCGATATCCTGTTAATAATGGGAATAATCATGGACTCGAGCCCATTGAGTTTGATTTCGTAAGCCAGCGCCAGCGTCTGGCCCAATTTACCCGCCGGAAAACCGCTGCGCGCCATCCACACCAGATAGGGCTCGGGAATATCGATGATACGCCGCCCCTTATATTTACCGTAAGGCATCTTGTTGGTCAGGGTCAGCAGTACCTGTTCGTCGGATAGCCAATCCATATTAATCGATATCCAGATATTTATGAGTCTGGATTGAGAGTCGCCAGTTACGCGCAATACAGGTATCCATCGCCAATTGGGTGGCCCTTGGCTTCTGGCTGATCGGCTGCAAGGCAATGACCACATCAGGGCGCAGGGTAGCAGTAGCGAGCAGCGTATCCAGCTCTTCAATATGGTGCTCGGTGGCCACCGGATGCTTGATCTCGTTGGCCCGCTCCAGCGCCGAGACCAGCACAGGCAGCCCCCCTTTCATGCCAATTTTGGGGGAGACGGTCACCCAGGTCTGCTCATGGGTCTTGATCTCGCTGGTGCCACTGGTTTCAATCTGCACCTGATAACCCGCCGCCAGCAGGGCTGACGAGAGTTCGTGCAGATCGTAGAGGCAGGGCTCGCCACCGGTGATCACCACATGGCGCGCCTGATAACCCAGGTCGGTAAAGCTCTTGATAATCTGCGCGGTGCTAAGTTGGCTCCAACAATCGGATTCGTTGGAGCGATCCAGCACCGCCGCCTTGCCCACTTCACGAGCCGGATCAACAACCCAAGTATGACGGGTATCGCACCAGGGGCAGCCCACCGGGCACCCCTGCAGGCGAACAAAGATGGCGGGCAGGCCGGTAAAGATGCCCTCCCCCTGGATGGTCTGGAAAATCTCGTTGATTGGGTAGTGCATCTCGATCACGGCTTGTTGCAAAAGTCGCGGATTATACCCCAAGCCACGGCAAGACGCAGGCTCACTCTGCGCTTTTCTCGCCCAGCCCGGTTTTCTCAAACAGTCTGGCCATGATGCCAGCCTTGTCGGCCAGATAGTTGTTCAGACCGCGACTGCGCAGTTCACACGCAGGACACGTGCCGCAGCCGTCACCGGCAATGCCGTTGTAGCAGGTCAGGGTCTGCTGGCGCACCGTGTCGAGGTGACCATAGTGATCCGCCAGAGCCCAGGTCTCGGCCTTGTCGAGCCACATCAAGGGAGTTTCAAAACGGATGCCGCGATCCAACCCCAGCGACACCGCCTGATTGAGGGCCTTGACGAACTCGTCACGGCAATCGGGATAGCCGGAGAAGTCGGTCTCGCAGACACCGGTGATCACCGCTTCGGCGCCCACCTGATAGGCATAGATGGAAGCCAGGGTCAGGAACAGGATATTGCGGCCCGGCACGAAGGTGTTGGGCAGCCCGTTATCCTGCAGCTCGCAGCTGACTGGAATGTCGTCACGGGTCAGGGCAGAGACCGCCAGCTCATTGAGCAGCGTCACATCCATCACCTTGTGGGCGGCAATCCCCAGTGCACTGCCCAGACGGCGCGCGGTGTCGATCTCTTCCCGATGGCGCTGGCCATAGTCAAAGGTGATGGCGTGCACTTCATCATACCGGGCCAATGCCTGCACCAGACAAGTAGTGCTGTCCTGACCGCCACTGAAAACCACGACTGCTTTTTTCATCTTGATAACTCCTTGAATTGTCACGCGCGGCGGCCTTCGGCAAAGTCCTGCCACTGGGTATTCAACCGATTGAACAGGGTCAGCAAGGGCACATAGCGCTCCGGCCTCCCCTCCCACCGGGACAAGAGGTGATAGCCCGCCTCTATGGTAGAGAGGGCATCGGGAAAGGGTTTCTTTCGAATGGCATATTGACCGGCAATGGCACCAATGCCGATACGGGGCAAGCGGGCCAGTGCCGGGTTGCTCTGCAACATGCGATAGGCTTTGCGCCAGGTGCCGTCAAGCAAGATAAAGGCGACGGATGCGGAGCTAGAGGATTCACTCTCCCGCTGTTGGCGAAGATCGGTCAGCGAAATGGCATCCTCATCCGGCCAGAGTAGATAGCAGCGACGAGAAGGATCTGCAAGCAACCCATTGAGCCACTCATCGCGGGAAAAGTCCTCCCCCACATGGATCTCGCACTGTTGCAAAGAGGCCGCCAGCAGCGCCGCAGTCCCCTTGGGATGTGCCACCTCGTTGGGGTGCTGCAAGATGTAGAGGGGTGTGTGATTGTCAACCGGCACAATATAATCGCACAGGCAGGCTTTGAGGGCTCGGGTGCAACGTGTACAGTATCGACTGTTCTTGTCGTTGGACTGTTTCATGTTGTCAGACAAATCTGGATTGCTCTGGGTTATCACGCTCTCTCTCACCAGCTTGCTACTCTTCTTTACCGTTCCCAATCTTCAGCTCTCATTCGATCGGCCCTTGATCGCCGGGGGCGAAGGGTGGCGGATCATAACAGGCAATCTGGCTCATACCAATCTGTGGCACCTGCTGCTCAATCTGGGCGGCCTCGCCATCCTCTATAGCCTGTTTCGCGACTATCTGGGTGGAGCTCGCCTGCCGCTGCTGATGTTGCTGCTCTGGTTGGCAGTGGGCTTGGGGATCTGGTGGTGGTGCCCGCAGACCCAATGGTACATGGGGCTATCCGGCTCGCTGCATGGCCTGTTTGTCTGGGGGGCAATGCAGGATATCCGCCACGGACGCCGCACGTCGGGCTGGCTGCTGTTGGCAGGGATGGGGCTCAAGCTGGCAATGGACTTCTACAACGCAGGAGAGAGCCCGATATCCACCCTGATCAATGCCAAGGTACACATCGGCTCTCATCTTATCGGGGCCGGTGCAGGCCTGTTACTCGGCCTGCACCGCGTATCACTGAGTGAGCCTGTTACGCACCAGCCAGCTCGGCATTGATGCTGGCCAGCATGGCGGCCGGATCGGCAGCCTGCGTAATGGGGCGACCGATAACCAGATAATCGGACCCCGCCTCGACCGCCGCTTTCGGTGTCATCACCCGGCGCTGATCCCCGGCCGCTGAACCGGTCGGGCGAATACCCGGGGTCACCAGCTTGAACTCATCACCCAGCAAGGCTTTAAGCTCATGGGCCTCGTTGGCAGAACAGACCACCCCATCCAAGCCGGATGCCTTGGTCAAGGTAGCCAGCCGGATCACCTGCTCGGCAGGGCTCACATCCAGACCAAGAGGGATCATGTCGGACTGCTCCATGCTGGTCAGCACGGTCACGCCGATAAGCAGGGGGGCCTTGTCGCCATAAGGCAGTAGCGCCTCTTTGGCGGCACGCATCATCCGCTCGCCACCACTGGCATGCACGTTGACCATCCAGACACCGAGCTCGGCACTGGCTGCCACCGCTTTGGCAACAGTATTGGGAATATCGTGAAACTTCAGATCCAGAAAGACATCGAATCCCTTGGCCACCAGCTGGCGTACAAACTGCGGGCCAAACAGGGTAAACATCTCCTTGCCTACCTTGAGACGGCACTGGGCCGGAGAGATACGTTCAACGAACGCTAAGGCATCTGCCTCGTGCTGATAATCCAGCGCTACCAGTACTTTGGGATCTTGCATCTCACATCCTATTGCTTGTTATTCACCGTCCAAACCGCGGATCGGCTTGATGGAACCCCACTGGCGACAAGACGGGCACTGCCAGAACAGCGAGTGAGTGGCAAAGCCGCACTGCCGACACTTGTGGGTTGACTTGATTTTTATCTGCTCGCCGACCAGCTGTTGCAGCAGTTCGAGGCTCTCCTTGGCAGGCCCCTCTTCCGCACTGGCCAGCTGAAAACCCACCAGCTGGTAAAAACCTTTCATCGACGGATGACGACGCAGCTGACGCAACACCAGCGAACGGGCCTGGCTCAGGCCATCACGCTCTTCAACCAGCTTGGCAAGGGCCAGGGTCACGCTGACACCGGCGTGATCTTCCACAGCCTTCTCAAGCAGCGGGATCAACGCAGGCGTGCGCCCCAACTGCTGATAGCACTCGAGCAATTTGGGCATTGCCTCGGAGGCAAAGTCGATATCCTGCTCGAACACCCGCAGCAGCTCCTTGCTGGCCTGCTCATACTCCCCTTCCGCCATGGCGAGCTCAGCGAGGCGCAAACTGGCCCGGGCACATGCCGGATTGATACTGAGCGCCCGTTTGAGCTTGGCCAGCCCTTCCCCTTTATTGCCCTCACGCAGTGCGATCTCGGCTTGTTCGCAATAGAAATGGGAAATGGGGTCGGCCAGCTTCTTGCCCTGGAATTTTTGCAGACGCACCGCCACATCGATGGCCTTGTCCCAATCCCGCAACTGCTGATGGATGATCAACAGCTGTGCCAGCGCCGTCTCTTCATAGTCGCTGTCGTCACACAGCTCATTCCAGAGCGCTTCCGCTCGGTCCAGCAGACCAGCAGCCAAAAAGTCGCGAGCCAGCTCCTGCAGAGCAAGCTGGCGCTGCTCCCGGGTCAGCTGGCGGGTTACCAGGTTCTGGTGGATCTTGATGGCACGATCGACTTCCCCACGCTGGCGGAACAGGTTGCCGAGGGAGAGGTGTGTTTCAATGGTTTCACTGTCCACCTCAAGCAGCTGGATAAAGAGATCCACCGCCTTGTCGGATTCATCGGACAGCAAATAGTTGAGGCCCGCCACATACTGGCGGGAAAACTGGTTACTCTGTTTCTGGGTGTCCTGGCGAACACTCCTGCGACCCATGTACCAACCATAACCAGCGGCGATGGGCAACAGCAGGAAAAGCAGTTCAAGCATTGAGGAACATTATTCCTTACCCGGTGACCGGGCCAGCTCCAACTCGCGGGATTGACGACGCATGGTGCGGTTGAGGGTGCGGTTTTGCATTTTCAGGCGCAGGAACAGCAGGCCGAATACCAGCCAGCCCAGCAAAAAGCCGCCAGCAAAGAAGAAGCCCAACAGCATGGCAAGTGAAAACTCACCCTGAGCGATCAAGTAATTGAACTGAACCAGCTGGCCATTTTGTGAGCCCAGCGCCAGGGTCAGAACAAACACCAGCACCAGCGGAATGAGGGCCAAAATACGCTTCATAAGAGCTCCCTGTCAGTATCTAATGAGAGGCTGATTATCCTTAAAATCGCAGGCAGACTCTAGAGTGAATGGGAAAAGAGTTTAAGAAACAAGACGATTGGCACAGGAATCGGTGCCAAAAAGAAAAAAGGCATACCCGAGGTATGCCTATTTCTGCATCATTCAATGATGTTGACGCGCTCGCGCAACTCTTTGCCAGGTTTGAAGTGCGGGACATATTTCCCGGTCAGTTCAACCTTGTCCCCAGTCTTGGGGTTGCGGCCCACACGGGGCGCACGATAGTGCAGTGAAAAACTGCCAAATCCGCGGATTTCAATCCGGTCGCCGTTTTGCAAGGTCGACGCCATCTGCTCAAGGATCTCCTTGATGGCGGCTTCGACATCCTTGGCCGGCATATGCATGCGGCTGGCTGCCAGTTGTTCGATGAGATCTGATTTGGTCATAACGTTAAATCTCCTTCCCCGATCACATGCAATATTCATTTTGCCAGGATAAAAAAGGGCGGCGCAATGCCGCCCTTTTCTTGCATCAAGGATTACTCACCCTTGGCGGCTTTGAACGCTTCCATCATAGCATTGCTGAACACAACTTCTTCTTGCTGGTTCAGGTTATCGATAGCAACACGCTCATCAGCCTCGTCCTTAGCACGGACAGACAGGCTTACGGTGCGGTTCTTACGATCAACGCCCATGAATTTAGCTTCAACTTCGTCACCAACAGACAGCACCAGAGTGGCGTCTTCTACGCGGTCACGAGCAGCGTCGGAGGCACGCAGGTAGCCTTCTACGCCATCAGCCAGTTCGATAACGGCACCTTTGGCATCAACCTCGGTAACCTTACCCTTCACGATAGCACCTTTCTTGTTGTCAGCCAGGTACTTGTTGAACGGGTCTTCTTCGATCTGCTTGACCCCCAGGGAGATGCGCTCACGCTCCGGATCCACTTGCAGAACAACGGCTTCGATCTCGTCGCCTTTCTTGAATTCACGCACGGCTTCTTCGCCCTGGTTGTTCCAGGAGATGTCAGACAGGTGAACCAGACCGTCGATGCCGCCATCCAGACCGATGAAGATACCGAAGTCAGTGATGGACTTGATCTTGCCGGAAACACGGTCGCCTTTGGCGTGAGTTTCGGCAAACAGCTGCCACGGGTTGGATTTGCACTGCTTCAGACCCAGGGAGATACGACGACGCTCTTCGTCGATGTCCAGAACCATCACGTCAACCACGTCGCCAACGTTAACAACTTTGGACGGGTGGATGTTCTTGTTGGTCCAATCCATCTCGGATACGTGTACCAGGCCTTCAACGCCTTCTTCGATTTCAACGAAGCAGCCGTAGTCGGTCAGGTTGGTCACGCGGCCAGACAGACGGGTGGTCTCCGGGTAACGCTTGGCGATAGCAACCCAGGGATCTTCGCCCAGCTGCTTCAGACCCAGGGATACACGGGTACGCTCGCGGTCGAACTTCAGAACCTTGACAGCGATCTCGTCGCCAACGTTGACGATTTCGGAAGGATGCTTAACGCGCTTCCACGCCATGTCGGTGATGTGCAGCAGGCCGTCAACACCGCCCAGATCTACGAATGCACCGTAGTCGGTCAGGTTCTTGACGATACCCTTAACTTCTTGACCTTCTTGCAGGTTAGCCAGCAGGCTTTCGCGCTCGGAGGTGTTCTCGGTCTCGATCACGGCACGACGGGAAACAACAACGTTGTTGCGCTTCTGGTCCAGCTTGATGACTTTGAACTCGAGTTCTTTGTTTTCCAGGTGAGCGGTGTCACGGATCGGACGCACGTCAACCAGAGAACCCGGCAGGAAGGCACGGATGCCGTTCAGTTCAACGGTGAAACCACCCTTGACCTTGCCGTTGATGATACCGATAACGGTAGCTTGCTCTTCGTAAGCCTTCTCAAGCTGCAGCCAGGCTTCGTGGCGCTTGGCTTTTTCGCGGGACAGCTTGGTTTCGCCGAAACCATCTTCGATAGAGTCCAGAGCCACGTCAACGGTGTCGCCGACGTTGATTTCCAGCTCGCCCATGGCGTTCTTGAATTCTTCAGCCGGGATAGCGGACTCGGATTTCAGACCGGCGTCAACCAGTACGAAACCGTTCTCGATAGCAACGACAGTACCCTTGACGATGGAACCTTGACGGGTTTCAACGGCGTTCAGGGACTCTTCAAAGAGTTGAGCAAAAGATTCGATCATTGTTTATGTCACAAATGAAACATCCACTTGCAATCCGGCACAAGCGGGGCTGTTTTAAATAATCTGCGCCATCCTTGGTGCAGACGACCGGATGTCAGCTTGCGCTGGCATCACCAAGTTGTTGCTCTGCATAGGCGAGTACTGTTGCCAGCACTTCATCTATGGTCATGGCGGTAGAGTCTACCACCAGAGCATCTTCTGCCGGTTTCAGGGGTGCAGTAGCGCGATTTCTGTCGCGATCGTCACGTTCCCGAATCTCGGTTAAAAGACGCTCAAAGTTAACATCAAAGCCCTTATCTTGCAACTGCTTATAGCGACGCTGGGCCCGTTCTTCGGCACTGGCGTCGAGGAAAATCTTCACCTCGGCCTCGGGGAAAACAACTGTGCCCATGTCACGACCATCGGCAATCAGACCCGGGGCCTGACGAAATGCACGCTGACGGCGCAACAATGCTTCGCGCACCCGGGGGAAGGCGGCGATTTTACTGGCAGCATTACCCACTTCTTCGGTGCGGATGGTGCGGGAGACATCTTCCCCTTCCAGGATCACCTTGACCAGATCGCCCTCAACCTGAAATTGCACATCCAGATTGGCGGCCAGCGGCACCAGTGAGGCTTCACTGTCCAGCTCTACATCGTGATGCAGGGCGGCCAGGGACAACACCCGATAGATGGCGCCCGAGTCCAGCAAGTGCCAACCCAGCTTCTCAGCAAGCAGCTGACACAAGGTGCCTTTACCTGCACCACTGGGGCCATCAATTGTCATTACGGGGGCCATCTGAGGCATAACTTCTCTCCTGCACTGTGTTGCTCCCATCCCGAAGGGGTGGGTTAATGGGCGCCGATTATACCCGAATGTGGTGAGCCTGGCAGTCATCAATCCGCACAAAGAGCCAAAACCTCGACGGACAGCTGTGCTTGTATCTCATTTGGAGATTTCATTAAGCAATGCAGGGACTTGTTCTTATGGTTGTTCCTGACAAGGCGCGCTAAACTGGCCCCCTTTTTTGAGCCGTTAGTAGTAAGGAGCAACCTATGAGCAGCGTTACCCTCGTGGCCAAATCAAAATTGCCAACCCCTTGGGGCACCTTCACGCTGGTAGGTTTTCAGGAAACCGGCACAGGCAAAGATCACGCCGCACTGGTGATGGGCGACATTACCGGTGAAGAGCCCGTGCTGGGCCGGATCCACTCAGAGTGCCTGACCGGCGACGCCCTGTTCAGCCTGCGTTGTGACTGCGGTTTCCAGTTGCAGGCGGCTATGGAGAATATCGCCAAAGCCGGTCGTGGCGTGTTGCTGTATGTGCGTCAAGAGGGCCGTGGTATCGGCTTGCTCAACAAGATCCGCGCCTATCACCTGCAGGATCAGGGGGCCGATACCGTGGAGGCCAACGTGGCCCTTGGTTTCGCCGCCGACATGCGCGATTACACCATCTGCGCCGACATGCTCAAGCAGCTTGAAGTCAAGTCTCTCAAACTGATGACCAACAACCCGCGCAAGATGAAAGCCATGGAATCCTTCGGTATTCCGGTGGCCGAACGGGTTCCGTTGCAGGAAGGACGCAATCCCCACAACGAGTTCTATCTGTCGACCAAGGCCAACAAGCTGGATCATATGCTGAAGAAGTGAGCCAGCATTGACGAATGCCAGATAGTCAAACGCCTCCCATTGGGAGGCGTTTTTCTTGGGATGACCACACATCAACCCAAGCTATCTAAGTGGTACGGTCAAATTGGCCAGCAGAGCTTCAAGCTCTTCGCCAGTGCGGGCTGCACAGTATTGTTCGACCCGCTCGCGGGTCAATTGCGGCGCGAGACGTTCAATCAGATCGTAGAGATAGCCGCATAAAAATGCCCCTCTGCGCAACCCGATAGCGGCCACACATCCTGGTAGCCAGGGCACCGTTTTGAGCACCAGATCGCCATCGCGCTGGGGCTCCCAGGCAAAAGTTGCCATCACCCCGATGCCCATCCCTTGTCTGACATAGGTCTTGAGCACATCACTGTCGCTCGCACAGCAGGCGATCCGGCTCTCGGCATGAGCGCAATCAGTGCCATGAGCTGTGGAGAGAGCCCTTCCATCGGTCACCAATGCAAACTCCACCAGCTCAGCCGGAGTCAGCGATATTGCTTTGGCCAACGGATGATCCTTGGGTAGCACCAAGCCCCGTTGCCACTGAAAAGAGGGGAGCACAAGCAGATCGCTCCCCTCCTCCGGTTCATCCGCCAGCAGCAGATCGGCAGCGCCATCATGCACGGCTGCGCGGCACTGCGTCGCACTCCCCTGCATCACAGTTACGGCAACTTTGGGAAAGCGGGCCATAAAACCCTTGAGGATGGCGGGCAGAATATAACGGGCTTGCAGATGAGTAGCCGCAATGGTGAGGGTTCCCTGCTCCGGATGCACATGCTGCCTGGCCATCACTTTGATGGTGGCGACCTTGTCCAGCACCTCGGCGGCCACTTTGATCACATCCCGACCGATGGGAGTGATCT
Organism: Aeromonas sp. PI_26; assembly: GCF_027854445.1. Classification (NCBI taxonomy): domain Bacteria; kingdom Pseudomonadati; phylum Pseudomonadota; class Gammaproteobacteria; order Aeromonadales; family Aeromonadaceae; genus Aeromonas; species Aeromonas sp. PI_26. The sequence goes on from NZ_JAJNOE010000009.1 coordinate 131,264, forward strand.
GGGTCAGGTGTTTACCGCTGCGCTCGAAGATCTGGATCCCCAGCTCATCCTCCAGCATCCGCACCTGTTTGCTGATCCCGGGCTGGGAGGTAAAGAGGCTCTCGGCGGTGGCCGACAGATTCAGCCTGTGGTTCGCCACCTCGACGATATAGCGCAATTGCTGCAATTTCATGGTGTAGCCCTCAAGCGAACCCACCGTTAATAGTAACAAACTTTCAGCAATGGCCCGCCGCCATCAGGCCGGGCGCTCCTTGAGTAGGAAATCACGCAAGGCACGGTTGGCCATGGAGAGCGGATCGCCACGCCGCCACGCCACGCAGAGATCGAGATAGATAGGCGGGTCGAAGGGCACGCCACTCAGATCCGGCTCCTCTTCCAGCACCATCCGCAAGAAGGTGGTCACCGCAAAGCCTTGCCGCACCACCGCCTTGAGCAGAGGGATAAGATTGCTCTCGAAGGCGATATCGGGTTCGACGCCCAGGCTCTGGGCCAGCGCCTCCATATGCTCCCGGTGGTAGAAACCACGGCGAAACAGCGCCAGCTCCTGAGCGAAAAACTGAGAGAGGGTGACGGCCGATGCGCCACGCAAGGGGTGATCGTCCCCCACCACCATCAACATCTCTTCACTCAGCAGATGTGCCCCCTCGATGGCGGGGGGAAGATCACTGGTGATGAGAATGGCCAGATCGAGGGAGCCATCCACCATCCGGCTGAGCAGCTCACGGGTGCCGGCCTCTTCGACCCGGATCTTGAGGCCGGGATAGCGATGCTTGAAGGCCATCAGTCGAGGGGGAAAATAGTAGGAGCCCATCATATAGGGGATCCCGATCCGCACCTCCCCCCGCTCCAGCCCCTTGAGCTCGGCCATCTCGGCCTCGGCCTGATGCATCTGCAACAACAAGCGCTCGGCATGGCGACAGAGTACCTCTCCCTCCGGGGTGAGCCGTACCGCCCGGTCCTGTCGATCAAACAGCCGCAATTCGAGCTGCTGCTCCAGCTTGGCGATGGCCATGCTGATGGCCGGCTGTGCCACATGCAGACTGTTGGCTGCCTTGGTAAATGAGCCGGCATCCCTGACCGCCAGCAGATAGGTGAGCTGTTTCAGATCCATGTATCAATTCGTCTTATGAGATGGATAACTTAAATATATTATATTTATAACCGCAAGGACTCTACCCTGACCAAAAGTAGTCAGGACAATACGCAATGATTGAAGTTGGAAGTCGCGAGTGGATACGTGCAACCCTGGCCCTCAGCCTGGGCTCTTTTCTGGTGTTTCTGAACCTCTACCAGACCCATCCCCTGTTACCCCTGATTGCCGAGGTCTTCTCGGTCAACTCCCTCTCGGCCAGCTGGACCCTGGCAGGATGCACTGCAGGCCTCGCCGCCTCCCTGCTGATCTGCGCCAGACTGGCGGATCGCCATGGCCGTCGGCAAGTCATGCTGGGGACACTCACCCTGGCGATCCTGCTCTCACTGTTAATCCCGCTGGTTGAGCAGTTTGGCACCCTGCTGCTGCTACGCATCCTGCAGGGCGCGCTGCTGGCAGGGCTGCCCGCGACCGCGATTGCCTATATGGGGGAAGAGTTCAGCAAACGGGCGCTGCTCTCGGCGGTGGGGGTCTATATTGCCGCCAACTCCCTCGGTGGCATTGCCGGTCGGGTGGTCGGCGGTCTGTTGGCGGGCTGGTTTGGCGACTGGCAGCATACCTTTCTGGGGATTGGTGTGATCAGCCTGTCACTGCTGCCGCTGGTCTTCTGGCTGCTGCCCCATCAGACCCGCTTTGTGGCGAGCGCCCCCGTTCGCGGCCAATTTGCTCGCGCCTTGCAGCAACACCTGACCAATCCCTTGCTGGTAGGGGCTTACCTTATCGGCGGGCTCAACTTTATGGTGTTTTTGAACCAGTTCAGCTACCTCACCTTCCTGCTGGCCAAGCCTCCTTTCTCCTTGCCCACCCAGTGGCTCGGCATGCTGTTTCTCACCTATCTCTCGGGGACGGTGGCCTCCTCTCTGAGCGGTCGCTTTGCCAATCGCTGGGGGGCACAACGCATGCTGCTGGTCGGGATCGCGCTGATGGCCCTCGGGAGTCTGTGGCTGCTGCAGGGCAGTCTGCTCGGGATCCTGAGTGGCTTGCTGATCTCCAGCTTCGGCTTTTTCCTGGCACACGCCTGCGCCAGCGCCTGGGTTGGTCATCATGTCGAACACAACCGCGCCCTCGCCTCCTCCCTCTATCTGGTGGCCTACTATCTGGGAGCCAGTCTGGGGGGACTTTACCTGCACCCCTTCTGGGAGCAGGGTGAGCTGGGCGGTCTGGTCATGGGGATTGAACTGGTCCTCATCCTGACGGCGGGCTTGAGCCTCTGGCTCGGCCGTCTCAAGCAGCGAAGCCAATCGCCACTGCCTGCCCAGCAACCCCACCGACACGGGTAACGGGCTCAGCGCAAACAGGGTCACCCACGAGCAGATAGCGCTCTCGCCACCAAGCGTCACCAGATAGCAAAAGGGGTCACACCGGTGACCCCTTTTGCTGCGTTATTCAAGAGCCTGTCAGGCTCGCACCGCATTGAGCACAGGATCACTCCTGATCGAAATAATCCGCAGGCACCGCGACCACAGCGTCGGTCGCCACCTCTTCGGCGATCACCTCAGCCAGCGGGCGCAGATGAAACTTGATCTGGCCGGAAGGCAACATCAGGCCAATATCAGGGTTGCGGGTATCCTGCATGTTGCCAGTTTTGAATGGCAACTCGGGATAGCGCGCTACCAGATCTTGCAGTGAAGTAACCACCAGCTCGATATGTTCCAGCCCCGCCTGATGGACGCGCCCCGGTTTCGGTGCAGCCAGCTCGATACAGGGTACCTGTACCTCACCAGCCAACAGCGGCTGATGCAACTGATAAGTGGCGATGGGACGTCCGCCAATCATCCCCTCCACCAGCAAGGAGCCCGCCTCGGCCAGCACAGCACATAGCGCACGGTATTCCTGCAGGGTAGCCGCCCGATAACAGAGGTGATCGACCGTTGGCCGGGAAATGGTGACGCCAGTGGCGGCCAGTTCGGCCAACAGCTGAGAAACAAATGGGGCCATTGGCCCCAGTGTGGAATCGAGTGGGTGGGACATGCTTACCATTTCTTCTTGGGTTGAAACAGGACATCGAGCTCGTCAGCTTCCTTGTCCTTGATGTTTTGCAGATCCTGCGCGCTGTTTTGCTGCTGCAGCTCTTCAAGCTCCTTGAGCCCCTGACGCATATCTTCTTCACGGGCCAGCAGATAGGGATCCTTGTCGCCCACGCTCGCCATGGCCGACAGACCTTTGGTATAGAGCTGGCGGCATGTACCATATTGGCCCTGAATGCGGGCATCCATCGCCCGCTTGACCAGATTGGAGATGTTGATCTTGAGCTGCATCAGCTCAAGGCGGCGCTCTTCTTGGGCAAACCCCTGAGGGTCAATCTTGCCCTTGTTGTGCTCTACCCGCAGCACGGCCCGCATCTTCTTGACCAGCTGCAACATCTGGATCGCCTGACGATCGGACTCCGGGGTCTTGAACTGACCCTCATCCTGCACGCTGTAGTTCTCCTGCACATTCTTGATCTGGGTCTGCACATCGACGATGCGCTGCTTGATCTGATTGTTCGGCATCACCTGGGCGATGGCGCGATAGGCATCGAGGATCCGGTGCTGCAACAGCAACACCATGTTCTTGGAGAAAGGCACCAGATTGACGTTCAGCAACACCTCTTCGGTCTCGTCAGCCACCGTCTTGTGTCTGGCAACGGCGTGACGCTTGTCCGCCTCTGCCTTCTGCTTATATTGCTGCACCACGTTATAGGCGATAACCAAAAACAGGAGTGCGCCAATAGACAGCAATACCAAAGTTAAAATCATAGGATGTCCAAACCCCTGTTCCTATCCAATTGCGTGATCCTACAACAGCTTACCCACTTAAGGTAGCCTGCAGATCTCCCCTTGCCCACGATTTGTCACCAAGCTGTGCCCCCGGTCTCAGGGAGAGATTGCAGGATCAGGGGATGATGACCATGACGGTCACCTCCCCATAGTATCGCCCATCAGCGCCATTACTTGAGGTTAAAGCCCCGCGATTGCAGGAATCCCAGCATGAAAGGGCGGGACTCCTTGCCCAGAATGGCGCGGATCTGGCCGCTCCAGGTCTGCTGCTTGTTGTTGCTGCTGCGGGCCTGATAGTAGTCCGCGATCTGCTGATCGTACCGGGCCAGCAGGTCGCGATCCAGCTCGTGCTGGTAGCGCTCCTGATGCACCACCAATCCCCTGGGCAGACGGGGTTTCTGCTCCGGCTGCTGAGCAGGATGACCAAGGCAGAGGCCAAACAGCGGGATCACCTGATGGGGCAAGCCGAGCAGTTCGCTCACCTCGGCCGGATGGTTGCGAATGCCGCCGATATAGACCCCGCCCAGCCCCAGCGACTGCGCCGCCAGCAAGGCGTTTTGCGCCATCAGGGCGCCGTCGATGGCACCGATCAGCAACTGCTCCGCATAGCCGGTCTGGGCCTCGGGCACGATCTGGGTGTGGCGGTGGTAATCGGCGCAGAACACCAGAAACTCGGCCGCCTGCACCACATAGGGTTGATTGCCCGCCAGCATGGCCAACTGCTGACGCGCCTCGGGCTCGCAGACTCGCACAATACTGGTCACCTGCAAAAAGCTCGAGGTTGAGGCGGACTGGGCGGCGGCGAGAATGACATCCAGCTGCTGCGGGGCGATCGGCTCGGCAGTGAACTGACGAATGGAGCGATGGGAAAGGATAAGATCGATGGTCTGATTCATGGCACCTCCAAAATGAGGTAACACCATAGCGAAAAAAACGAGGGAGCCCAAGGCTCCCTCGCACACCCAGCTTAAGGGGCCGGATAGACGTAAGGGGCTTGCAACCCGAGCGGGAAGCCGAGCGCCCAGTAGAGCAGCAGGAAAATCGTCCAGCTCACCAGGAAGGCCAGCGAGTAGGGCAGCATCATGGAGACCAGAGTACCGATCCCGGTGCTCTTCACATACTGCTGGCAATAGACCACCACCAGCGGGAAGAAGACCATCAGCGGGGTGATGATGTTGGAGGCGGAATCCCCGACCCGATAGGCCGCCTGGGTCAGCTCGGGGGAGATCCCCACCGCCATCAGCATGGGTACCAGGATCGGACTGATCAGCGCCCACTTGGCGGAGGCCGAGCCGACTACCAGATTGACGCTGGCGGTGAGCAGGATCATCCCGACGATAGTCACCTCACCGGGCAGCGCCAACGCATGGAGCACTTCGGCACCGGAGAGGGCCAGCAGGGTGCCCAGATTGGAGTCACCAAACGCCTTGATAAAGAGCGCGCAGAAGAAGGCCATCACCATGTAGGAGCCCATCTTGTTCATGGTGGCCGACATGGCATCGATCACATCCTTGCCACTCTTGAAGCTGCCTGCGACAAAGCCGTAGACAATCCCGGGCAGGATAAAGAGCAAGAAGATGAGCGGCACAATGGACTTCATCACCGGCGCGGCGAAGGTGGTCAGGGAGCCATCGGCAGCACGCAGCGGTGAATCGCTCGGGGAGAGCGCCAGCGCCAGCAGCACGATAGCCGCCAGCATGGCAAACCCGGCCCAATTGAAGGCCCGGCTCTCTTGCGCGCTGTAGCGCCCCATCTCGTCGGCACTCTCCAGATCCTCGTTGAGCGCCACGTGTTTGAGGCGCGGCTCCACCACCTTTTCGGTGATGAACCAGCCGACGCAGATGATCAGCAACGAAGAGGCACCGGTAAAGATGATGTTGCACAGGGTGTTGACCATGTAGTCAGGATCGAGCAACTGAGCGGCGGACTGGGTAAAGCCCTGCAGCAGCGCATCCCCGCCGGAGGGCAGGAAGTTGGCGGCAAAACCGCCGGAGACACCGGCAAAGGCAGCGGCGATCCCCGCCAGCGGATGGCGTCCGGCAGCGTGGAAGATGATGCCACCGATGGGGATCACCAGCACATAACCCGCATCTGCGGCGGTGTGGCTGACGATCGCTACCAGGATCAGCATGGGAGTGAGAAAACGGGCAGGCGTCACTTTCAGCAACTTTTTCAGACCGGTATTGATAAAACCGGACTGCTCGGCCACCCCGACCCCGAGCATGGCCACCAGCACGATCCCCAGCGGGGCAAAGCCGGTAAAGGTGGTCACCATGGTGGAGAGAAACTCGGCCAGACCGGCACCGGTCAGCAGGTTGTTGACCACTACCGCCTCTCCGGTACGGGGGTTGACCAGATCAAACTGGAATTGTGACAACACCCAGGAGCCGACCCAGACGATCAGCAAGGCGTAGAGGAACAGCATGGCGGGGTCGGGTAATTTGTTCCCGGCTTTCTCGACGCCATTGAGGAAACGGTTCAGCCAACCCTTGGGAGGGCTGGCCGGACGGTCATTGACAGCAGCATGACTCATTATTGCGATACTCCTTTCCCTAGAAACGAGGTCGCATGCTAGCAACTCCAGCCAATCCGTCTCATGACCGATCGCAAAAGAATGATTAATTTTGATTAAATATTACGGAATAAAATACCAAGTTGTGGTCTAACGCACACTTGTTACTCTGCCATTACGGCATCTAGCAGTGGATAACGCCCAACCTGGCACTCCACCACGAAACCGCTCGCCTCGACTTGCGCTACAGTCAGCGGCTTGCTGAACAGATATCCCTGGAACACATGGCACCCCTGGGTCTGCAGTGCGGCCAGCTCGTGAGGCTCCTCCACCCCTTCCGCCATGATCCCCAACCCCAGATTAGTAGCCATGGCCGCAGTCGCCCGGATCACTGGCAAGTTGAGACCGACCACGAAGGAGCGATCCAGCTTGATGTTGTTGATCGGCAACCGGTTGAGATAGGCCAGAGAGGAGTAGCCGGTACCGAAATCATCGATGGCAATCTTGATCCCCTGCTCGCTCAAATCATCGAGAATGCCGAGGCACCCCTTCATATCGAGCATCAGCACGGTTTCGGTCAGCTCCAGCGTCAACAGGGAGGCATCCACCCCGTGCAGCTCCAGTTGCTGGCGAACTTGCCCGGGCAGCGCCGACGAGAGCTGGAAACCGGAGAGGTTGACGGAGACAGGCACTCGCTGATGGAAGCGCGTCTGCCAGCTGGCGACCTGTGCCAGCGCGGTGGAGAGCACCCAGCTGCCGATCTCGCGGATCAGCCCCATCTCTTCGGCCAACGGGATAAATTCCACCGGCGAGACATGGCCGAGCACCGGGTTGTACCAGCGCAGCAGCGCCTCGTAACCGATCAGACGCCGTTTGGCGGCATCGACCTGCGGCTGGTAACAGAGGCTCAGCTCCTGACGGCCGATGGCCTTGGCCAGAAACTGTTTGAGATTGAGCTTGCGCTGCAGGGTCTGTTGCATGCTGGGGGTGAAACGCTGCCAGCGCAGCCGCCCCATCTGCTTGGCCTGATACATGGCCATATCGGCACGGGTGATGAGGTTGTCCCCGTCATCCGCATCATCGGGATAGATGGCGATACCGATACTGCCGCCGATGGTCACCTCCGGCAGCCCGCTCAGTTGCAGCGGCTTGGTCATCTGGGAGAGCATCTGATCGGCCACCTCTTGCGCCCGATCCCCCTGATTGCCCAGCGGCACCAGTGCTGTGAATTCATCGCCACCGAGGCGAGCCAGCTCCACATCCCGCGGGCAAATCTGTTTGAGGCGACCGGCGACCCGCTCCAGCAGGCGATCTCCCGCCTTGTGGCCGTAGTTGTCATTGACCAGCTTGAAGTTGTCCAGATCCATGAACACCAACGCGAAACGCTCCCCCAGCCCGCAATAGGCCTCAAGGGATTTCATCAAGCCATACCGATTGAGCAGGCCGGTCAGGGAGTCGTGCCAGGCGAGGTGGCGATGCTCCAGCTCTTCAAGTTTGCGATCGGTAATATCCCGCATGGTGAGCAGAATGCGGGCCCCCTGCTGGATATAGCGGAACTGATACTGGAACCAGCGCATCCCCTTGAGGGTTCGGCACTCCCCCTCGGTCACCACTTCATCGAGACGGGAGAGCTTCTGGTAGAAGCTGTCATCATTGCCGGAGAAAACCTGGGAGAGCTTGGCGATCTGGTGGCCAAAACACATTTCGAAGTGATAGTTGCCACTCTCGAAAACACCATGGCTATCGAACAGGCAGGCAAGGGTATCGCCGGTTGCCAGCGAGGACTCCTGATAGAGGGTATCGGAGTCGAGCACCGCTTCGGTCATCATCATCAGCCGGCCAGCCAGTTGAATACCAGAGAGACGCAGATAGATCTGCTTCTTGACCCCCTTTGGGGAGAGGGTCCACCACTCGTTGTAACTGCGCCCCTGCTGAAAATCACCCAGATAGCGCTGCAGCAGCAGATCGATGGCGGTTGCCATATCGGCAGAGAAGTCGCGGGAGCAGAGTTCGTCGAGTGACGTCGCCTCCCACACGGAGAGCGCGGCGCTGTTTGCCCAGAAAATATGGTGATGCTCGATGTCATAAACCCAGATCGGGGTATGCAGAACATCCATCGTCTTCAGTAACCGTTCGTCAAGCGTATTCATCTGGTCAAGGTCATTCATGCTGGATGGTCACTGGTTAACCGGAAAACAGATCTGGCAAACCGCTAGCTGCAGAATGCAAGGTGCAAATACCTCTCGGCCATTATCCCTTTTCACATAGCCAAGAGCGGACAAAACTATTTCAGATATCAACAACAGGGCCGCCTGTACGGCAATACTACAAAGGACTCAGCCAAGGACCCTGTTAATCCAAGCAAATCATATAGTCGATTTTTAACTTTTTTCCCCAGTAAAAACAAGCACTAAGAGCTATCCACTCGAGACCTTGAAAGAGCAATTGCATATTTGCTGCGACAAATTTGTTATTAACATTTAAATCAATGGCGGAAATAGTCATCACTCTCTGTCACAAAGCTTCCATTAATTAACCAAGCGGGTGGATAAACAGCCAAAAAAACGCCAAAACGGACAAAAATAGTTCACTAAGGCGGAATCGATATACCCCAAATTCATTTTTCAACAGGCAATGAGCAAAACCCGAATATATGATCTGCATCACATTGGCTGTGGATGGCAAACCACCCCGGCTGAGTACGCAGAGCAACCCGGCGCCCTTCCATCAGGTTGCGATATCGGCCTTCGCCCGCGGTTATCGCGGAACAAATCAGGGAATATGGCAAACATCACTGCCGCAGTACCATTTGGCATCGTGCCGAAATAATCACCAGCTCGAGGAAACTGAGATGACGGGCAGATGGAGAACTGGTATCAACAGAAATCGAATCCAGATCAATTAAACGCTGAATTACCCTTGCCAACCCGGAACGCTCTTTTTATGGTTGCCCCCTTGTTACACCCAGAACAGCGTTTATGAAGCACATCGAAGAGTTCTACCTGTTCGTCAAGGTGGTGCAAGAGGGAGGATTCTCCCACGCTGCAGCCGCACTGGGCATGCCAACAGGCACCATCAGTCGACGCATTTCCCAGCTGGAAGAGCAACTGGGTTGCTCCCTGCTACATCGCTCTACCCGCAAGCTCCGACTTACCGATGATGGCCTCAGATACTACGAACGTCTCTGCACGCCACTCGCGCAAATCGAGCAGGCCACCAGCGAGATCCAAGGTCAAGAGGCCGACATCACCGGGCTTATCCGGATAGCTGCGCCGATCGCACTCTCCAACACCATCCTCATCGATATGCTGGCCGAATTCGGGCTGCACTATCCCGAGGTACAGTTCGATATCACCCAGACCAATGATCACCAGCACCTGTTCGACAATGATCGGGATCTGGTGTTCTTCAACGGTGAGCTGCCCCAGTCGCTGCCAAATGCGATCTGTCTCGGTCATATCGAGTACGGCCTGTTTGCCTCACCACTCTATTTGACCAAGAAGGGCACCCCCTCCCACCCCAACCAGCTGGAAGAGCACGATCTCATCTACTGCTGGCCTCACCAGCACTGGCAGCTGACCGACAAGGATGGCCAGAGCGTCTGCATCAAACGCAGCGCCAAACTGACCGTCAACCAGACCCAGGCCGCGGTACGCGCAGCCCGGCGTCATCTGGGGATCGTCAACGCCCCACTGCACTATCTGAGCAGCTTCCTCCATGACGAGCAGCTGGTGCCGGTACTGACCGACTGGCAAACCGGCAATCGACCCTTCTACATGTTGTGTTGCCAGCACCAGTTCGCTCCGTTGCGTGTTAAGATGTTCGTTGAATTTGTTGAAAAATACTCAGCACGCTATCGCAATCGGCAATGGGACAATCAATTTTCACAAGGTGATAGCCTCACCCATTGCATCTGACCGTTAGCGGGCCACACTTATAGCATCCCTTGCCAACAGAGCCTGCCTAACGCCATGAATGTATTGATATGTGATGACTCCGGGTTCGCCCGCAAACAGCTGGCGCGGGCGCTCCCGGCCGACTGGAAAGTCGATTTGCACTACGCAGCCAATGGTCTCGAAGGGATCGAACAGGTGCTGATGGGTCATGGCGATCTCATCTTCCTCGATCTGACCATGCCGGAAATGGACGGTTACGGCGTGCTGGAGACCCTCCAACGGGAGGGTCTACGCAACAAGGTGATCGTGGTCTCCGGGGATATCCAGCCAGAGGCCTATCAACGGGTCATGGGGCTGGGGGCGCTCGATTTCATCAAGAAACCCGCCGCCCCAGAAACCCTGCTCGCCCTGCTCAAAAAGCATGATTTCTGGAGTGCCGCCCCGAGCGGTCAACCAAGCGCCCCCGAGCAGCAGCCAAACGGCGTTGTAGCCGATGCAGGCGTCAAGATCACCCCCGAAATCCGCGATGTCTATCAGGAGCTGGCCAACGTCTCCATGGGTCAGGCCGCCGACTTGCTGGCTCGTCTGCTCAACGCCTTCGTGGTACTGCCTATCCCCAACGTCAACGTGCTGGAAGTATCAGAGTTGCATATGGCCCTCTCGGCCGCTGCGGATTCAGATACCCTCTCCGCCGTCTGTCAGGGGTTTATCGGAGCTGGGATCGCCGGTGAAGCGCTGATCCTGTTCCATGACTCCAGCTTCAAAGATTTGGCCAAGCTGATGAACCATCAGGGGACGCTGGATCGCACCGCCGAACTGGAGCTGCTGATGGATACCGCCAACGTGCTGATCGGCGCCTTCCTGCGCGGCTACGCCAACCAGCTCGACACCCCCTTCAGTCAGGGGCACCCGGTGGTGCTCGGCCAGCACAGACCCATCAACGAGCTGATCAACACTAACAAGAGTCGCTGGCGCCGCACGCTCGCCATCGAGATCAACTACCGGATCCAGGATTACGCGGTGCAGTGTGATCTGCTGCTGCTGTTTACCGAAGATTCCATCGCCACCATGAACAACAAAATCATGCACATGCTCTAGGAGTGACTATGGAAATCCGTGAATTTCATTGGTTGATGAACATAGTCCAGAACCTGGACGTAGGCCTGGTAGTGCTCGACAAGGAGTACAAGGTACAGGTGTGGAACGGCTTTATGGAGAGCCACAGTGGCCGACTGGCCAGTGACGTGCGCGATGGCGTACTGTTCGAGCTCTTCCCCGATGTAGACAGAGCCTGGTTCGAGCGCAAGGCCAACATGGTCTTCAAGCTCAACAACCGCGCCTTCAGCACCTGGGAGCAGAAGCCCTATCTGCTGCGTTTCTCCAACTACCGCCCCATTACCGGCTCGGCCCCCCACATGTTCCAGAACCTGACGCTGGTGCCACTGGCCGATTTCGGCGGTCAGGTGACCCATATCGCGGTGATGATCTACGATGCCACCGATGAGGCCATGCTGATGAGCGGCCAGCGGCAGGCTTGAGCTTGCAGCAAATAACAGAGGGCGCCGCGGCGCCCTCTGTTATTCCACTTTTTGCAATATATCATTTTTTAATGAACTGATTTATAAAGGTTTATGGCTCTAACGCTGATGATAGTGGTACACAATTAGGACGTGGTGAAATTTGAGGGCATTGCTATAGATTGCTACAGATAGTAACTCTCTGTAGTGGTCTAATCATCCCGGACACCATTTTAGGTGGTACAGTCTCCACCATGACCTGAGGTGTTCAATGACAAGATTACGTCTCTCATTTACTGCCGAATTCAAACTCGAAGCCGCATCCCTGGTACTCGACCAGGGATATTTTGTCCCTGAAGCCAGCCGTTCACTAGATGTCGGTGAAACCGTGCTCCGTCGCTGGGTTCAGCAACTGCAATCCGAACGAACTGGCACAACCCCAATCGGCAAAGCACTGACTCCGGAGCAGCAAAAAATTCAGGAGCAGGAAGCCCGTATCAACCGGCTCGAACGTGAAAAGGACATACTAAAAAAGCTACTGCTCTCTTGATGGCGGACGAGTTCACACGTACGCGCTGATAGACCGATTAAGGGAGCAAGCCCCATCACTTTGGTCTGCTGCGCTTTCGATGTTCCAACATCCTGCTTTTACGACTATCTGGCTCGCAGGCGGACGATTAACCGTGAACGTATGCAACAGCGCTGTGAGTTGCGCCGTTTGTTCAAAGAAAGCCGGAACTCAGCGGGCAGCCGCGCCTTGATGTCGATGATGCGGGAGTTGGGGTATCAGATTGGTCGATTCAAAGTACGTAACCTGTGCGTATTCCGGCGAAGTTGAACAGCCATTCCGGCCAACGTGAACACCCTGATCCTTAACGCGCTCACGTCATCTCGTTTCTAACTCGACAGTTCAAATTGGGTCAACTCACTTCCCCTCTTTCTCATCGATTCTCCCTTCAGTGACAGCCGGTGAGCGTTGTGCATCAGCCGGTCCAGGATCGCATCTGCCAGGGTGTTGTCCCCCAAGCTTGCGTACCACTCTTCCGTTGGCAGCTGACTGACCACGACCGTCGAGTATTTCCCATACCGATCATCCATGATCTCCAGCAGGGCGTTGCGCTGCTCGGCATTCACCGCTTCCAGTCCCCAGTCATCGAGGATCAGCAGCTCTATCCTTGCCAGTTGACCCAGCAGTCTGGCGTAACTGCCATCTACCTTGGCCTGGCTCAGTTCAAGCAGCAGACGTGGCAGGCGGTAGTAACGAGTGCTATGCCCTTGCTGACAGGCTTGGTAGCCCAGCGCACAAGCCAGGTAGGTTTTTCCACAGCCACAGGGACCGGTAATGAGCAGGTTCTGCCCCCGGTGCAGCCATTCTCCTTGGGCCAAGTTTGCTACCTGTGACCGCTCCAGGTTGCGTGCAGACTGGTAGTCCACCTCTTGTACCGTGGCCTGGAGTTTGAGCCGCGCCTGCTTGACCAGCCGAGCTTGTTTACGCTGCTCCCGGCTCAGTTGTTCGTGTTCGACCAGCAGGCTTAGCCGCTCGATGAAGGGCAGCCCTTCGTAGGTACTCGCCTGTTCCAGTTGTTGTTGCACGGCATCCGCCATGCCGGTCAGTTTCAGGTTTCTCAGGCGGGTCAGGGTTTGTTGGGTCATGGGGCGTATCCTCTTTAGTGGAAGCTCTGGGGGCCACGGATGTTCTCGTGCTCTTGCGGTAACTCTGGGTAGCTCAGCGGGCTTGCGGGCAGTTGGTCACGGCCACTGGTCAGCACCGACTTGAGCTGTTTGAGTCGCACCAGACCTTCCCAGTTGGCCAACTGGCAACAGGCTTCAACCCGTGATGGCGGATACTCCCGGCTAAGACTCAGCAGCCCCAGGCAGAGTCGGTATGCCTGCTCGGCATGGGCTTTCTCTTCCAGCCGTTCGCTAACCCAGTACAAGGTGCCCGGTCCGATATCAGCAGCCCACTGCTTGAGACGGACTGGGGTCCAGCGTTGCTGCTTGCTGTGGCGTTCCGGCATGTGTTCCGGGAGCGTGCTCATCCCCGGGATGGTTTTACGCGGATGGCTCGCGACCAGCTGTTGCTGGTGATAGACCTGGAGCAAAGTGTCGCCAGCATGGAGCTCCAGTTGCTGGCCCACATACTGGTGTGGCACCGAGTAGTGGTGCTGCTCATAGCTGACGTGATAGTCGATGTTGACCTTGACCGTTTTGATGGCGACATAGCGATAGGGATGCACCGGCAGCGGTCCCAGTGCCGGGCGGTCCAACTGCTCAAATGCGTCACGTCGGTTACCGGGCAGTTGCTTGAACGGGCGCTCGTTGAGCTCATTTAACAAAGCCCGGATGCACTGGTTGAGCTCGGCGAGCGAGAAGAAGGTCTGATGGCGTAGACGGGCCAGGATCCAGCGCTCGACGATCTGCACACCCACCTCAGCCTTGGCTTTGTCCTTGGGCTTGTAAGGGCGCGCTGGCATCACCGCCACCTGATAATGCTCAGCCAACTGCTGGTAGCTGGGATTGAGCTCGGGATCGTATCGGCAAGCCTTGCTGACACCGCTCTTGAGGTTGTCGGGGATCATTAGTGCCGGTGTAACACCGAAAAACTCAAAGGCACGGACATGGCTTTGCAGCCAGTCCGGCAGTGACTGTGACCAGGTGGCCTCGGCAAAGGTGTAGTTGGACGCACCGAGCACGGCGACAAAGACTTGTGCCTGACGGACCTCACCCGTAGTCGGCGACACGATGGGTACCCTGGGCCCGCAGTAGTCGATAAAGAGCTTTTCCCCCGCCTTGTGGAGCTGGCGCATAGAGCGCTTTTGTAACTGACACCAGGACTTGTAACGGTCGCAGAACTGGGAGTAGCTGTAACAGCTGTTGGGATAGCGCTGGGTGTACTCCTCCCAGAGCAGCTGTTTGGAGACCCCTTGCGCTTGAACTCCTGATGGACAGAGGGCCAATCCGGTACAACATGGCGGGCCGAGATGGTGGTATCGGCCTGCGGATAGAACAGGGCAGCCAGTCGGCCATCATCAAGCTCGGTAGGTAAGGGCTAGGTAAGGCCGAGTGCCTGGGCACTTTTGAGGAGTTTCTGGATGGAGCCGACACTCACCTTGGTACAGATACTGATTTGGCGAACAGAGAGGTCAGCTTCCAGCCGCAGTCGCAGCACTTCACGAATTTTACGCATTGCAATCCTCTTGGCAGACATAGGCTCTTCCCTGGCAAAAGGGAGAACGTATCAAAGGCTGTTAAATCAATGCGTTAAGGATGATACTGGTGAATGTGAACAGTGATTCCGGGATGTTGAACACTGTTTCCGGAAAGGAGGGGCAAAGTGTTCAGGTTGAGCCGGAATTGGTGTTCATGATCGGCCGGAATATGCAACCTGATGAAGGAAGCCGGGCTGGTATCCAAACAGCCGGGCGCACACCGCTATAAGGTGGCACAGTCTGAACGACCGGATATCCCCAATCTGCTGACCCGTGAATTTGATGTCCAGCAACCCAATCAGGTGTGGTGTGGCGATATCACCTTCGTCTGGGCAGGTGGTCGCTGGCATTACCTGGCAGCGGTTCTTGACCTGCACATCCGGCAACTCTCAGCTGAGCGATGTCTGATAAACCTGATGCAGAATTGGCAATCAAAGCACTGGAGATGGCCTATCAGCAGCGGGGTTGCCCATCCGGTGTGCTATTTCACTCTGACCAGGGCAGCCAATATGGCAGCCGGGTATTTCGGCAACGACTGTGGCGCTATCGCATGACCCAGAGTATGAGTCGGCGTGGCAACTGTTGGAATAACGCCCCGATGGAGCGGTTGTTCAGAAGCCTGAAGTCAGAGTGGCTCCCGGCGATGGGATATATGAGCTTGCGAGAGGCGAAACGAGATATCAGTTATTACCTGATGGATTACTACAACTGGCGGCGTCCACATCACCACAATAATGGGATACCGCCAGCAAAAGCCGAAGAACGGCCTAACCAAGTGTCCGGATTTAGTTGACCACTACAATTGGTAGTCACACTCTTGTTGCAATCAGCATATATTGACAAGAGTTTAGAAAAACCAAAAATCTAACCGTGTAAAAAAAGCTTTCATTGAAAAATCATAATCATCTTTTCATGTAGTTAAGGTCTACCCTGTAACACATATCATACGACTTACTGTCACATCCCAGTGCCCCCTGCAGTAGATCACCAGAGATTGCCTGTCAGAATATTTATGTACCTCGGCAAACACACTTCTTCATATAAGCTGCTAAAATAGATGACAAGGTCAAGTCACTCATAGAAATCAGCTTTATTAAGAACCATTCGATACCAATCATGCATCATTTCAAGAGGAAAAATAGCAAGATGGAGGAACATGCACATATCGGAAAAAATAGAGACAAGGTTCTCCTGATTGTAGAAGACTACGCACTTCACCGTACCATACTGGTCAGTATGCTTAGAAACATGGGTTTCCAACATATTTTAGAGGCAGAGGATGGGTTTGATGCGCTGGAGGTTTGTGAACAAAACTGTGTCGACATTCTGTTCTGTGATCTAAGGCTCCCAGGAATGGATGGCATGGCGCTACTACGAAGACTTTCCTCTAAAGAATTTAAAGGAGGAATCATTCTTTCTAGTGTGCTAGAGAACGATGTGGTTGATGCGGTATTGCGAATGGGAGCAGAATTTGGCCTACAAATATTAGGTAAAGTTGATAAACCGACCACCCCCTCTCAGCTAGAAGCATTAATCGACCGTTGGTCACCTGTATCAACCGTTTTATCCGATAAGAAACAAGAACCACGAATCACCAATATTGACCTGGAATATGCGATTCTGCATGGACAGATATACCCATGGTATCAACCCAAGGTTGACTTTTTCACTGGTGAATGGTGTGGCATTGAAGTGCTTGCTCGTTGGCTTCATCCAACATATGGGATGATACCACCGGATCTATTTATACCATTGGCAGAAAAACATGACCTCATGCACCTACTTACCGAGATGATTATTCGTGATGCCCTTTCACAATACCATCAGTGTGCCAAAGGCAAACCATCATTAAATATGGCTCTAAACTTATCGGCGAGTTCACTTACTGATAAAAGCTTGAGCAATTTTCTGCTACTACATTGTGGATTGAACCAGATCCCCCCTCAGAAAATCACTCTGGAAATTACGGAAAGTGCGTTTACTGAAGATATCGGTCAAGCACTTGAAGTATTGACACGGTTAAGAATGCATGGGTTCGGTATTTCTATTGACGATTTTGGCACAGGATACTCATCACTACAGCAGCTGGCTTTGCTCCCTTTCACCGAGTTAAAACTTGATCGTACTTTTGTCGATCACTGCCACAACATGCCATCACATCTGGCTATCATAGAAACAAGTATCAAGTTGGCCAATAGCCTTGGACTAAAAACAGTGGCCGAGGGAGTAGAGAATATATATACGTGGCAAACTCTAAAAAAATTGGGCTGCGATATATGTCAAGGTTATATTGCAGGAAAAGCGATGCCATATCATGAATTGAGCAGTTGGCATCTCAATTGGAAAGATAAGTCAGTAACGTTAAATTCTAGATTTGAGTGAACTTAAAATAAGAAGACCCCTTGCATTTTTAATCCAAGGGGTCTGAAAAATACCTCAACTATAGTGTGGCAATTTAAAATACCCTTAACATCTTCTCTTATGAAATTACACCTTTACTCTCCTGCCAATATAAAACCCCCTGTTTTACTTGGCCATAAATATCATTAACCTGATCCAGCGCGCTCGGCATAGACCCACTCAATTGGGGTGCTTGTTCCCACTCGGTGCAACATTCAACAAGGTGATCAGCACCGATGATCCTTGCACCACCTTTAATTCGGTGCAAGTAATCGAGAAAACGCCGGCTATCATTATCGTTACTAGCCAATGTCAACATCGCGATATCTTCATCCGTTGCCTTCAAGAACTCTTGTAACAAAGGCAACATAAACTGGGTGTTTCCGGCTGCTAATCCCCCAAGCACCTGGTCAATCCGTTCAGCTATTGCTGCACTAGTCGTCACTTGTGCATCATTACCCGATGGTCGTGGATCATGCTTGGCAAGACAATCTCGAATCTGATCCAGACTGACAGGCTTGAATAAACAATCATCCATGCCTACTTCGATCGCATGCTGGATCTGCTCTTGTCTCGCATCGGCGGTCAGCCCAATAATAACAGTCCGTTCTCGTTGCTCGTCTCGCTCTTGCTGACGATAGCGCTCAGTAAAATCAAGGCCATTAATATCCGGCATATTAAAATCGGTAATAATGAAATCGAAGCGTTGATCCACTAACTGCTCCAAGGCATCCCGACCGGACTCCGCCATCGTAACCTCGTGTCCTAAAAAGGTCAGTTGTTGATTCACCAACAATCGATTAGTTGGATGATCATCGATAATCAGAATTCGACTGCTCCGGGTGGCAATAGCTGATAGGTCACTCAACGTCGGGAGTGATGGCCGCACCATAGCCGAACTGACAACGATTGGTAACCGAAGTGATATCAGAACCCTTGTACCTTGACCCGGCTCACTCATCAGTTCGAGACGGCCCCCCATCATTTCGCACAGGGTACGACAAATCATCAAACCGAGCCCAGTACCAGAACGATACTCATCTTGAGACTGTTCTACCTGACTGAAAGGTTGAAACAAGCGAGTTTGATCATCCTGGCTTATCCCTATCCCGGTATCCGTAACATTTATCGTCACCACGCACTCGTCACCCTCGCTTAAGAGTGTAAGAGCAAGATCAACGCCCCCTCTATGGGTGAACTTAATCGCATTGCTGATCAAGTTTGATATGATCTGTTTGTAACGCATCGAGTCGATCAAAACCGTCTGTTCATCATCGATGGAACATGTGAGGTAAAGCCCCTTTTCTCGTGCATTCGCTGTGAAAACATTAATGACTGAGCGGCTAAGTTCAGCAATATTATGAGGAGCAGGAGATAACTCAAGCTTGCCTGATTCAATTTTGGATACGTCAAGGATATCCCCAATCAATCCCAGCAACTCTTTCGAAGACTTGAGTGCTATTTCGATTGAATCATTCGCCTGTGCACTAATACCACCTTTACGAAGGGTCAATTCAAGTAAACCAATAATTGCATTCATCGGGGTGCGAATTTCATGACTCATGGTCGCCAGAAATGTTGTCTTGGCTCTATTAGCATATTCTGCACGTTGTGAGGCTTCTGCCAACTCCTCCATCAAGCGATGACGTTCACTGATATCTAGCCAACCACCAATAATACCACTGACTTCATCGGATAGATCATGATAGATATGCAACCAATAATAAACATGAAAGGCTCGACCATCCGCAAGTTTCAATAAGTGATCATTATTATAACTAACCCCATTTTCATGAAGCTTACGGTAAATCTCTCGAAGATCTTCTTGTGATTGTTCCGATATCGGCAGGTTGGCAATATTTGTGCCTAACATGCGCTCTTTTTCAACCCCGACAAAGCTACAGTAGCTTTTATTACATAGTATAAAGTTGTTATCTTTATCTCGGGCGAATACAGGATGCGGAATACTGTCAACCAGATCGTCCATGAATTTAAGCTGTTGCTTTAGCGCCAATTGAGCACGCTTTCTTTCATTGTTTTGGCGGCGCAAGATCAATGCCCATGATACCACTATCAATAGCGTGACGGTTGCCGCAACGATCTCCAGCCAGAATTGATGAAACACATCATTCAAGGTCAATATATCTTGCTTGGCACTAACTCGCCAACGACTGGATAATACTTCCAGTTCATCTGGCGGAATTGATGCAATGACCTTATCCAATATTTCAATCAGCTCACGATTCTCTGGCCGTGTTGTAAAGGCTGCAGCCACCGGCTGAGAGTCATAAAGTTCCCCCCCCACAGCAAGTGAATCGGTATGATTACTATTGATGAAATATTGAGCAGGCCTCAATGGCACAATAGCAGCATTACACAACAGATTGGCAACGCATGCCAATGCATTATCGTACTTGTCAAAATAGGTGACTTTCAGATTATCAGACTGGTACTCTTCAACCAATTTCTCCGCTACGGTACTCTTTACCAAGGCTAACGGGCCATCCTTCAGCACACTCTCAACATCTGAATATTTATCATAATTTTCCTTTCTGATCACATAAACCAACGGATCCAATACAAAAGCTCTGCTAAAAACCAATGGCTGGCTGTATTTTCTATTGGGGCTGGCAATGGTCACATCTGCATCACCAGATTGCACCGCATCCAATTGATGACGCAAGTCATTCATGACTGCCAACTTGACATTAATCCCGAGCCGTAGCCGAATCGTTTGTATCAGATCAGCCAAGATCCCTCGAAAATAGCCATCCTGATCGACGAATCCCATCGGCGGGATCCGGTCATTGACTGCCAGGGTTATCTCTTTCTTTTGTGCCAGAAATGTCTTTTGGGCCGCGGTCAGATTGAGCGACTCGCCAACCAGTGAAACTCCACCTCCAGCCCAGCGTTGATAAATGGCGTTGATGGATGTAGCCGGGATGGTGTCGATGGCTTTGTTTATTAATTGCTGGAGGAGTTTGTTTTCAGGAGAGAGGGCAAATGAGAAACCGTAAGAGTTGAATGGTATCGTTTTTCCGAATTCAACATTCTCCAGATAGAATTTGTTGACTAAAAAGTTCCCAGATAACAAGTCGATCAAAACTGCGTCATTTCTTTTGTAGGCGACACTGGCCAAGGCACTGTAACGTCCTGAGTAATGAATGACTTTTTTATCACTGAACAAGGAGTTGAAAAACTCATCTGGCAGGTAATCTTGTGGCACCGCAACTGATTCAACGTCATCTACCTCTATTCCCTGGCGAATAAAGAGCACCGGGGTATCGCTAATATAGGGTTTGGTGAGTAAAAAACCCTGAAAAGATTCGTAGGTGTTTGCGGCACCAATAAAATCCACCTCACCACGCCTGATTGCCTGCAGCGCTACTGAGCGTGTCTCATAGCGCTTGGCGATGACAGGGATGCCCAAGGTGGCAGAGAGCAGCCCCACGATGTCTGCAGTAACCCCCTCATAGTCACCTGACATTAGGGAGATATCGAGCGGTGGATTGTCGGGGGCAGGCACAGCCAACACCAACTGCTTTTTATTGTGTAACCACGCCTGCTCGGCGGTATTAAAGGGGCTAGCGGTTCGACTGACGGGGGCCGGCTCACGGGAAAAGATTGGAATTACGCTCTGATCCGTTGTTTCCGAAGCAACAACGGCGGAACAAGTGATAAAAAAAAACAGTGTCAGAATGTTTTTCATAGCTCAGACCAGATTATGGCGTTTGGCAAAGTTAAGCAGATCGACAATATTGTTGAGCTGCAACTTGGTCATCAGCCTTGTTTTATAAGTGCTGATGGTTTTTTCACTTAATACCAGATCGTTGGCGATTTTCTTATTATTATCACCTCTTGCCAGCGCCATCAGCACACTCATCTCACGCATAGAGAGCGTCTTCAACACCTCGGCACTGTCGATATCTGACTTGCTGGCAGCATCAAAACGGAGGGCATGGTCAAATAGCACGTAGCCAGCCAGCACCTGCTCTACCACGGAAGAGAGCTTGGTGAGGTCATCAAGCTTGGAGACAAAGGCAGAGACACCCAGTTGAACACAGCGGGTTTTGACGTGATCGCTGTCATGGGCACTTAACACGATAATTCTTGGTGGCATGGCCAGCTCGTGGCAACGCTTGATAACATCAAAGCCATCGATACGGGGAATATTGATATCGAGCACCAGGATATCGGGCGCTTGCTGGCGGATCTGGGCCAGGGCATCGATACCATTATCAAATTCACCCGAGATCTGGTGGCCCTTATTTTTTAACAGAATGCCGACGGCCATTCTGATGGCCGGATGGTCATCCACAATCATGATTGTTGCCATGTGATTCCTCTATCAAGCCAATGATTAAGTCAGTAAGTTATTGATTATAAGCTAGAACATTATCAAACCGTGGGCAAGTCGGCAGGCTGATTATCCCTGCCGACCGTTATACAACGCCTAGCGTAATGACATTCTGGCCAAGAGATTGTGCCCTTTGAGCCGGTGCACCATCACCGCTGTGATATGCAGCAGCACCACGGCGATCATGGCAAAGGCCAGCACACTGTGGCACTGCAACAAGATCTGGTAGGTGCTGTTCGTGGCCGCTTGTTTGGGATCACCCAACTCGACGAGGTTGGGCAGGGTCAGCCACTCTTGCCAGAACAGGCGCAACTCATATCCTTTGGCATTGGCGGTGGCCCACCCCAACAGGGTCAGAATAATCACCCCATACTGCAGGAACAGGTGCACAGCCTGCTCAAGAGCATGCTTGAGCGGGTGTTCCACATTGATTGAATGGGGTCTCTGGGCGCGGTGCAGTCGGGTATTGCAGATCCGCACCAGGGTCGCCAACAGTAAAAAGAAACCGACCGTTTCATGGCCGATAAAAGCGGCAAACACAGTGTCTTTGTCAAAGGGCAACTGGAAAGTCTTAATAGACCAATAGAAGCAGGCCAGCAGGATAACCAATACCATCAGAACTGCGACAAGCCAATGCATGATGATCATAGAGGTTTTGAATTTATTTAGCATCATTACTTACCATTTTTAAATTATCAACAAAAATATTATTTACACAAAACCAGCAATCAATGAAGTTAATGCCACTTAGTGTATTTTTATCACACCTATAATATTCTCTTCTGAGAAGTCTATTACGATGTAACTATCAGTGGTCCTCCTCACCTAAAAGCATTTATATATTCCTTGCTAGCTTATGCAGGTCACGTTCCGCGATACCATCAAAACTTTTTTTCCATTTACGACATCAAAAACAAAAAATGCCGATGAACATTATGTATGGTCAAACACTTCCGCAAAGGCTGACAACGCCTGCTAAATTTAATAATCCAAAATCTGCGTCAAGAAAATCAGTTACGCATATTAATTTTATCCAATGGTGGACTTTGCAAAACAATATCAGAATTCGCGTATTCTCTTTGTATTGAGGGCTATACCAATAATGGCCGCTATACAGAAACACATCTTTCAGTACATAGAGTTTGTATTACAAAGACAAAACTTGAGCAGTTAATTATCGTTTACCATCCATCGCGAATTAAATACGTGGGCATTATTTCAGTTTTTTTTACGACAGTATGTAGGTGAATTCTGAATCGTTGATGCGGTCGGTGCTGGTGATGCGCAAGGATGCGCTGGCACAGTGGAAGAGGATATCGGGGTAACACCGTCGCTCACTGGCAGAGAGGGCTATGTATCGGTTCAAACAGTTGTTGGCGGGGAAAGTCAGTCTGCGTAACTACAACGGCCAAGCGGGAGAGGTAATGGCGTATGTCAGCCATAAACAAACTCAATACCCCAGGTCTGCCTGTCAGAAAGCCCCGAGAGTAACGGTCACTTGGGGCTGGGGCTATGGTTGATTTGGGGTAATACCTCCGAGCGGTTGAGCTGGTATGATGGGTGCCTTTGAGACTCATAGCTTCATGGCATCCATCACCGTTCACTGCCCTCGCTGCAACTCTGACCACGTATATCGCCATGGGAAGACCCCTGCCGGCCATGTTCGCTATCGTTGCCCCGTCTGTCCGCACGTGTTTCAGCTCACCTACACCTATGAAGCCTGCAAGTCTGGCGTCAAAGACAAGATTGTTGATATGACGTTCAACGGCTCAGGTGTTCGTGATACTGCTCGCGTTCTGAAGACTGGCATCAACACTGTCATACGCGCCCTAAAAAACTCACCCCAAGGCAAGTAACCTCCGAAAAGGTGGTGCTCGATGACGTGACGCTTATCGGTGAACTTGATGAACAATGGGCCTATGTTGGCAATAAATAGCATCGACATTGGCTTTGGTATGCCTTTGATACCAAGAGAAAACGAGTCGTGGCCTATACCTTTGGCCCACGCAATGATGAGACATGCCGTCGCTTGCTGAGCCTGCTTTCTTCGTTCCAGATAGGCTTTATCACCACTGATGACTGGGGAAGCTATGCCAGAGAGGTGCCGAGCGAGATGCATCTGACCGGTAAGATATTCACCCAGCGTATCGAGCGTAACAACCTGACGCTCAGAACGCGCATCAAGCGATTGGCTCGCAAGACCATCTGCTTCTCTCGTTCCATTGAGCTCCACGAGAAAGTGATTGGAGCCTTTATAGAAAGACACCATTTCAACTGATTGACGGCATTACCAAATATCAAACCTATAAAAATCACTCTAAAAAAACAACAAAAAAACCACATGTCAAATATAGTGCTACCGTCATATCACAAGCAATAAAAATGGGATAAGTGACATTTTTAATCATAGAACTACAGCTTATCGAACGTTAAAACTCGATGCTAATATTCAATCAGAGCATACATCTAGCATAAATCAATTAACATGGGTAAAAAAACTCCGCACACCGTATATTTAATTACAAAACAAACTAATGCTAGTTTAAAATGAATATTGATCAATCTAAGGGGGTTATGGAAAAAAACGATGTTATTTATCGTCCCGTATACCCCCTTACCCTTACAAGCTACTCTTTTATAGATACATGGTCATAACTAATATAGTAGTACAATCCACTAACCTGAGTAGTATTAATACTTAACTGAGTATAATATTGGTCTTTTGATCCTATAGTAGCATAA
Organism: Aeromonas sp. PI_26; assembly: GCF_027854445.1. NCBI lineage: Bacteria > Pseudomonadati > Pseudomonadota > Gammaproteobacteria > Aeromonadales > Aeromonadaceae > Aeromonas > Aeromonas sp. PI_26. The sequence goes on from NZ_JAJNOE010000009.1 coordinate 155,806, forward strand.
AAACTAACGCTACCTAACGTATCACCACGCAACACATTTCCATATCCAATTTTGAGCGGTGGACCGCATTTATCTGCAGAGTACCCCGGTTCATTAACACGCCACCCTGAAGTGCCAGGGAAAACACTAACTACTGGGGCGGAGCCATTATTAATACTTGCTGTAAATCTTTCGTCTGCATCGAGTGACATAACAAATACTTTGACATTTGTTACTGGCTTGTCAAAAGATAGCGTTGCGCTAGCACCTGATGCAAGGCCTGGAGGGGTCACGTAGCCACGGCAAAATTTTTCAGCTGGATATGGTCCGTCGAATGCTGTTCCTGTAATAGTTAAGGGGATGCCATTTATGTTCTTAGTTCCAAGTACCGCCTTACCGGTTAACCAACTGCTAGCAGCAGGAATAGCCGTAGTTGAAAATGGAATCGTTAGGATATTGGATGCAGCAACCGTAGATATGGCCGTTTCGCTAGGGAAGCTACGCGCCTCGGTTAAGCCCTTGACCTTAAGTTGGAGCTGTTTACCTTCCATACCTGCTGACGGTGTATATGCCGGAATGGTCGTAGGATTGTTAGTGGTCTGCTCTGTACCCGCACCGTCTACCTCCCATACGTAAGACCAGCCGATATGCGCATCATTATCTGCATCTTTTACCGCAGGCAATGCTGATACCGTGATATCTGTGTCGCCGGCCGTGATTGTGGGGGTGCCTTCCAGGGTGACCTGATGACCATAAACTGGAAGCGTACTACCGCTTTCCGCTGCGACTACCATTTGGCTCAATGATAAATAGATCCCTGAAGCGACCAAGGTTAATGGCAACCAAAAAGGTGCGCTGGTTTTCAGTGCTAATCGATGACTCATTTTCTGACCCTCTTCATATATGTCTTATACGATTGTCTCGATAAAAAATATGAGGTTTGTTGTTTATTCATGTAGTGAGGCCTGTTTTCACAGGCCTCACTGGGTATTTATGTGTAGCTAGCGATTACTTGCCGTTAGCATCCACGCGGAACTCGTAACCTTGATCTGCACCAGTCAGAGTATAAGTTGCGCTTTCGGCACCAGCCACATCTTCCCACTCACCATCGGTGACGGTATTGCGGCGCTGCCACTGGTAGGTGGCGTCAGTACGGTCACGCTTGGCGCCAGCACCGTCATCCAGGGTCACTTCGGAGTGCAGCACATCGCCGACGACCGGGTTACCGGTGATCTCTGCACCAGCGGCATCCACTACCTTGACGGCGGTGGCCTGCTCAACCACGTTGTCAACTGTGATGGTGATGGTGATGCTGTCTTCTGCACCTGTTACCGGATCCTTCACTGTGACTTCCACCACATAGGTACCGTTGCCATCGCTATCAAGCGGGTTTTCGGCATCCTGCGGTTTCAGGGTCAACACGCCATTTTCATCGATGGAGAACTGGCCACTGTCTGCACCACCCAGGCTCCACTCCAGCTCGCCACCAGCGTTGTTGTTAGTGACGGAAGAACCGATATCGACCTTGATCTCCTGGTTCTCGGGGCCATGGCCGTTACCGTTAGCATCGATAGCGATAGAGCCCGGGATCTCCGGATTCGGGTCGATCGGGCCTTCACCACCAATCTCCAGCTCACCGGCAGCAATGGTGATAACGTTGGAGAGGCTCTCTTCTGAATAACGGGTGGCCACCGGGAAACTGCGCTCGTCCGCTACGGCACGCAGTTTGAGGGTTAGCTTCTTGCCCGCATCGGCAGCGGACGGGGTGTAGGACGGGATCGCATCAATGCTGCCAGCGAGCTGTTCGGTGCCGACGTCAACGCCGTCCAGTTGCCATACGTAGTACCAGTCGGCCAGGGCATCACCGTCCGCATCGGCAGTACCGGGAACTGATGGCAGCGTGACCGGCACACCGACTACGCCCAAGCCCTCTATTTGGGGAGCAGCTACGACGGTGATTTGACGGCCGTGAATGGGGCCTGCGCTGTTGGTTGAGACCAGTGCGGCAGCGCCATTGCTCAACAGCGCGGCCAGCAGGCCAGCTGCCAGGGTAGAACGACGGATTGCAGGGCGCTTGCGGCCAAACTTGTTGATATGGTTCATTTACTTTTTCCTGTTAATTACTACTTGGTGTTGGTTGCCCATCAGCCGATGGGCAACCTATTTAGTACAAGACGGTTGACGAGACCTTCGTCTCTTGGCCGTCACTGTGTGGTGACGTGGACACGGAAGGTGTAACCCTGATCCGCCCCGGTCGTGGTGTAGCGATCCTGGGTGCCGATATCGGTCCAGTTCACGCCATCCTTGGTGCGCTGCCACTGGTAGGTCAGCCGCGTACCGTCAGTCAGTTGTTCGTTGCCCCGTCCAGTTTGTGCATCTGCCTCTCCTTCCAGGCGAACCTGGGCGTAGAGGATGGTGCCCACCGGTGCATCAGCAGGGACTTCGTTACCGCTCTGGTCGGTCACTCGCACGCCATCGCTGGCGATCTGTCCGGCAGCAAAGTTCACATCAGCCTGTTGACTGGCGCCCAACAGGGACGCGGTCACAGTGACGCTGGCAATCTCGGTATGGCTCACCTCGATGCGGGCGATACCGTTCACATCAGTGACACTGGTTGCTCCTGAGAGGCTACCGGCACTGGTGGTCCACTCGACGGTCACACCGGCTTTCGGATTGCCCGCCGCATCGACTACCGCCACTTGCAACTCGTTACTGTCAACGCCATTCGGTACAGCGTTATTGCGCACAACAGTCAGGCTGTTATCACTCAACTTCATACCACCGTTAAG